>CAZHHW010000111.1:0-10110 GCA_964532385.1 uncultured Gammaproteobacteria bacterium | reverse complement strand
ACACGGGTGACGTCACGCCACTAACGAATAGTTACACCGTAGGCGGAACAGTCTCGGGACTCACGGGCACCGGGCTGGTGCTGCGTAACAACAGCGGCGACAACCTCGCCATTAGCGCCAACGGTGGTTTCACGTTCACCACGGCACTCGCCAGCGGCGGCGCCTATGCCATTACGGTCATGACTCAACCGTCATCGCCGTCGCAAACCTGCGCGGTCACAAATGGTTCGGGCGCAGTCGTGGGTACTAATGTCACGACGGTGAGTGTGAGTTGCACCACCAACAGCTATACGATTGGCGGCACGGTATCCGGGCTCAGCGGCAACGTGGAGTTGCAAAACAATGGCGGCGACAACCTCACCATCGCGGTCAACGGTAACTTTACCTTCGTCCCACCGCTCGCCAGCGGTGGAACTTACAATGTGACCGTCCTGACTCAACCCAGCGGCCAGCAATGTTCCGTTACCGGCGGCCAAGGAACGGTGAGTAACGCCAATGTCACATCCGTAGCGGTTGTCTGTTTAAGCAGTTTGAGCAGCTTGGTGTTGACCGCGCAATCCTTGTCCAAAGTGGTGAACCTGAGCTGGAGCGATACCGGGGCGATCAATTACAACCTCTACTACGCCACCGCACCGAACTGTGATATTACGCAAATCGCCTCCTGTCCGGGCGGCACGCTGCATTCGAACGTTACCTCGCCACACACGATCACGGGCCTCACCAACGGCCAGACCTATTATTTTTACCTTGAGGCTAACCACGCCAGCGGTCAACGCGCGGTCTCAAACGGGACTGGCGCTCGGCCCGATGTGTTGGTGACCAATGGTGCGGTGTCCGCTTTGGTTACAGGCGCCGACGGCACCGCCTACCTAGGCGGCACCTTTACCCAAATCGGCGCGCGCACGGGTTATGGTGTCGTCCTCGACGCCGGGAACCTCGGCAGCCTGCGCGGTGAGAAGTCGCCCCTTGTCAACGGCATGATCAATGACGTCGCCCCCGACGGCGCGGGCGGCTGGTATATCGGCGGTGACTTTACTCAGGTGGACGACGTAGCACGCAATCGCCTTGCCCATATTCTTGCCGACGGTACCGTGGATCCGGCCTGGGACCCCGACGCCAACGGTGCTGTCCTCACCCTCGCCGTGGACGGCAACATCGTGTATGCCGGCGGTCACTTCACTTCAATCGACGGCATAACGCGCAACCATCTTGCCGCCATCGGCACCGACGGGACGTTGCAGACCTGGAACCCTGACGCCAACGACGTGGTCTACGCCCTCGACGTGAGCGGCGGCACCGTGTATGTCGGGGGTGGCTTCACCACGATCGGCGGCACGTTGCGCAACTATCTTGCCGCGATCGGCACCGACGGCAGCTTGGATCCGGTCTGGAACCCCAATGCCACTCAGCCCCCCAGTGCCAGTAACTTGGTTCTCGCCCTCGCTGTGAGCGGCAGCACCGTGTATGTCGGGGGTAACTTCCCCACCATCGGCAGCACGCCGCGCAACCGTCTCGCCGCGATCGGCACCAACGGCAACCTTCTAGCCTGGGATCCCAGTGCCAGTCTCAAGAGCTCGGTCACCGCCCTGGCCGTGAGCGGCAGCACCGTGTATGCCGGAGGCAACTTCACCTCGATTGGCGGCACGGCACGTAACGGTCTCGCCGCGATTGGCACCGACGGCACGCTGCAAACCTGGAACCCCAATACCGGTATTGGGGTCAGCACTCTCGCTGTGAGCGGGGGCATGGTGTACGTCGGCGGGGGGGGTACCTTCGCCGGCGGCCGTCTTGTCGCGATCGGCATCGATGGCACGCTGCAGGCCGAAAGCTTTGATGCCGCCGGCCCGGTCAACGCCGTTGCTGTGAGCGGTACCGCTGTGTATGCCGGAGGTAACTTCAACTCGATGAACCCCGCGTCGCGCAACCGTCTTGCCGCGATTGGCGCTGACAGTACTTTGCGGGCCTGGAACCCCGATGCCGGTAGCCATGTCAACGCCCTCGCCATGAGCGGCAGCACCGTGTATGTCGGCGGTAACTTCACCACGATGGGTGGCGTGGCGCGCAACCGTCTTGCCGCGATCGGCACGGACGGCACGTTGCAGACCTGGAATCCCGATGCCAATAACGCGGTCCACGCCCTCGTCGTGAGCGGTGGCAACGTCTATGCCGGTGGCGAGTTCACCACGATCGGCGGCACAGTGCGCAGCCGTCTTGCCGCGATCGGCACCGACGTTACTGGCAGCAGCACGCTGTTGAATTGGAACCCCGCTGCCAATGACCGGGTCGATGCTCTCGTCGCGAGCGGCAGCACCGTGTATGCCGGGGGTTGGTTCACCACGATAGGTGGCGTGGTCCGCAACCGTCTTGCCGCCATCGGCACCGACGGCATCTTGCAGACTTGGAATCCCAATGCCAATAACGTGGTCCACGCCTTGGCCGTAAGCGGTGGTAACGTGTATGCCGGGGGAAGCTTCACCACGATCAGCGGCACGACGCGCAACTACCTCGCCGCGATCGGTACCAATTCTATTGGCAACAGCACGCTGCTGAACTGGAACCCCAACGCTAATAGCTCGGTCACCGCCCTGACCGTGAGCGGTAGCACCGTGTATGCCGGAGGTAATTTCACCTCGATTGGCGGTACGGCGCGCAACTATCTTGCCGCGATCGGCACCGACGGCACGCTGCAAGCTTGGGACCCCAACGCCAATGCCCGGGTCAATGCCCTCGCCGTGAGTGGCAGTACCGTGTATGTCGGGGGCAGCTTCACCACAATCGGCGGCGATCCAGCCGGTGGCTTTGCAGCACTTGCGCCTTGACGCGGAACGGGTTTTCTCAGTGTGAGTGCTACATCTTGATCAAGCACCACCCGCTGATCTTGCCGTTTCGCATTCCCGCGATGGCGTCATTTACCTGATCCAGCGTAAAGGTGTCGGTAATCAACTCACGCAGCTTGATCCGCCCGACCTGGAACAAATGCTGGTAGCGCGGAATACCGGTTTGAGGAATCGCTTCGCGCCGTGGCCTGATTGGGGTCACACACCAATTACTCCAATTTCCTTCACTCTTTACTTCTCCTCTCGGTCGCGCGCCGGCAAGGCATCGCGAAAGGTATCGAATGTTTTCCAGGCGGGAATCGGCGGGATGTAATCCGCTTGCGGGGAGTAGGCGGAATATTCGACCAGCTTCATCTTGTGGAGATAGCGCGGGCAGTTCGGAAAAATGCGCGTGGCCGTGACGCGTATGATGAATACCGCACCCGGATATTCGCCGCGCAACGGATCGTCCTCACGGATCTGCGCCGTGCCATTGACCCGTATTCGTTGTGTATTCTCGAAGTCCACGAACAGTAGTCCCACCTGCGGGTTGACGACAATATTTCCCCAGGATCGGTACATGCCATTACCGTCGTAATCCGGAAAGGCCAACGTATGGTCGTCGATCACGCGTACGAATCCAGGCAAGCCGCCTTTGTAAGAACAATCCGGCAGGCCCTCGGCGTCCGCGGTCGCAACAAAGAACATGGAGCAGCGTTCGATAAACGCACGGTCTTCTTCGCTGAACGCGGTGTGCACAGTCACTTTTTCAAGGCGGTCCGCCAACGGCCGCGTTTCGCGTGCATCTTGAAGTTGGCGCATTCCATCGTGGTACAGCGGATTCTCTGCCATCGTTACGCTACCTCCGTCGATAAAGCCATAATGTCAAAGGCGCCAGCACAATTGTCAACAACAGTGGCGTGAGTAGCGCAAGGCCAAGCTGTTCCCACGTGGCGCCGCCGTTCATCAAACCGCGCATGGCCGTGGTCATCAACGACACCGGATTAACTTCCACGAAAACGCGCAACCATCCGGGCATCGTGGCCGGGTCGACCATGATGTTCGACGCGAATACCAACGGCATGATGCCCGTGAATCCCATCGTCATCACAGTATTGGGCGTGCGCATGACAAGACCGAGCACCAGGAACACCCAGCCGATGCCGAAACCGATCGCCAGCAGTAGCGTGAACGCCGCGAGCACGCCGAAAAAGCCGGTTTCCGGCCGGTAACCGAGCAGCATACCGATACTCAGGATAATCAGCGACGCGATCAGATGGCGCAGCACGTCGCCGACCATTAGCCCCGCGAACGGCGCGAGCGACCAGATCGGCAACGAACGGAACCGGTCGAACAGACCCTTACCCAGATCGGTGCTCAGACCCATGCCCGAATAAACGGAATTGAAAATCACCGTCTGCACCAAAATGCCGGGCAGGAAAATTTGCAGATACTGTTGTGTGGAACCCGCCAGCGCGCCGCCGAACACAAAGGTAAACAACAGCGTGAACATGATCGGCGTCATCACCAGATCGAACAACTGTTCGGGCACGTGCTTGAATTTGAGCGCCGCGCGCCAGCCGAAGGCGAGCGCGTTGGAGAGTGCGCCCGCTTCGGCGGGACGCTCCACCTGGATGACGGCCGTGGCGAGGTCGTGGTTCATGACTTTTCTCCCGCTTGCGTTGCGTTCTCGGCCGCGTGTCCGGTCAGTGCGAAGAAAACTTCATCGAGGCTGGGCGCCGCCATCGAGAAACCGTCGATGGAAATCCCGGCCGTCGTCAATGCGGTCAACGCCAGGTTGGCCTGCTCGGGTGAATTTGTCTTGACCGACAACGTGGCGCCTTCAATGTGGCACTGGGCTGCGCCGCCCAGATGCCGTTCGAGCAGGCGCGCGGCTGCGTCGACGCGGGCCGCATCGGCGAGCGTGACATGCAGGTAGCCCGAGCCGGTCATCGCTTTCAGCTCGCGGCTGGTGCCTTCGGCGATTTTCTTGCCGTGATCGATCACGGCGATACGCGCGGCCAGTTGATCCGCTTCCTCCAAATATTGTGTGGTGAGCAGAATAGTCACGCCCTGGCCCGCCAGCGCGCGAATCATGTGCCACACGCTTTTGCGCGCGCTGGGATCGAGACCCGTGGTCGGTTCGTCGAGAAACAGAACCGCAGGTGTCACGACCAGCGACGCCGCAATATCGAGTCTGCGGCGCATGCCGCCCGAGTAATCCTTCACCTGACGGCCCGCCGCCTCGGTGAGTTCGAATGCTTCGAGCAACTGGTCGGCGCGTGCCGCCGCGCGGCCGCGAAAACCCCACAGCTTGGCGAGCAAGATCAGATTTTCACGCCCGGTCAGATCCTCATCGAGCGACGCGAACTGACCGGTCATCGCGATGGATTTGCGCACCGCGTGCGGCGCGGCCACCAGATCGTGCCCCATGATCTGTGCCGACCCGGCGTCGGGTTTCAACAGCGTCGCCAGCATGCGCAGCAGCGTGGTCTTGCCCGCGCCGTTGGGACCAAGGATGCCGAAGATCATCCCGCGCGGCACCTCCAGGTCGATGCCGTCCACCGCACGCAACGCACCGAATGTCTTGACCAGGCCCCGCGCGGCGACAGCGGGTGAATGCGAGTCGGATGAGGGTGGCATGACGGCGATCTGCTTTCGAGGTGAGTAGCAGATTATAAGTGGCGTTATTTTTAGGGCATAGCGCTGAATGTGATTCCGCCCATCACCGCACTTGCAGACAACACCGTCGCCTACGGAGCAACTTCCGGCACGACTGGCCAAATTGCCTCTGCATAGGTGATTAAATCTTGGCTACACACTTCACTTCCTGCGGATGGCCCGTCAAATGTGTGCATGTGTCCCGTGAACAAAATTGTTTTCGTTTTCCGGTCGCGTGCGACAAAAATAAATGCACGTGCTTGAGTTGGGCCAGCCTGCTGATAGACCAAGAGACAGGTTGACATGCCAAACCCGATGGTTCCACTATCCATAGATATCACCCCGGAAATTAGCCCTGATGGCTCATCGAGAGTGGCCCTCAATTCACTCATTGCAACGGACGATGCACTGATGCCGATAGCATCAAATTTGAGCAGAGTCGTCACCTCGGAATCGCCGAGTTCAAGGTAACCCAGACCATTGAGATTTTCATAATTCGGCCAGGCTGATTGGCCCGTGCAATTGCCTTCGGTATCACATGTCTTAAAGAATGAATTTAAAATTTCGGAATTTGCCGAGGAGATTGCGGTGTCATTCCGAGATGTAGAATCGACTTCAAATAGTGGTAAAGTGAAGTCGAGTTTTTGCAGATGCGCGCTCTGATCAAAATTAGCAATCACGCTTGAGATTGATTGTTCCACCGATGAGAATTCATTTTGTTTTGGTACCACAATCAATAACGAAACAGTATCTGAACCGAGTGCCAGTTCGGCTGCTTTATAAAGATCAGATTCGTAGTAAAGCAAAGTGTCGATCCGGTGCAACATCGGAATACGGATTTGTTTGCCGTCCGGCTTTTCGAACAAGCCATTGATGATTTCCGTGGGTGCAGATGCAGAATCGAACTTTGCATCCAACTGAAAAGCATTGCCGTAAACCACGCGGGTTGTGGTATCGATACCATCCAAAACTGAAGTTGCTATAGTGGATTCGTTCAGCCCTAGGGTTGTTAGCCAGCTACGGGGTTGTGATCGAACATCCCAACCGAATTTCTGAAAGTCTGCGGGTTCGAGCGTTGCGCCAAATTTTTCTGTGGCTGAATCCAGATAATTACGCAGAAACTGATAATTCGATTGTCCCCAGATCCGGGTATTAAATCGGTATGCGCTGTTGGATGTATTGAATGTTTGACGCCACGCATTAAAAGTGTCCGGCAATTGAGAAGGTGGTGTAGTGACGACCGAAGTTGCGGGACTCAATACCGCAGCATCGGTACTGCCTGCATATGTTAAGCCGGTGATCATTAGCACACTGGGTGGGGAGATAACGAAATTGGAACTTGATAATTGCCTTGTAATGCCTTCAAGACCAATTCGATTATTCATTTCTTGCAAGGCGTTGCCCGCGCTCGACTGTTCGCTTTGAGCCGGGCTCTGTCTATTGGAGGGCGTATAGGTATCAAATGTTGCGAAAGTCGTTTCTGCAATTTCAATTTCATCAGCGGAGGCTGCAACAGAATGCTCCCTGTTTCCGCACCCCATGATGATCAGGCTTAGTAAAATCCAAACGAACGTGTAGCGCGACATGCTCCCCCCATTACCCTTGTTAGTACATCAGTGCAGTGTGCCATTGTACTTGCGTGCCCACTGTTTCGAAAATTCTACCAACACCGTATATTAGTATTCTATGATGGACTCAGCAGCGCTGATTAGAAGTCGATAGCGTCACTGCTCTATACTCAGTTTCGCTTTCACCCGGAAGGTCTCATGTCGAATACTGGTTCTCCCGCCGCGCCTGTCATCGAAGTCAAGAACACCACGTGTTACATGTGCGCCTGCCGCTGCGGTATCCGCGTGACGTTGAACGACGGCAAGGTGCGTTACATCGAAGGCAATCCGGATCACCCCATCAACCGGGGTGTGCTGTGCGCGAAAGGTTCGTCGGGGATCATGAAGCAGTATTCGCCCGCGCGGCTCACCAAACCGTTGCGGCGTAAGCCGGGCAGCGAGCGCGGCGCGAATGAGTTTGAAGAGATTACCTGGGATGAAGCTTTCGGCCTGATGGAAGAGCGGCTGAAAAAAATCCGCGCCACCGATCCGAAAAAATTCGCGTTGTTCACCGGCCGCGATCAGATGCAGGCGCTCACCGGCTTGTTCGCCAAGCAGTTCGGCACGCCCAATTACGCGGCGCATGGCGGTTTTTGTTCGGTGAACATGGCGGCCGGCATGATCTACACCATCGGCGGATCGTTCTGGGAATTCGGCGGGCCGGATCTGGATCGCGCGCGCTTGTTCGTGATGTTCGGCACCGCCGAGGATCATCATTCCAATCCGCTCAAAATCGCGATTTCCAAATTCAAACGTTCCGGCGGGCGTTTCATTTCGGTGAATCCGATTCGCACCGGTTACTCGGCGATTGCCGATGAATGGGTGCCGATCAAACCGGGCACCGACGGCGCGTTGATTCTCGCGCTGATCAACGAGCTGATTCAAACCGGCCTGTACGACCGCGATTTTTTAGTGCGCTACAGCAACGCCGCGCAACTGGTAAATGTCGACACGCTGCACGATGAATTCGGCTTGTTTATCCGCACCTCCGAGGTGCCGCCGCCCGGCGTGGTCCATCCGCAAGATCAACTCTGGTGGGACCGCTACAGCAACGAAGCGGTACCCACGCACAGCGAAGGCGCCGATCCCTATTTACTCGGCAGTTTCACGCTCGACGATGGCACGCCGGTAAAACCCGCGTTTCAATTGCTCACCGAGCGGGTGAAAGATTACACACCGGAATGGGCCGAAGACATCACCGGCATTCCCGCCGCGACCATTCGCAAACTCGCTTATGAGATGGGCGTGACGGCGCGCGACGAAACCATCGAACTGCCGATTGCGTGGACCGATGTGTGGGGCAAGGAACACGAAGTCGTCACCGGCAAACCGGTGGCGTTTCATGCCATGCGCGGATTGGCCGCGCACTCCAACGGCTTTCAATCGATCCGCGCGCTGGCGATTTTAATGAGCCTGCTGGGCACCATCGACCGTCCCGGTGGATTTCGACACAAGGCCCCTTTCCCGCGGCCGATTCCGCCGTGCGCGAAAACTCCCAATGGCCCGCAGGGCATTCATCCGAACGAACCGCTGGGCGGGATGCCGCTGGGCTGGCCCGCCGACCCGAACGATTTGTTCGTCGACGAGCAGGGCGAGCCGCTGCGCATCGATAAAGGTTTTTCGTGGGAGTATCCGCTGTCGGTCCACGGACTCATGCACAACGTCATCACCAACGCGTGGCGCGGCGATCCGTACCCAATCGACACGCTGCTGATTTTCATGGCCAACATGGCGTGGAACTCGACCATGAACACGGTCGGCGTGCGCCAGATGCTCAACGACAAAGATGCGAACGGTGAATACAAAATTCCGTTCCTGATCGTGTGCGATGCGTTTCAGTCCGAGATGGTTTCGTATGCCGATTTGGTGTTGCCCGACACCACCTACCTCGAGCGCCACGACGTGATGTCGATGCTCGACCGGCCGATTTCCGAATTCGACGGGCCGGTGGACTCGGTACGCATCCCGGTGGTGCCGCCGACGGGTCAGTGCAAGCCATTTCAGGAAGTGTTGATTGAGCTGGGCAGCCGCTTGAAATTTCCGGTGTTCGTCAACAAAGACGGTTCGCGTAAATACAAAGGCTATCCCGACTTCGTCATCAATTATGAAACCGAACCCGGGTCGGGTATTGGCTTTTTAGCCGGCTGGCGCGGCAAGGGCGGCGAAAAATTCATGACCGGCGAGCCGAACCCCAACCAGTGGGCCATGTACGAAAAGAACAACTGCGTGTATCACTACGAGCTGCCCAAGAGTTACCAGTACATGCGCAACTGGAATAAAGGTTACCTCGAATGGGCACGCCACCATCGTCTGACGCGCTATGCCGATCCGATCAACATTCATATTTATTCGGAAGTGCTGCAAAAGTTTCGCCTGTCCGCGCAGGGCAAATATCCGGGCAAAAAACCGCCCCAGCGTTATCGCAAACGCATCGCGGAATTTTTCGATCCGCTGCCGTTTTACTACGAACCGCTGGAAACGCAGCGCTCGGACAAAATCAAATATCCGTTGAATGCGGTGACGCAGCGGCCGATGGCGATGTACCACTCGTGGGATTCGCAGAATGCGTGGCTGCGGCAGATTCATGCGCACAATTATTTGTTCGTGAATCCGAAGACCGCGCGCCTGCAAGGCATCGCCGACGACGACTGGATCTGGATCGAAAGCATGCACGGCAAAGTGCGCTGCATGTGCCGCACTTCGGAAGCGGTCGAGCCCGGTACCGTGTGGACTTGGAATGCGATCGGCAAACAGTCCGGCGCATGGAATCTGGAGCCGGGCGCCAACGAAGCCAGCAAAGGCTTTTTGCTGAACCACGTGATCTCCGAAGAATTACCGCCCAACGGCGACGGGCAACATTTGTCAAACTCCGATCCCATCACCGGCCAGGCGGCGTGGTACGACGTGCGCGTGCGTATTTACAAAGCCGGACCGGAAGAAGACAAGGTGACCTTCCCGCAGTTCAATGTGCTAAAGCCGGTGCCGGGGGAAGCGCAACGGCCGAAATGGCTGGAGTATTTTGCGGG
>CAZHHW010000110.1:6564-10186 GCA_964532385.1 uncultured Gammaproteobacteria bacterium | reverse complement strand
GGTGGGCGTGAAGGAATCTCCAACCGCAACCACCCCGTCCGCTGCGCGTCCACCCTCCGCTGTACAGGATGTACGAGTGCCGCGAAGCGCATGGATGCGCGAGAGCGGCCTCGAAAATGAGGAGGGGAGTTTAAACAGACTTGCGCTTAACTTACTGACATTGGGACGCTTCCGATTATGACCTATGATCTGCCCGCATCGAAGTAGCGTGGCTTGGCAAACGGACTAGCCGCCCAAGGCCGTCGAAGACCCTTGAAACATCCCTCTCGCCATTGTGCTTATTTCTATCGGCGCTATCTGGCCGGACGGGCATTTGGGCGTCAAAAACATCGTGCCGGGGGCGGCGCTCCTACACGACTTGTACCGCGCGGCGCGCGCGAGTAAGATACGCGCTGTTTTTAGCGACCCTAGAGCAACATGACGAGGAACAGTAACGAGATGGCCACGAGCACACAACCCAAGCAAGATGTCGTGAAACAGTACCAGCGTGATCCTAAAGACACCGGTTCTCCGGAAGTGCAAGTGGCACTGCTGACCAACCGCATTGAAGGGTTGTCGGGGCATTTCAAGGCCAACACGCACGATCATCATTCACGCCAGGGGTTGTTGCGGATGGTCAATCGCCGCCGCAAGTTGCTCGACTACCTGAAGCGCTCCGATTTGCCGCGCTACCGCGATGTGATTTCGCGCCTCGGCTTACGCAAGTAGCATCCACGCCGCCGCCCTTATGGGCGGCGCGCTTTTTCGAACTCCACATAACTTAAGAAGCAGCCCTCATCATGGACTTGACGCTAACACCTATCAGCAAAGTTTTTCAGTACGGCAATCAAACTGTCAAGCTTGAGACCGGCGCGATTGCGCGCCAGGCCAGCGGTGCAGTCATGGCCAGCATCGGCGACACGGTGGTGCTGGTGACCGCGGTTGCGCGCCGCGAGGCCGAGCCAGGTCGTGATTTTTTCCCGCTCACGGTCGATTATCAGGAACGTACTTATGCCGCGGGTAAAATCCCCGGCGGTTTTTTCAAACGTGAAGGCCGTCCCACCGAAAAAGAAACCCTCACCAGCCGCTTGATCGACCGGCCGTTGCGGCCGCTGTTTCCCAAGGGCTTTACCAATGAAGTGCAGATTGTCGCCACGGTCATGTCGCTGGACTCGGACATCGATCCCGATATCGTGGCCATCATCGGCGCCTCGGCCGCCTTGGCAATCTCCGGCGCGCCTTTCCAAGGTCCGGTCGGCGCAGCGCGCGTGGGTTATAAAGACGGGCAATATATTTTGAACCCCACGCGCAGCCAATTACTGGAATCCGCATTGGATCTGGTGGTGGCCGGCACGGAAAGCGCGGTTTTGATGGTCGAGTCCGAAGCCCAGGAGCTGAGCGAAGATGTCATGCTCGGCGCCGTGGTTTATGGTCATGAGCAAATGCAGGCGGCGATCAAGGCGATTAAAGAGCTGGCGCAAGCGGTGGGCACCGCCAAGTGGAATTGGCAAGCCCCTGTTCCCAACACGGCGTTGAAATCCGCAGTTACCGAACTGGTTCGCAGTGGTTTGGTGGACGCTTATAAAATTCAAGAGAAACAGGCGCGCTATACCCGCATCGACGAATTGCGGGCCACGGTCGTGAGCAAGCTGGCAGCCAAAGAGGGCGGCACCGGCACCTGGGAAGAACAGGCCGTGCTGGATGCGTTTTCGAATGTCGAAAAAGACATTGTGCGCAACAGCATTCTGCAAGGTAATCCGCGCATCGACGGACGCGACACGCGCACTGTGCGCGCGATCGATATCAAGGTCGGCATTTTGCCGCGTGCGCATGGTTCGGCCTTGTTCACGCGTGGTGAAACCCAGGCGCTGGTCGTGACCACTTTGGGTACCGAGCGCGATGCGCAAACCATCGACGCGATCGAAGGCGAACGCAAAGAACCCTTCATGCTGCATTACAACTTTCCTCCTTATTCCGTCGGCGAGACCGGCCGCGTCGGCAGCCCCAAGCGCCGTGAAATCGGTCATGGCCGTCTGGCCAAGCGCGGTGTCGCGCCCATGTTGCCGGCGGCCGGCAGTTTTCCTTACACCATTCGCGTGGTGTCGGAAATTACCGAATCCAATGGCTCCAGTTCCATGGCCTCGGTGTGCGGTTCGAGCCTTTCCATGATGGACGCGGGCGTGCCGGTGAAAGCGCCGGTGGCCGGGATTGCGATGGGCTTGATCAAGGAAGGCGACAAGTTTGCGGTCTTGACCGATATTCTGGGTGACGAGGATCACCTCGGCGACATGGATTTCAAAGTCGCGGGTTCAACCAACGGCATCACCGCATTGCAAATGGATATCAAGATCGACGGCATCACGCGCGAGATCATGAAGCAGGCCTTGGCGCAGGCTAAAGAAGGCCGCCTGCATATCCTCGGCAAGATGAACAAAGTCATTTCCACGCCGCGCAGCGAAATGTCGGAATATGCGCCGCGCATCGTGACCATCAAGATCAATCCGGAAAAGATTCGCGACGTGATCGGCAAGGGCGGCGCAACCATCCGCGCGATCACCGAGGAAACCGGCACGGTGATCGATATCGAAGACGACGGTACCGTAAAAATCGCGTCGGTCGACAATGCCGCCGCGCAAAACGCGGTGGACCGCATCAAGCAGATTACCGCCGATGTGGAAGTCGGCATGGTGTACAAAGGCAAAGTCGCCAAGCTCATGGACTTCGGCGCCTTCGTCACCTTGCTGCCCGGCCGCGATGGTTTGGTGCATATTTCGCAGATTTCCGATGAACGCGTCGAGCAGGTGAGCGACAAGTTGAAAGAAGGCGATACCGTGACCGTCAAGGTACTGGAAGTCGACAAGCAGGGCCGCATTCGGTTAAGCATGAAAGGTGTTCCGCAGCAATAACCTTCCGCAGCCGCAGTGAAAAAAGAGGCCGCACAGGCCTCTTTTTTTTTGCACGTGATTTCCGCCGGCCCATGTACTTTCTCGCCAAGAAATAAAATCAGGCCCATCTGTATAAAAATAACGATGCTTGCGAATAGTCAAGCTTGAGCATAAAGTACCAGCGTGTTCGGATTGAATAACAACCAGGTCAGGTTGTGACAAGTGGAAGCGCAAGCAGCGTAAGGAAGCAACGCGGTGCGCAGAGGGAGGGGTAAGATGAAAATATCTATAGTGAATATGTGGGTCGTGGCGGCAGTCATCGGTTTAATGATCGCGGGGTGCAGTAAAACCGACGCAACTCCACCCACGAGCCGGGTCTATTCAAAACCACCGGCCTATGTCCTGGCGGCGCTCGATGCCGGGCAAAACATGGCGGACGATGATCCGCGTGTCTCGCGGTATTCCGAATTGCTCAATCAGGTGCGCTCCAAGGCACGCAATCCCGTGCAAGAAATCAGTGACATCACCATCGATGTGTTGATGACGTTGCAACGCAAAGGCGTGCAGATCGACGCGTATGAATTGCTGAACCGGATCAATAATGCGATGCCGGACGAAGTGGGCGGCACGACTTACGATTTCAGACACATTGCTTCTGCGTTCAAAGGTCTGGGCAATACCTGATCAGCGCATTGCGATCCGTGTTCGGGTAAGTAACATCCCCGAACACGGATCGTGCTCACCGCATTTTTGGACCA
>CAZHHW010000110.1:0-6464 GCA_964532385.1 uncultured Gammaproteobacteria bacterium | reverse complement strand
TCGAGAGAATAGCTTCTGCACGTACCCGCGCTGTTCGGCGCGCATCACCCGCGCAAGACGTTTCATTAAACATTCTCGAACACGCTATACTGCCGCGCACCTGCTTCTGGTTTAAACATAGATTGCCGGTCGCTGCGCCTAATTCAATTTGAGGGTCATGTATGAGTACTCCTCGCGTTCGTATCGGCATCGTCACAGTATCGGATCGCGCCAGCCAGGGAATTTATCAAGACCTGGGCGGGCCTGCGATACGTTCGCAATTGGAAAAAATTCTGGCCACCTCGTGGGAAGCCGTCGCGCGCATGATTCCGGACGAGCAGCCGGTGATCGAAGCCACGTTGAAAGAGCTGTGCGATGTAGAAGGGTGTTGCCTGGTGGTCACCACGGGCGGCACCGGCCCGGCGCGGCGCGATGTAACGCCGGAGGCCACTGCAGCGGTGTGCGATAAAATTCTCGACGGCTTCGGCGAGCAGATGCGCGCGGTGTCGTTGAAGGTCGTGCCGACGGCGATCTTGTCGCGGCAGATTGCCGGGATTCGCGGAACCGCGTTGCTCATTAACCTGCCTGGCAAGCCGGCATCGATTGCCGATTGTTTACAGGCGGTGTTTCCGGCAGTGCCGTACTGCATCGATTTGATCGGCGGGCCTTATCTGGAAACCCATCCGGAAGTGCTTAAGGCGTTTCGGCCCAAGGGTGCGGAACGCACCAAGTGAACAAGCCTGGAGATCAATTACCGGCGCGTAATTTGTTCGCTCTTGCGCAGACTTGCATCGACGCTACAGAACCCGCTGAAAAAGTACGTCTGACTACGGCGGCCGTCGCCGCATTGCACGCGGGCGAGCTCAATCTTGACGCAGTTTGCGCGCCCCAGAGCATCGGCGAACCCGGTCGCCCGCCACGGCCGGTGCATGTCGATCCCGCCACCGTGCCGCGCCGCAAACTCGGCAATGCCGAAGGCCGTGCGGCCTTCCTGCATGCGCTCGCGCACATCGAATTTAACGCCATCAATCTGGCCTGGGATGCGGTGTATCGCTTTCGCGATTTGCCGCGCGAATATTATTTTGACTGGGCGCGCGTGGCGGGCGAGGAAGCCTATCACTTCCAATTGCTGCGCGACCGTCTGGGAGAATTGGGTTACGATTACGGCTCATTTACGGCGCATAACGGCTTGTGGGAAACGGCACGCAAGACCGCGCACGATGTGCTGGTGCGCATGGCCCTGGTACCACGCGTGCTCGAAGCGCGTGGCCTCGATGTCACCCCGGGCATGATTGCGCGTTTGCGGCAGGCGGGTGACATGCGCTCGGCGGAGATTCTCGATATTATTCTGCGCGACGAGGTCGGCCACGTGGCCCTGGGCACGCACTGGTTCAATTATCTTTGTATGCAGCGCGCATGGGATCAGGATTCGACATTTGAACGCCTGGTGCGGGAATATGTCAGCGGGCGCGGACCGCGCACCATTGACCGTCCATTGCGCGCCGCGGCCGGGTTTAGCGAACGTGAAATGACGTTTATCGAATCAGGATTAAATAATTAGGGGATCGGCGTGAACGTAAATCAAACATTTCTGTTCGTCGCACTCGCCGTCGGCGGCCTGGCGGGTTGTGCAACCGATGCTGCCCGCAACGACGAGGCCGCCATTGATCAAGCCAAGGTTGGAGTGGCGCTGACCTATGTCGAAAAAGAAGCAGGCGCACCAGAGAACAATGTACGCATCTATGTAAACAAAGAATTCTTGCGCATCGACGATCTGTCGGCACCCAACGACTTTATTTTGTTCGACCGCAAAAAACGCACCCTCTACAGCGTCACGGGCGCCGACAAAAGCATCTCGGTGATTTCACCGGTGCCGGTTACCGCAGCGCCGCCCCTGCCCATTGTAATAACCGAAGAGAAACACGAGAGCGCGGCGGTGACGCGCGGTGCGGAAAATACCAAGGGTTATTATTACAAGTTTTTTGCGAATGGCGCGGCGTGTTACAACGTGGTGGTGGCGGAAGATTATCTACCCGATGTGGTGAAAGCGTTTAGCGAATTTCGTACCGTGCTGGCCGGCGAACACGCCGGTGCGCTGGGTAATCTTCCTCCCGACCGTTGGGATGCCTGCGATCTGGCGCTGAATATTTTTTATCCCGTGCGTCATTTGCAGTTCGGGTTTCCGGTACGCGAGTGGGACGAGAAAGGCAATTCAAAATTTTTGCGCGAAGTCCAGCACAGTGTCCTGATTGATCCAGCGATGTTAACCCTGCCGCCTGATTATGCGCGTTATCCGTTTGGCGTGAAGCCGCACTAAGGAAACGCCGGTTAATTCATTAAAGGCCGCTATTCCTCCTTTGCTCTGAAGAACCCCCTGGGAGCGCGGGCATCTTGCCCGCAAAATAGCGAGCGGGACGCTCGCGTTCCCAGGAAAATGAATTAATCGGCGTTTCCCTAAGGCTTTCCCGTCTATAACGTAACCATCCGGTAACCGCGTTCGTCACACTCCAGCACGCCGCCGCTCTCATACCAGTCGGGCAACACAATCCGTTGCGCTTGCTGCCCGTCGAGTAGGAATTCGTGTACGGCGGGGCGGTGCGTATGACCGTGGATCAAGCGGGTTACGCCGGCCGCGCGCATGGCGTTTTCTACGGCCTGTTGATTCACATCGGTAATATATTCGGGTTTGTCGCGGGTCTGTTTTTGACTTTCATTCCGGTAATGATGCGCGAGTTTGATGCGCTGTTCCCAGGTTTGTGAAAGTACCTGTTGTTGCCACTTTGGGTCGCGTACCTGGGCACGCATGGCTTGATAAGCCACGTCGTCGGTGCACAGCGTGTCGCCATGCATCAACAAAGTGGGCGTAGCGTAGAGCGAAATGACGGTCGGGTCGTCGA
Source organism: uncultured Gammaproteobacteria bacterium (assembly GCA_964532385.1). Classification (GTDB taxonomy): domain Bacteria; phylum Pseudomonadota; class Gammaproteobacteria; order SG8-11; family SG8-11; genus UBA6921. The sequence continues at coordinate 3,588 of CAZHHW010000110.1, read as the reverse complement.
TGAGCTGGCAATGCGTGGCGCGGGCAAACTCGTTGCCGAGCAAAAAATCGCGATTGCCGTGCATCAGGAATACGGCGACGCCATGATCCGCCAGCGCGCGCAGCGCGCCGATAAAATGCGGCGGTTCGCGGCTCAGTGTGTCGTCGCCGACCCAGTATTCCAGCAGATCGCCGAGGATATAAACCGCTTCCGCACGCCGCGCGGGACCGTCCAGAAAATCGCTAAACAAACGGCTGCTTTCCGGCCGGTCTTCGCATAAATGCAAATCCGAAAGGAAATAAACCGTCATGCGACCGGCGTCGCCGGGAAACTGGCTTCCTGCACCCCTCCTCGGAAAAAATCAGGGCGGGGTTCAAGCTGAGCTGGGCGCTCTGGTACGCGCGCCCCTCCGCAGGCAGGTATTTTTCCCGGCAGTGCCATGTTAAGTGCCATCAAATCCAATACGTTTGACTCTAAGGTTCAAGTGTTGCCTTCAAGATAACCACCGGATCTTGCGGCACGTCTTTGGGGAAGGGGCCACCCGAACCGGTCGGCACTTTACGAATCTTGTCCACCACGTCCATGCCTTGCGTGACTTTACCGAACACCGCGTAACCCCAGCCTTCTTGGGTGGGTGAGCGATGATTCAGGAAGTCGTTATCGACCACGTTGATGAAGAACTGCGAACTGGCCGAATGCGGCATGTTGGTGCGTGCCATCGCGACGGTGCCGCGGTTATTTTTCAAACCGTTCTCCGCTTCGTTATCGATGGTGGGTTTGGTGTCTTTGCGTTTGTAGTCCTGGGCGAAACCGCCGCCCTGCAACATGAACCCATCGATTACGCGGTGAAAAATCGTCCCGTCGTAAAAGCCTTCGTTGACATAGGCCAAAAAGTTTTCGACCGATTTGGGCGCTTTCTCGCGATCAAGCTCAAGCTGAATATCGCCGAAATTGGTTTTAAGGCGAACGTGTGGGTGCATGTTGTCTCCTGCAATGGCGTTAGTGTTAAACGTGATGATGGCAGCGAGCGACAAGATGCTCCAAGTCATTTTAAACTTCTGCAACATGTCTGTTCCTCATTGGCAATCCGAAGTCCACATCATAGTGGGTTTGAAATGGTGCGCAAAGGGTAATCGATCAAGCTTCTCAGGCAAGTACCGCGGACAAGCAAGACGATTGCAAGTTGTAGTAAACGGTGGCAGCGTATACAGCTCTTTTCTGGGCTCGATCTTTTGCGCATGGCACAACTTTCGCTGCGATGGTTTTATGGCCTGGTGTTACTGCTCGCGCTTGCGGCCTGCGGCGGCGACACGTTGAATAATCCCTATCCGGCGCGCGACAGTCACGCCAATATTTTGTACGCACCTTTTTCCGAACGGCCTAAACATCTCGATCCCGCGCAATCGTACAGCGAGAACGAAGTGGAATTTAACGGCCAGATTTACGAGCCGGTATTGCAGTATCACTATTTAAAGCGCCCCTACGAATTGATTTCGCTCGCCGCGACCGCCGTGCCCAAACCGGTGTATCTTGATAAAAATGATCAACCCTTGCCTTCCAGCGCGGATTCAGCACAAATCGCGTTCAGCGTTTACGACATCAAGATCCAACCCGGCATCAAATACCAGCCGCATCCCGCGTTCGCACAGGACGAGCAGGGGCACTATCGTTACCACGCACTCACCGCCGTCAATTTGCAAAAGATAAAAGAACTGCGCGATTTCAAATTCACCGGCACGCGCGAGTTGATCGCCGATGACTACGTGTACGAAATCAAACGCCTGGCCCACCCTAAATTGCATTCGCCGATTTTCGGCGTGATGGCCGAATACATTGTCGGCTTGCCGGAATATGCCGGGTTGTTGAAAAAGGAATACGCCAAGCTCGCGCAAGGCAAGGAAGACGGCGTGTATCTTGACCTGCGCCAGTTTCCGCTCGCCGGAGTGCAGGTGCTTGACACATATACCTACCGCATCAAAATCAAGGGGAAATACCCGCAGTTGCTGTATTGGCTGGCGATGCCGTTCTTCGCGCCGATCCCGCACGAGGCGGATCGCTTCTATGCGCAGGCCGGGATGAACGAGCGCAACATCACGCTCGACTGGTACCCGGTCGGTACCGGGCCGTACATGTTGACGGTAAACAATCCGAATCGCGAAATGGTGCTGGAACGCAACCCGAATTTTCACGGCGAAACTTATCCCACCGAAGGCGAACCCGAAGATGCGGCGAAGGGTTTGCTTGCCGCTGCCGGCCAGCCGCTGCCGTTTGTGGATCGCGTGGTGTTCAAACTGGAAAAGGAAAACATTCCGTACTGGAATAAATTTCTGCAAGGTTACTTCGACACTTCCGGCATCAGTTCCGACAGCTTTGACCAAGCGATTCAATTCAACAGCGCGGGCGACGCGACACTGACAGATACGATGCGTGAGAAGGGCATTCGCCTCGAAACCACAATTGCCACGTCGACCTCGTACATGGGTTTCAACATGCTCGATCCGGTGGTCGGCGGCGACAGCGCGCGTGCGCGCAAGCTGCGCCAGGCGGTTTCGATTGCGCTGGATTACGAGGAATACATCAGCATCTTCCTCAACGGGCGCGGCATCGCGGCGCAAGGGCCGATCCCGCCCGGCATCTTCGGCTATGTGGACGGCGCGCGCGGTGTAAATTCCATTGTGTACGATTGGGTGAATAACGAAGCGCAGCGCAAGCCGGTGGCGGCCGCGCACAAATTACTCGACGAGGCCGGGTATAAAAACGGCATCGATCCGGACACCGGCAATCCGTTGATTCTGAATTTCGATACCCCCTCCGGGTCAGGTCCTGACAGTAAAGCGCGCCTGGACTGGATGCGCAAACAATTCACCAAGCTCAACATCCAACTGGTCATTCGCAATACCGACTACAACCGGTTTCAGGACAAGATGCTCAAGGGCAGCGCGCAAATTTATCAGTGGGGCTGGAACGCCGATTATCCCGATCCGGAAAATTTTCTGTTCCTGTTGTATGGCCCGAACGGCAAAGTAAAATTCCAGGGCGAAAACGCCTCGAATTATGCCAATGCAAAATTCGACGCGCTGTTCGAAAAAATGAAGAACATGGACAACGGCCCACCGCGCCAGGCGGTGATCGACGAGCTGCTTGAGATCGCGCGCGCCGATGCTCCCTGGATCTGGGGTCTGCATCCCAAGCAATTCGGCTTGTACCATGCGTGGTTTACCAACGCGAAACCCAATCACATGGCGAACAACACGCTCAAATACAAACGCGTCGATCCCGAACTGCGTGCGCAAAAACGTGTGGAATGGAATGCGCCCGTGACCTGGCCGGTGTGGTTAATGCTCGCGATATTGCTGCTGGGTACCGCCCCCGCGTTTGTGATTTACCGGCGGCATGAGAAGAGGGCGGCGCGATGACTTGGTGGAAAGCAGCCATGTCGATGAACCAACACCGGATCTACGGCTTTGATGCCCTCCCCCTGCAAGGGGGAGGGCTAGGGTGGGGGTGGTTCATATTTAGCACCCCCATCCCACCCTTCCCCCTTGCAGGGGGAAGGAGACTGTTCGTTCAGTCTGCTCAGAGCTGTATGGTTCCGGGCAAGACAATAAC
>CAZHHW010000109.1:0-10199 GCA_964532385.1 uncultured Gammaproteobacteria bacterium | reverse complement strand
ATTTTATTGCGGCCGCCGACGCTGACGGAAACATCCAATTGCTGCACGGGCTTGCGGTCAGGCAAACACGCATCACCGATCACGATCACATCCGTGCCGGGTTTGCTCAGATGAACTTCCGACGCGTACTTCAAACTGGATTGACCGGGGTCGCCCCAGTATTCGTCCGCCAAACGCAACGCGTGCTGTTTTTGTGCAACGTCAACACGTGCTCCCAAATCGAACGTTGCCTTCACCGCGACATACAACGTATCGATGCCGTGTTGATTGGAAAACACGGCGATTGCAGGCGTAAATGGCGTTTCGTTTTTCAGTTGCAACATGGCCGGTGTCGTTTTTCCTGAAACGCATTAATTCAAACTGACGCTGCCGCCGCGAATCCGGTTGGGTCCGGTCGCATGCGACAACACGTGAGTACCTTTCACCACAATCTTGCCGTCCTTGCGAATCGTGATGCTGCCCTGCCCGCATTTGAGTTCGATTTCGTCGTCGGCTTCGATCACCACACGTTTGCCGTCGATGCGCAGCTCCTGCTTATGGTCCGGCGTTTCTTTTGTTGCGGCCGTCATTTCGACCAGGCTTTCCAAAGGTTCTTCCAGCAAACCGACAATGATGGGTTTGTTGCGGTCGCCGTCTTGAAACACCACCAGCACCTCGCGGCCAACATAGCGCGGCTGCGCGAGTTCATACCGGTCAAGATTCGCCAGCAACTTCGCGGCACAGGGTGTGGTGCCGCCGACGGCGACGAAAATTTCACCGGCAGAACCCGTCTGCGTCAGTCGCGCCACCGTTGGTCCGATCGCCAGCGCCATCGAAGCGCTCATCGCTGCAAATGGATTCATCTCTGGTTTTGACATTTATACACCTCCGCCCGCAACAGTTTAGTTTTGCGTAATCTTCGAGCCTTTCATCACGATATTGCCGCTGGCTTTTACATTGATATCGCCGCTGCCTTTGAGCGTGATGTTTTTACCTTCAATAACAATCGTGCCGTCTTTTTTCATGCTGATGCTGGCGGAGCCGCATTTCAACAACAGCGAGTCGCCCGAGTCAATAACCGTATTTTTGCCAACCGCGATCTGCGCATTCTCTTTGATGTCGACGTTCAGATTTTTACCGATGCTCGCCTGCGCATTTTTGCCGATGGTGACGGAAATATCCTTGCCGATCGACACATCCGCATTGTCGGCCACGGTCTCACTCAGATTTTTGCCGACCGTCAGCGTCGCGTTGCTGCCGATGCTGACGTCCTGATTTTTACCGACCGTGATGCTGGCGTTTTCGCCGATGCTTTCGCTGTGGTTTTTGCCCACCGAAATCGTCTTGTTCTCACCGACGGTTTCGGTCTGGTTCTTGTCGACATTTTTGGTGCGGTCATTGCCGACGTGCAGGGTTTCGTCGTGGCCGATGTCCTGGTTCTTGTCATTTTCGATCTTGATGGTCCAGTCTTTCTGGCCGTGCAGGTAAATTTCTTCCTTGCCTTTGAGGTCTTCAAAACGCAGCTCGTTGGAACCGCCGCCGCCTTTGGTCGAGTCGGATTTGATCGTGCTTTTGGTTTTCTCCGCCGGCAGTTTGTACGGCGGCAGATTGGTGCCGTGATACACGCGGCCGGTGATGATGGGGCGATCCGGGTCGCCCTCGAGAAATTCCACGATCACTTCGTGGCCGATGCGCGGAATGAACATCGCGCCCCAGCCCGCGCCCGCCCACAGTTGGCTGACGCGTAGCCAGCAGGAACTCTTCTCGTCGTTCTTGCCTTCACGGTCCCAATGGAATTGGACTTTGACGCGCGCGAATTCGTCGACATAAATCTCTTCACCGGCGGGCCCGGTGACGATGGCGGTTTGTGCGCCGGGGATGGTGGGTTTGTCGGCGCGGCGCATCGAGCGGAACGGCACCGCGGCCGGGATGCAGACGAATTCGTTGTGGAAATTGCTGCCTTTTTCTCCGGCGCCTTCTTCGTATACCGACGGCTGTTGGGCGCTGAGCTTGACAAAAGTGAGCAGGTAGTCCTGATTCAATGCCTTGCGCCCATGCTTTTCGAGCGTGAAGCGAAAGCCCGCGGTGAGCCGCATGCAATCGCTCTGGCCCTTGCCCACGCTGCGGCTGACCTGCGCCGCTTCCATGCGCACTTTCGCCAGACGCGTGCCGGTGGCTCCCGCATCGTCGCCTTTATCGGTAACCGGGAAACGGCCCGGATAGTCATACACTTCAAGCTCGGCATTGAGTTTGAATTCCTGCTTCGAGCGCAGATTCAACGCGGGCTTGCGGAACAGGTAATCGTTCACCATCACGCCGCCGGTGCGCACGCCTTCGGAATAGCTGAAAGGGTAAACCGTGTCTTCCGCCGCTGCCGCACCGCTGGGTTTTTGGTAGAGCACTTTCGCGGGCTTGCCGATCTCTTTGTGCACCGCCGCTTTGTCGGCGATCACCAACAGGTGTTTGTCCGCGCTGTGTTCGAAGTAATAGAAAATGCCTTCTTCTTCCATCAAGCGCGAAATGAAACCCAAATCGGTCTCGCGGTATTGCACGCAGTAATCGCGCGGCTGATAGGTTTCTTTGCAATCGATTTTGTAGGTGTCGCTCGCGATCTTGGCATCGTCGAGAATTTTTTTGATGATGTCGGGCGTGTTGGTGGCCTGAAAAATCCGGCAGTCCGCCATTTGCGTGAGATTCCACACGCGCGGCACCAGCCGCAGGGTATAGGTGGTCAAGCGGTTGCCCTGATCCACGAGCGCAAAATCGGCGATCATGCCGTGGATGAAGCGTTCGACGTTGTCGCCATCGGAAATAAACTTCACCACGCCCGCTTTCGCGATAATCTGCGCAAAGTCGATATCCGCGTCTTCCGACACCACTTCGAGCGTGTATTCGAAGGGAAACGAAATACCTTCGGCCCCTTCGATTTTGGCGAGCTTGAATTTCGCCTTTGCACCCTGCACGGCAAAGGTGAAGTTTTCGATGTTACCGCTTAGTTTCCCCATGACATTCCACCCTCAAACCACGCGTTGCCCCAACTCCATGACCGGTTGTTAATTCCTGGCGCCTATACCAACTTCATCTAAATCAACGCTTCACCGCGAGCCGTGGAGAAACCAGCTCACCCAGCATGAGTTCATTGCCCTGCTCACTTAACAATTGCACGATAAATGCGGCCCACATTTCATATTTCCCCGGCGGTAACGGCAGATGCGCACTGAATGAAAACACCTGACTCTGTCCGGGCGCAAGCGTGATGCGGGGAGCAATCGGGATCGGTGCGGAGGCAAGCTCCTTCTGGCCAAGTTCAAGGAAGGACTGATGTTCATTCGACATTTGCGCCAGCGGAATATCCGTGCGCCGCGCGGTCACATGCAAAACCATACCCGCATTCAGCCACTGTCCTGGATGCGGCAAGGCAAGTGATTCCGCTCCGGCGTTGCTGAGCGTGACATTCAGAATATGATCATCACGTGTTGCTCCCGGCGTGGTGGTCATGGCGATCGCCACAACCTGCCGCGGGTGTCGGCGCACTTCTGCCGCCATGCGCAGAGCCTGTTGTTCGGCAGATGCAAAACCCGCATCCCCGGGGGCGGAGCCTTCCACATGACGCCGCACCTCGTGACCATCGGCGAATCGCACCGTGAGCTTGCGAATCACTTCACCTGGTTCGATGGGACCGGGATTGGCGTGTTTCGCAAACGCAGGAGCTGCGACGGCGGCCGCAAGTTGCTCGAATTTCGGCGCATCCGCCGCCATCGAAAACCGGCCGATGTTCGGCACCGCCGTGTTGTCCTCATTCGACATCACTTCGAGCTCAGCCTTGTTCCGGGTAACAACCAAGCGGGTGGGAAAAGCGTCATCCGCGGCGTTGCTCCAATATTCAATTGTGTCAACCATAAGGTCCTCTTTCTTAACAGACACGGGTCCCGCACACGCCGAGCCAATGTGCGCGACGGCGAAGGAAAATAAAATGATTTGCGCCCAAGTTCTCACGGTGCAAGCACGGTCCAATCTTCGTTCGTTTTGGCCTTCAGCCAATCGCGGAAGTCCCAGTAATATTCCGCCGGAACAGTGAGACCGGTGTTCATGACCACCGGTTGTTGCACCTTCCAGCGCGGGGCCGTACCCACCGCACCACCCGCATATTCGTCATACCACGCGAGCAAGTGACCGGTTTCATGCGCGTAACTGTTATCGCGCGTTTTTACCCGCGTCCAATTACTCGCATTCGCGCGGCCCGGGCCTTGAAACAGATTAACGTCGTGGTGGGCGCCGTTCTCGACAAATTCAACCACCACCTGCACGCGAATCTTGCAGCAGCCGCGTGTCTTAGTACAGTCGCACGCATCGCCACGCTTGCAATCCTTGCGATGAAACAAATGTTTGTTCGAAAGCTTGCCTTCGATATCCGTCTTCATCGCTAATTTATCCTGATCCGAAACCGCGGCACCCAAGGCGGGCAAGGGATCATTCGCATTTGCGGGTTTTGGTCCCAGCCTGTTAAGCAGTTTGATCTTTACCGTCACCACGACTTGGCCTGCCGTGAGCGCGAGATCGAATTTGCCGGTCCAGCCGAAGACACCACTGTTGCAAGCGATGGTCTTGGTTTCCGAGGCCACATCTTGATATTTATCGATCAACAACTTTTTGTCGGCCTGCGCAGACACACCCGAGGCGCTGCCTGAAAGTTCAATCTCGGGCTCCGGACGTGTATCGCTGGCGGCTTTGCTCTTCCACACAACTTCGGCGGCGTTCGAAGCGAGCGTCCCGGACGCCGTCGCGATCGCAGGGCCCTTTTGCTTTAAGTCGAATTTGATCGACCCGCCGGGAATATTCTCCGACGTGGCCTTGAGTTTAATTTCATCTCCGCAGCGGCATTTTTGCTTTTCGAACGACACCGTCAGTTTTTTATCCGGCTTCACATCAGGCTTGTTCGGCTTGGGTGGCACCGGCGGTAACACGTTTGGATTTGGCTCAACGTTCGGACGCGCAATCACCGCGACACCCGATGGTGTTGCGAGCAGCTTGCCTTCGGCACCGAACTTCGCGACATGGGCGCGCACCTGCGCGTCGCTCAACCGACTGAGGTCGGAAAATTCCGCACGCGTGGCAAGCAGCCGGCGCAAACTTGCCGGGTCCGCATCTTCTAGCGGATTCCTCGCCATGAAGCGGGCATCGCCTGCATCGCCAAACGGGCTGGTCATCGTGCGTTCCAAAATATCAGGTTCGGATTAATAACACTCCGCCCGCTACGGCGGCGGAGTGTGCCGTCACATCCCTGCGTAAACCTAACGCAGGAAAATCATCTTTACTTATTCGGCGTGCGCCAGTCGTCCATCCCCTGGGTGCCGCCCGCTTCGTGGGTCCACGCAATTTTGCGGTAGGTGAAGCTCACGTCTTCCAGGTGCGTGAAATGCGCTTGTGCCGGGTCTTGGCAATTGGGCATGCGCGCCTTCACCGAAACAATGATCGCGTCTTCGAGATCGATCGTGAAGTAATGTTCTTGCGTACCGCTGACCGAGGTGCGATACCACTTGATTTTGCATTTGGTGAGTTTCTCGCCCGAGGTCAGTGCGTTGTAAATCAGCGGGGAGGCTTTGTCGAACACTTTGGTGATGGTGAGCGGCTGATGCACGCGCTGGCCGGTCGGCTGACCGCTCTGCGGATCGCGCGGAATCAAGATACTGTGATCGAACGCCTGCACCAGGACTTCGTCTTCGTGGCCTTCGACGTAGATGTTGCCGACGCTGGCTTCGGTGAAGGCACCCTTGGTGATGTTGCCTTGCTTGGTTCCTTCGATGGACATATAGGCGGGTGTAGGCATGGTCGTGTCTCCGTTGTGTAGTTAAATTTAAGGTTGTGATATCGGTGTTGCTTTGCCGCCTTGCGGAACCTTGCTGCAGCGACGCAAGCGCTTGCCCTGGTATTTCAGCTCTTGTGCCAAGCTTTTGTTCACGCCCCGAAATATCTCGCTAGCTGATTGTTGTGATTCAATTTTTATTTTTACAGACGATGTTTTTATTCCCGCTGTCTGCCGCGAACATCAATGTGTATCTGTGCGGTAGAACGCACACGATGGCGGGGAACTGTGCGAGATTGCGCGCACTTATGCTCAATCCGAGAGCTGGTTTGCGGCCGATCCACTGGTTCTTGAGTAAGGTCGCCTCTAAAATGACCCGGCACGCACATCCAGTGACATAAATCGCATCAAGGAAATCGCAGTCCATGCAAACAAATACTCGCTGTGCGTTCGTAAATATTTTCTCCACGTTGTTATTAATCTCAGCACTCAACTCGCCTGCCATGTTATTCGCCGCTGACACACAACAAAAGGCGTCGGAGCTATACGTTTATGGCGGAATCACCACCATAGTGCAAAAAATCCAGAGCAGCGCTCCCGACGTGGTAGGAAATTTCGGTTCGGCATTGTCCGCCGATCTATTTCTCGAAAAAGAAGTCTACGATGGCAAAGCGCTGATGTATCTCAATCACTCGCAAGGCTATGATCCGCTGCCCAGCACCAACAGCGATTATGAAGGTACTTCGGGCGGCAAGCTCGGCGATACGACGTACGACGAAGGCTTTTCCGACACGCGCATCGCGGAAGCTTTTTATGAAGGGCCGCTCACCAATACGATTACCGTCACGGTCGGGATGTTCAGCCCGCAACGTTATTTCGACAACAACAACGTGGCCAGTGACCAGACTCGACAATTTCTCGGCCACCCGTTCATCAACAATTCCGCGATTGAATTTCCCGGTCATCGCTCGATCCACGCCTACCCCGGCGGCATCCGCGTCAGTGCGCCCATCGGCAAGAGCATCATCCTGCAAGGCGCGTTATTCGAAGACGCAAAAGATTACTCCGGCACCTTCGGCCACACATTCGCAATTGCCGAAGCCGGTCTGGCTTTCGGGGAGGATGACGCGGCTACTAATCTGCGCTTGATTACCTGGAAAAGTAACACCAACGAAACAAGCGGCGTCGCACTGAGCGCCGACCGGAATCTAGGCGATGATTACAGTGTATTTGTACGCTACGGCAGTAAAACCTTGCCTGCTTCGCCTCCGGCCGATGCCACCGTGGAAGATTTCGACAGCTCAATTAAATCTGCGCTAAGCGCCGGAGGTCAGGTCATCATCGGCGACTTTACAGTTGCGCTTGGCTATTGCGCGGAGACGCCGAACGCAAAAACTCTGGCCAAGGACACCTGGATCGAAGCCTATGTGAGTTATGAAATTAACGGCAGCGTACGCATCGCCGTGGATTATCAATCGATCAAAAATAAGATTTTCGGCCACCCGATCAACAGCCTCGTCGACAGCGCAACCGTGCTTGCCGGACGTCTGCAAGTCGATTTCTAGGTGCCCGAGGTAACCAAATGAAGCTTTATTTTCAAGGGCTGGGCGCGGGGGTTATCTACACCACGCTAGCAATAACACCCGCCTGGGCGATGGATATCGACACTTACATCGACGTCGCCAAACAAGCCGCCAGTGCCGTAAAAAAAGGCAAAATCAAAGACATCGACAAACTTATCGCCCAACAGGAAGAACTGATCCGCCTGGCTGTGGAGGGCGCTTTGAAATACGCCGAAGAAAATCCCGCGCGCCGCAAAATGATGCATCTGCTGGTACTCAACTCCGAACGCATGAAACACCTGACCCTGGAAGCGATAGAACAGTCCTGGCACAACGGCGACTACCTGCGCCGCAACGGTATCGAAATCGGCAACCTGGCGCATACCGATGCGGCGATGAGCTATTACTACGCCATCATCCATCCCGCCGCTGTAATCATCGCACTGACCGAATACAGAAAAACTAAAGACCCGGAACTTTTACACAAAGCCGAAGATGAGTTGAATGAGGTGGTGGTGCAGGTGGAGCAGTTGCGGGAAAGTAAAAAACTCCCTAGATGAACAAAGAAAAAGGCGGGAATCTTGCCCGCCTTTATGTAAAGAACAAAACGCTTAGATTGTCATATCATGGAATAAATCTCACATAAAATGGAAAATCTACCCCAGTGCCAGGATCAGTATTTCCGGTTAACGATAAAGTATCGCCAGAAACATATGGGCCTGAGGCCGCTGGTAATTGGAAATTCCTGACTTGATCGGGTGCGACTCCTACTGTTACAAAACTTCCTTTATCCGCACCAGTTGTGAGTGAGGGTGCATTCCAAGGCGTGGTTGTTCCTGGATTCATCCCTGTACCTGTTGCATCTGTAACTGAGATAGTAAGCCACAACCGAAACGGAGAATCATTGACACGTCCTTCATCAACTTCAGCTTTTAAGCTATGTGGAATAAATTCCGTTGACGTTGAGGCTTCCGTACCGAAAACACGGGTAGACCCCTGCGCCCGAACCGTAACCCATTCTGCGGCATCTTTGAGATAAACATAATTGAATGGAGCAGCTCCATCGCTACCAGTTGTTACAACTGCAGGGATCGTCCCCCCATAAGAACTTGAGGGATCTAATTGACCATTGAAATTAACGTCCTCGCCAGGATCAAGAATCCCATTTTCATTTAGATCTTCATTCTGAAATGTACCCGTAATTAACGTACCAAAGTGCTCCCCACCAACACTGTCTATGCTGGTAACCCAAATACCAGTACGGTATTCAGTCGGCCAAATATGTAAAGTCACGGGTGCACCGCTTACGGCAGCACCAGTACCACCGGCGACTAATGCCGACATGATGTACGTATTAATAGAATCATTCTTTTCCGTCTGCACCACTACTCGGGGTGTTCCTAACGCCACTGATCCAGGCACTCCATCAATCTCAATTGTGGAGAAACTTGAAATGGAAAGCGTGGGGTCCGCAACACTGGCGACGACTCTCACGCCTTTTTGACCGGTGGGTGATACGCCCGCTGTGAAAGTAGTTACGAAATTCCCATAGACATCCGTGAAACCATAACCTTGCGCAAGGTTCTCCCCACCGCCAGTTGCATTCTGTAATGCCAGAGCAATGGGGGCATTCGCGATTGGATAGTTACCCGTGGCGGTATTCGTTCTCACCTGGACACGAACTTTAGTCGAGTAGGTTGTCGTCGAACTACTTGGGAATAAAGTTTTTTCATCACTTTGCACGATGATTTGTGCGGCATCCAAAACCGGCGGTGACATTGCGACTGAAATGGTGTCGTTGTGTTTTGTATCTGACTCAACAAAAGCATATACCGTCGCGAATCCATTATCTCCTGCCGCAGATGTTAACGTCGCCGAAGCTGTCCCTGTAGTTGCAGTTGCCGCAGCAAATGGAACAGACATATAAGCCAGCCCGTTTGACCACGTTCCTAAGGTGGTTGTAAACCAAATCGTACTTGCCACAGCAACATTATTCAGACCCGCAGTTACAGTAACAGTCTGAGGCACACCTCCACCTGACACCATTTCAACGAACTCATCACCCGTCGCGGGTGTTGGCGCAGAAATTCGAAAGGCAGTCGCATCTTGTACCAAAAAATCTGCAGGCGGGGTTGTGGTGGCTCCTAAACCCGTTGCAGTCACATAAACGGATCCAGAAGCAGAGCCGGTTAGTGTGACAGTTGCCGTACCTGTGATATCTGTGGTTGCTGGGTTTGGACTGATAGTCGTTCCTGCGGGAGCCGCTGTGATTCCATCTTCGTCACCAGCCAAAGTGAACGCAATTGAGGCGCCATACACGCCTAGCCCTGCTGCGTTTGCCGCCTTAACTAAAAGTGTCTTGGTAGGTAAAGTTGAAACGATAATTGTTTTTTTTCCATCTTTTGCTGAAATGGCCAACGTCGTACCCGTAATATTCACAGGCACAGCGTAGCTACCTACTCCGGAAACAGTAGCGGTAACGAAAGTTATACCGTTTGCGGGATTCTCCGGTGATGCGGAAAATTTAGTTGTCACTTGACCGCTTGCGTCGGTAATTCCGACGGCGGTACTAAGCTTGCCCGTTGTTACGCTAAATGTGACAGTTGCTTTCTCAACAGCAGCTCGGCTGGTATCGAGTACAGTCGCCGTGATGGTTGCTTCATCAAAGCCGTCAGATTTGATTGAAACCTTATCGGTCGTCGCAATAACTGTAGCCGCCGTAACAACGCACGTAGGATCACTAGCACAGCCCGGCGCAGTGCCTCCGCTGCCCGCACTCGCTGCACTATCCGATACAAAGCTATCCCCGCTGCACCCCGGCAAAAATGTCACGACACACAGCAGTCCTGCCAGTT
>CAZHHW010000108.1:0-10456 GCA_964532385.1 uncultured Gammaproteobacteria bacterium | reverse complement strand
ACCGCCGCCATCGGCGTGGTGCTGCCGGTGCCGATTGCGTTCGACATCATGCTGGCCTCGTCGCTCGCCTCGCAAGGCCTGCCGACCCCGGTCGTGCTCACCTTGCTGTGCACACTGGGCAGCTTCAGCGTGCTTGCCTTCCTGTTCATTGTCACCAGCGCCTCCAAACGCTGGGCGTTTGCGCTACTGGGCGTGTTTTTCGCGCTGGGCACCTCGGCAGGTTTGATCGCGAATACCCTGCACGAACATTTTTTGCTGACACCGGAGCTGAAAAAAATCGAGACGGCGTCACTCACTGCTGATCCAACCGTGACTGCAAGCGCGGTCAATACCGCTAAAAGTCGAGATACGGCCCCGGCGTTTCAATTCACCGCCGTCGCTACGACCACCGGTGCCCATGTTAGTCGCGCGCCGTTTCGCCCCCCACTCGCCTCCGCAACACCGGGGTTCGTACAACACGAAGGCCCCGAGCTCGGACTCGCTGCCGGTTTTCGCTACGACGTGCGCGATTACTCCGATCCCTTTTGGATTGGACGGGGCACGACCTCGGGCGATTACAATCACGACGGCTGGCAAGACCTTGCCTTCGGCAGCGACGACGGTGTGTTGATCTACGTCAATCGCGGCGGCCGTTTTGAAGCAGTACCGTTGCGCAACGCGCAAGACAATCACTTGAAAATTTACGCGGTCGCATTAGTCGACATGGACAATGACGGCTGGCAAGACCTGGTCATCACCAGCTTCAATCACGGCAACTTCATATTGCACAACAGCCACGGCGAATTCGACTACGCCAAACGCATTTCGCTACCGAACAACAATGGTGTACTCACCGTCAGCCCGTCGTTCGCCGACATCGACGGCAACGGCTTGCTGGATGTCGTGAACGGCAATATGGCGCTGGGTGTGGTCACCGGGTCGCATCAAGTGGCCCGCGGCCGCGGCAATTCGATTGTGTTCAACGGCGGCGCGGCCGGGTTTCGCGATGTGCCGCTGGAAACCGATTCCGGCGAAACCATGTCGACGCTGGTGTCAGATCTCAACAATGATGGCCGGCTCGACTTGTATTTCAGCAACGACTTCATCGCGCCCGACAAAATCCTGCTGGGCACCGCCAACGGCTTTGTCGCGGTGACTGCACAAAACCCGTTGATCGCGCGCGTGCCGTTCTTTTCGATGAGCGCCGACAGCGGCGACATCGACAACGATTTGCAAATCGATTTTCTGACCTTCGGCACCACCGCCACCAGCAAAGAAACCGGCAAAGCGCCAATCGACGGCGTTGCACCCGCGATTTATGCCCAGCCGAAATGGACGCCCGCTGTGTGCGACTCGATTCAAGATATGGGTTATCGCGAACAATGCCGGCGCGTGCGTGAATCCGATTTTCTGTCGCAAACCCGTCCGGTCAAAACCGTGGACGTGGAACGTTGCAAAACATTGGGCGACGCACACGAAGTCAAAGGCTGCCTGCTGGTCGCGATGTGGCACTTGATTACGAACCACGTCGAGGCCAGCAACTGCAAAGCCCGCTTCGGCGGCGATGCGTTGATTAATGAAGTGTGCGATATCCTCACCGCGCGTGGCCGCATGATCACGCCGCGCGATAACGCAGACGCGCTGGCGCAACGCGACGGCAACTACGTCTATCGCTACGACGGAAAAGGCCTGGTCGATATTAATCGCGACACGCCGGAGGCGTTTGCACATCCCGGCGGCTGGACCTGGAACGCGAAATTCGCCGATCTCGACAATGACGGCTGGCAAGACATTTTCAATGCCGACGGCGCGATTCGCGGCAATGGTTTCGGCTTCAACGTGTTCATGCACAACATCGACGGCAAACGCTTCGAACAACGCCAATTCAGTTATGGGCTGGCCGACGACTTCGGCATTTATTCATTCACGCTGGTCGACTACGACAACGATGGCGATCTCGATATTATCGCGAACTCCGCCGTCGGTCCGCCGCGCGTGTTTGAAAATCGTGCCGCACAAAGCAATCACAGCCTCGCCGTGAGCGTGAATGATCAGCGCGGTAATCGCGACGGCGTCGGCGCGAAAGTATTTATTCGCTATGCAGGTGGCTCCGGACAGCAAGTGCGCGAGATCAAGGCGAGCGGCGGTTACCAAAGTTTCGATGCGCCGGTCGCACACTTTGGACTGGGTGCGGCAACGCGGATCGACAAAATACGTGTGCACTGGCGTGACGGCACCGAGACCGTGGCCGCCGGACCGTTCGACGCGGGTTATCACTACCGTGTAGAGCGTGATTGATACATCGCTCAGAGTGAGGAGAGGTAAGCAATGTCGATACCGGTTCTGTTGCGCGCCGCACTGCTTGCTACGCTGGGTATGGCGGCTTGGTCTACGCACGCCGCATCGCCGCTGGAGCGCAGCGTAAAAGACCAAACGCTTGGCGTAACACTCGAACGTTCCCCTGCCACCGGCTTCGCCCGCAGCGTGCGCGCGGATCGCTTGCAGGCGTTGCCTACTGGCACCTTGTCCACGCGGGCCGAGGAGCGCGCACGTTCCTTCCTGGGAATAAACCGCGACGCATTCATCGATGCGGCTTCGCCGCTGGAATTGGCAACAGTACGTGTTAACGAACTCGACGATACCGGCATGAGCCATGTGCGCTTGCAGCAAACCCTGCACGGCCTGCGTATTCGCGGCGCGGAAGTGTTTGTACACATGAATCCCACGGGCGTGGTGGCCGCGACCTCCAAGTTACTGCCGCAATTAGCCGGGCTTGCGACCACGCCCATCATCAGCAGCGACGCCGCCGTGGAGCTGGCGCGCGCTGTCATTGGCAAAAAATACCCCGCAAGAAGCGGCACCTATTCCGTGCCGGAGCTCGAAATTTTCGATGCCGGCCTGCTCAACGACACGCCCAATCATCCGCGCCTGACCTGGTTTATAAAAGTCAATGATTGGCGCCTGAATGAATACATCTGGATCGACGCGCGCAATGGCGACTTGCTCGGCAGCATCAACCAGGTGACCGGCGCCTTGAACCGGCAGATTTTCGATGGCCGCAATTCCACAACTGCCACACCCGTGCTGACGCGTGCGGAAGGGGGCGCCGCCTCCACCGTGGCCGAGGTCAACGCGCTGTACGATTTCGCAGGCGCGTTTCACAGTTATTTTTTCACCAGCTTCAATCGCGATAGTTTTAACAATTTGGGAGCGCGTATTACGGGCATTGCCCGCGCCTGTGATCCTGCCGAACCCTGCCCGATGGTCAATGCATTTTGGGATGGAACCACAGCGAATTTTGGCGCGGGATTCACGGCAGAGGACGTCGTGGCACACGAGTTGTCGCACGCCGTCGTGCAATACACCGCCGATTTGATTTACCAAAACGAATCCGGCGCAATGAATGAATCGTATGCGGATATTTTCGGCGAAACCATCCAACTGACCGATCTCAAACATACGACGCTGCCCGCCGATCGCTGGAAAATGGGCGAGGATCTCAACATCGCCAATGTCGTTGCGCGCGGCGTGGGATTGCGCAACATGATGAATCCCACCGTGTTCGGCGATCCCGCTTCCACCAAAGACAGCCGCTATGTCTGCACCACCGCGGACAACGGCGGCGTGCACTCGAACAGCGGCATCGGCAACAAAGCTTATGCGCTCATGAGCGACGGCGGAACCTTGAACGGCTACACCGTGCGCGGCATCGGCCTCGCCAAATCGGCGGCAGTGCAGTATCGCGCGTTATCGGCTTATCTGGGCAATGCCAGCACCTATCTTGACAATTACAATGCGCTGGTCTCGGCCTGCTCGGATCTGGCCGGCGGTACGCTGGGGATTAGCGTCGACGATTGCGCGCAAGTCAAGACCGCCACCCTCGCCGTGCACATGACCACCAAGCCGTGTACGGCGGCGGTCGCACCCGCACCTCCGCCCAGTGCGCCCGCACCCACTCCCGCCGGCGGCGGGATGTGCCCGGCCGGGCTTAATCCATTATTCGCATTCAGCGATAATTTTGAAAATACCGCGACCGGCAACTGGGTGAATACCATTGCCACCGGCCGCAGCGCCTGGATGAGTGCGACGACGCCCGCCAGCCTCTATGTCAGTGGACACGCACAAGCGGGAACCTATTCATTACACGGTGGCGGCAGCGCGGCCGCGTCGGATTCCGCCGTTGAACTGAAAAATAATGTGACCATTCCCAACGGCGCAATGCTGCGTTTCGACTCCGACTACAATTTTGAAACCGGTTTCGATGCCGGGGTGATCGAATACAGCACCGACGCCGGGTCGACCTGGCGCGATGCGGGAGAGATGATCAGTGCCGGCCGCAATTACGATGGCGGTGTGGGGCCTAGTCTCAACAATTCGCTCGCCGGACGCCGCGCCTTCACCGGCACCACCGGTGGTTACCGCACCACGCAGTTGGATCTCTCGCCGCTTGCGGGCAACAATGCGCGCTTTCGGTTTCGAATGGCGACCGACAACGGCGTGGCATCAATGGGCTGGTGGATCGATAACCTGTCGCTGTTCAGTTGCATCGAAGCAAAAAGCCTTGTGATCACACCGGCCGGCGGTTCAGTCGTCACCGCCGCCGGCAAGTCCACCACCCTCACCGTGGCGCTGCCCAGTGCGCCGGCGCAAAATGTCGTGATCCCCGTTTCTGTGTCGGCCGCGGAAGTGGCTGCGGTTTCGCCGGCGTCGCTCACTTTCACACCGGTTAACTGGAACACGCGGCAAACCATCACCGTCACCGGCAAATCGGCAAGTGCCGCGACATACTCGATTAACTTCGGAGCAATCCAATCCAGCGATGCCAGTTATCAAGCCGCCCCGGTCGTCACGATCGATGCCTCCAACCTGGCCACCACGAATGCAAGCTCAGGCGCCTCCGCCGGCGCTACGAAGCAATCGGTGGCCACCGCGGCATTGGAACTATTGAGTTTGATGGGATTAATAGGACTGCGCGTCCTGCGGCGGCGGTTATCGGTGTTGATTAATAGTGCATAAAAAAAGCGGCGCTACCGAAGGAGCGCCGCTTCTTGACTAGGACGATAGGTTACTCGGGAATAATGGAAATCTTTACTTTGATATTGACGTCGGCGTGCAAATGCAAATCGACTTCAAAATCACCGGCCACGCGCAGCGGACCCGTCGGCATACGCACTTCATGACGTTCTACAGCCACGCCTGCTTGCGTAAACGCATCGGCGATGTCGACCGTACCCACCGAACCGAACAACTTGTTTTCGTCGCCGACTTTACGCGCAATCGAGATATGCACACCGGCAATTTGCGCGGCACGCGCCTGCGCACCCGCAAGAACTTCGGCGGCGGATTTTTCCAGTTCCGCGCGGCGCGCTTCGAACTTGGCAACGTTGCTTTCGGTCGCAGGAACCGCCTTGCCTTCCGGAATCAGGAAATTACGCCCGTAGCCGTTACGCACATTGACTTTTTCACCCAAGCTGCCCAGATTTTCGACTTTTTCCAAAAGAATAACTTGCATGACACACCTCGCACGATGAACCGGATTCGTTAACCAATTAACTCTTCTTCAATTTTGCATGGGCCGTACCCTGCCCCTCAACTCCACCCAGGTGTCCAGCAGGCCGGCAATCGCCACGACCATGGGCGCCAGGATCAAGACAAAATACAACGCGACCAACCAGCCCGTATTTACCCCGCGCGCTGCCACGGCGGCATGCGCCACGGCCAAACCCTGCAACACATACAGCAACACTAAAACAATCACGATGTCCTTGCCGACCGCCGCGATTTTGTCCAAGGGCAGCAGACTGGCCAGCATCAAGGCCAACACAATCATCGCCATGGTCTTACCCAGCCGCAATTGATGAAACTCTTTGCGAAAACCGCCCGGGTTATACAACATCGCCTGCCACCAGCGGGCCAGCAACAAACTCAACACACTGCTGAGTACAAACCATGCCACGACGATCCCGGTCATGACATTTGCCATTTGGTCCAACGCCGCATGCCAGACTTCGGCTTGCTCCGCATCCAGACCGGCGGTATCCAGGATCTGCGTCTGGATCACCTTGATCACGCTTTCGCGCCACCATGCCGCCGGATCATCGATTCCCGCATAAACGGCCAGCACGCCCAGCGCGCCCAAACTTGCAGCCACCGCCAAGGTGATGGGCAGCGACATGGTTTGCCGCAACACCAGCGCCAGAACAATAATCGGCACCCATACGACCAGCGCAAATGATGCCCCGACACCCGGATCACCCAGCAGCAACCCGGCCACCACCGAGATCGCAAATGCGGCACCCGTCACCAGCAGCGACTCGCGCCACCCTAACCGTAACGTCACCAAGGCGATCGCCGCGGCGCTGACATAGCTGAACAAGGGAAAGATCAGCGACAGCCCCATAAACCCGACCGCAGCAAAAATAGCCTGCATGCGGCCGCGCATGATGTAAGAAGCCAGCGCACGCATCAATGACACTCCGTTGCCGGATGCGAAACCTCGGATTTAATGTTGGTCAGTGTACGGCAACAAAGACAGGAAACGCGCCCGCTTGATGGCGACCGACAACTGGCGCTGAAAACGCGCCTTGGTGCCGGTGATGCGGCTCGGCACAATCTTGCCGTTTTCGCTGATGAAACCCTTCAGCAATGCGATGTCTTTGTAATCAATGTGCTTGATGCCTTCCGCGGTAAAACGGCAGAAACGTTTGCGGCGGAAAAAACGCGGTTGTTGTTGCATGGTATTGACCTCGAATTTGGATAAAAGCTGTATCGGAAGTGTTAGATCGCAGCGCCTTCAATGACTTCTTCCAGGGCTTCTGCCGCAGGCGCGTTCTCACTATCGCGGTACGAGCTGCTGCTTTCACGTTCTTTGTTCAGCGCGATCGGCGAAGGCTCGGTCACCGCGCCATCGGTGCTGATGACCAGATTACGCAACACCGCATCGTTAAAGCGGAAAGCGGCACCGAGTTCATCCAGCACCTTCTGGGTGCATTCGATATTCATCAACACATAATGGGCTTTGTGAACTTTTGCGATGGGATAGGTCAGTTGCCGGCGGCCCCAATCTTCGAGGCGGTGAATCTTGCCGCTGTCGGCTTCGATCATGGTCCGGTAACGCTCAATCATCGCGGGCACCTGATCGCTTTGATCCGGATGAACCATAAACACAACTTCGTAATGCCGCATGTAAATACTCCTTCTGGATATGGGGTGAGCGCTACCGCTCACTCCAAAGCCTTCACCGGGTTGAAGGCAAGGTGGGCCGGAAAATGAGGCGGAATTGTACTGGATAGCGCCAAACCGCGCAAACAGGATTGCTGCTGTATTGAGCCACACGCGGCATCTGCAACCACAAAACACCTTCATCTGGGGTTTGCGATCTGAGCTCGGGCGGCAACGTGCAGCCATCCCGAAGGTTCAGGTGTTACGTTCCTTCAAAAACGCCCGGTGGATTCCAGTAATTGTTTGCCATGGATCACTGCCAGAATATGAATTTCTTGTGCTTTGATCTCATAGATTAAGCGATAGCTGTATATGAAGCGCTCGCGCATGCCGGGGTTTCCCACTTCGGGAACGAGGCGTCCCAACTGCGGCTGCTCGGGAAGCGATAAACCCATCTCAAAGATACGTTCAACCACCCGTTGCGCATGGTAGGGAGAATCACGGTGAATGTACTCAGCGATACTATTGATATCGTCGAGGGCTTCATTCGACCAAATCAGGGTTTGAGCCATCGGCGCAATCGTTCCTTGGCTTCTTCATGCGTGCAGCGACGTCCATTACGAATGTCATCTTGCCCGCGGCGAATTTTTTCCAGCACATACAGGTGATACTGAATGTCATCGAGCGTGCTGTCTTCCGGAAGATTTTTCAACATCTCTTGCGCGTCTTTCTTGGCGGTTTGCATATGCATCGCTCCGTATGAATCTTGACGTAGCATCAGAATATCACAGGCTTTCACGGAGTCGATTGGCGTGATTTACATTCAGGGTGCTTACCCTGCCGCACCGCCCGCATTTCCGAGTTGGTTATAACAGCGTGCCCCGTTTGGTTCTTCTTACTTGCGATTTGGCAACGGCGAGACTGGCATGACACGGTGGTTTTGATCATGCGCTCAATTCTGTAGACAGCTACAATGAGCGTTGCCGCACTGCCTCGAACAGGCAGATGCCGGTGGCGACCGAGACGTTAAGGCTCTCCACCACGCCGGCCATGGGAATGTAAGCCAGGAAATCACAATGCTCCTTGGTCAGACGGCGCAGGCCCTGACCTTCCGCGCCCATGACGATGGCCAGCGGCCCTTTCAAATCAGTTTCGAAAATGGATTTGTCGGTTTCACCCGCCGCGCCCACCAGCCAGATATTGCGGTCTTTCAGCTCGCGCAGTGTGCGCGCGAGATTGGTCACTTGCACCACAGGCACGCTCTCCGCCGCACCGCTGGCGACTTTGCGCGCCGTGGCATTTAACGGCGAAGAACGATCTTTCGGAATAATCACTGCGTGCACGCCGGCGGCGTCGGCGCTGCGCAGGCAGGCGCCGAGGTTATGCGGGTCTTGCACGCCGTCGAGCACCAGCAGTAACGGCACACCCTGCACACCGTCGAGCAGCGCTTCCAAGTCACCTTCGTGGTAGGACGGCAAACCCATGCAGCGCGCGATCACGCCTTGATGACGCGCACCCGGCGCCATCTCATCGAGCGTGTGGCGTGGCGCATGCTGCACTGCCACCCCGCGTTGCTTGGCGAGCGCAAGCACTTCCTGCACGCGCGCATCGCTGCGGCCTTGCAGCACCCACACCGCCAGCATACGCACGCTGTCGTTGCGCAGTGCCGCGGCAATCGCATGCAAGCCGAAAATTAAATCTTCACTGGGCATTTTACTATGTCAACTCATGACGCCTTCGGCGCACGCTTACGGCGCGAACGTTTTTTCTTCGCCGTTTTTTTAGGTGCCTCTTTCGGTGCCGCCTTGCCGGAATCCTTTGGCAATGGTTTGCCTGAGCGCCGCGCGGTTTGCTTACCGGCGGGAGGAGCGCTGTCCGCGAGTTCAAAATCGATCTTGCGCTCGTCGAGACTGACGCGCACCACGCGCACGCGCACGTTGTCGGCCAGGCGATAGATGGTGTTGGTGCGCTCGCCGAGCAGGCGATGCTTGGCCGGGTCGAAGCGGTAATAATCGTTGCTCAACGCGGTGACGTGCACCAGGCCTTCCACATAAATGTCTTTCAGTTCGACAAAAATGCCAAAACCTGTCACTCCGGTGATCAGCCCGTCGAAAGTCTCGCCGACTTTGTCGGTCATGTACTCGCATTTGAGCCAGTCCACCGCATCGCGCGTGGCTTCGTCGGCGCGGCGCTCGGTGGCGGAACAATTCTCGCCCAGCGCCACCATGTCGTTGTGATCGTAACGGAATTTCTGCGCGGGCTTGCCGGCAATGGCATGACGAATCGCGCGATGCACCAGCAGATCCGGATAGCGCCGGATCGGCGAAGTAAAGTGCACATACGCTTCAATCGACAAACCGAAATGACCGAGATTTTCCGGCGCATACACCGCCTGCTTCAGACTGCGCAGCATCACGGTTTGAATCAGATGTAGATCGGGACGACCTTGAATTTGCGTAAGCAATTTCGCGTAGTGCTTGGGCTCCGGCTTTTCGCCGCCGCCCAAACTCAAACCCAACTCGGACAGGAACGCGCGCAAATTCAACAGTTTTTCGTCACCTGGGCCTTCATGCACGCGAAACAGCGTGGGCATTTCCTTCTCTTCAAGATATTTTCCGGCGCACACGTTCGCGGCGATCATGCATTCTTCGATCAGTTTGTGCGCGTCGTTGCGTACCACGGGAATAATGCGTTCGATCTTGCGATCCGCGCCGAACACGATACGCGTCTCGGTGGTGTCGAAATCAATCGCTCCGCGTTTATCACGCTGCACCCGCAGCGCCTGGTACAAGCGATACAAATCTTCAAGATGCGGCACTACGGCGGCATATTGCGCGCGCAGCGCGGCATCTTGATCGACCAGCATCGCCGCGGCCTTGGTGTAAGTCAGGCGCGCGTGCGAACGCATCACACCTTCGAAGAAACGGTAATCCTTCACCACGCCCGCCGGCGTAATGAACATTTCGCACACCATGCACAAGCGATCGACGTCGGGGTTGATCGAACACAAACCATTCGACAGAATTTCCGGCAACATCGGTATCACGCGTTCGGGAAAATACACCGAGTTGCCGCGCTCCTTCGCTTCCTCGTCCAGCGCAGTGCCGGGCTTGACATAATGCGACACGTCGGCAATGGCAACCAGCAAACGCCAGCCGCGCCCGTCTTTTTCGCAATATACGGCGTCGTCGAAGTCGCGCGCGTCTTCGCCGTCGATCGTCACCAGCGGAATTTTACGAATGTCTTCACGGCCTTGTTTGGCGTCTTCCGGCACCTGCGGCGTCAGCGATGCGATCTCCTCCTCGACGGCATCCGG
>CAZHHW010000107.1:0-10624 GCA_964532385.1 uncultured Gammaproteobacteria bacterium | reverse complement strand
GGATAGTGCGCACGTAGTTTGATATGAAGCAATCAATGCCAGTCATTTACCATGCGCCAAACACATAGCATTTCTTCTTCTATACTCCTCAAGCGAATAACTCTCTTGTCTGAACAAATCTGCATCGGATATGGCAACTGTATCTTTAACGTATCAAGCAAATAGGAGGTCACGGATCATTTTCGAAATTGCATTCGTTCTTATATTACTGTTGACACTTACGAGCGCTGCCCTCATGGGAGGGCTGCATGCCATACGCATGGCATCACTTGCAAATTCGTTATCGGTGATGGCGAATTTAAGGACACATATTCTTTACTACCAAACTATGTACGGAAGCTGGCCAGACACTCAAAATTTACAAGGAAAAATTGATGAGGTGAGCAAGCTGTCGCCTGAGATTGAGACTATCGATGTCAGCCGAGGAGATGTTGTTATCCATTACAACGCTCATATTCAACATCTTAGTGGACATAAGTTGTCGTTTCGGAAAGCTCAATTCATCAGTCAACCTACAGCACCTATAGTTTGGTTATGTGGGAATCAACCCATACCTGACGGCATGCACATCGATAGCGAGAATGTGACGGATCTTTTAGACGTTTTATTACCGAATGTGTGTAAGTAATTCCCATGATTATTTCTAACGAACGATTGCATTTTTGTATGCGTCAGATTGGCGAGTTGCTCCGGCGTGGTGATTCTATGGCAGAAGCCATCGCTAAATTGCAGCAAGCCACCGATACAACTTACATCTCAGAAATTTCAGCAATTAATTTGCTTGTGCAGCGAGGTGAGGTACCTACCATTAAGGTAGAGCGGAGCGGTTTACTTGCTGCATCAAACAAGGTGGTGGGCATTGTACGGAAACAGCAGGGCGATATACGCGCAGCCTTCATTGGTCTGTACGATTTATTTTTGAGGAACCCACGTCGGTTCAATACGCTGATAGCAGGTTCTGCAGGATTAATGGTGTACCTGCTCACGGTACTTATTTTCGCAGTAATCATGGCGTCGATTTACATTATTTTTGTGTTGCCGCAGTTCGACAATTTATTTCAAAACTCGGGCGCAGAATTACCGATATTTACAAAATTGGTGTTTTCCTTCGCGCGTGGGTATGGCAGCGTGACCCTCTTATTATTATTGCTACTTATTTTGGCCCCGATAATTTGCTTGCAGACGATGCGGGGCAGCATGCGTAGATTGGAATTCATACACGGGTTCATATTGCACCTTCCATTGATTGGTCGGGCGGCGATGGAATACAACAACTATCTAGCGTTGTGCCTGTTGCGAATTTTCAATTTGGCTGGAATTTCGGATCAGAATGCGTTGCACATTCTTGGGGCGGACTATACAAAAAATATTTCTCGAAGGAATAACGCTGAGTATGTGAGTTCTTCACTAATGGTCTCTATGAAGTTGGGAACATACGTCTATGAATTGCAGCAACAGCTCGAGTTCAAGGATTCCTGCGGTGAAACCCCCCTGAATAGTTTTAAGGATATTGTTTCTATAGTGGGCATTGTACTAGTTGCGTGCGTGGTGGGTTGTTTAGTGTTTGCGATGTACTTGCCCATATTTCAGTCGGGAAAAATAGTTGGTTGAGGCGACCATGAATAATAAAGGCTTTACGTTGATAGAGTTGATGATTGTAGTTTCGATCATTGGAATCCTAAGCTCGATAGCGATTCCATCCTACAATGGCTATATCATTTCTGCACAATTGACTGAGGCACATACCTTGGCACATCAGTTAAAACCTTCAATCGATGAGTACTACAAAGCCCATGGCCGCTTTCCACAGAATAATAAGGAAGCTGGATTACCCGAGGCGAAATACCTGATTGGTAATTACGTCAAGCAGATTGAAGTTGAAGGTGGCGTAATACACGTTACGCTGGGCAACAAGATTAATCAGAGCCTTCGAGACAAGGTACTTTCGTTACAGCCTCTTGTAGTGATCAATAGTCCAATCAGTCCAATTTCTTGGAACTGCGGCACCGCTGAGCCGCCAGTTGGAATGAAAACTGTGGGTCTCGATAGAACAAGCAAAGACATCACGGCATTACCCGCAATGTGCCGATAATTCAAATGAAGGATTTGCAATTGGTATTCAATAGTCCCGATCTACCATCAAGACTTTATTCTCACGAAACGGATATTTGAATAAATCCCCCATCATCAAGCGCATCGAACCTGCACTAACACAGCTCTTGTTGAGTGTCATCGCACCGCATAAGTGCGTTATGAATTGAAATAGGCGGGCACTTCCCAGTGTCGTACGTGCATGTCCCGCTGGCGCATATTTTGCTGACTCGTTCTTGAGTAGGGTGTTGCAATGCGGCAACACAAACCAATGAGCGGGTGCCGGGATGATCAACTCTCTCAGTTTCGCGCGTCACGGCGATAAACAGAATTCGGCGTTCTTCGAAGATTATCTGGTGCGTTTGCTGGAGGAGCGGGATCGTGTCGGGTTGACGCAATTGCTGCGCGAGATCGACGCGTTCATGATTACTGTCGAGCCTGGGCACTCGAGCGAATATGTGGCCGAGCTGGCGTTGATGACGCCGTACAATTATCTGGTGACGCTGGAAAGCGCAAGTCACTGGACGCATATTCTGCGCATCGATATGAGTTCGCCGGATTTGCTGGTGCGCGAAGTCAAGCACGGCGGCATTCAGGGCATCTTTCGCAGTTTGAACGAGGTGTATCCGATCGGCCGGCAAAAACCGCACAGCCGCTACATGGGTGAAATTCTGCGCGTAACCGATTTGCACAGCGCGGTGGAATTGCAGAAGGAACGCGAATTCCGTTTTTTCAATCAGGACGAAGTGCGCAAACTGGAACTGCCGGGCAACGTCGCGATCAGCAAGCCGTCACCTTACACGCACAACATCGTTGGTTACCTGGAACGTGAAATCGACGAGCTGCGTGTGTACGCGCTGGGCACCAGCAGCATTCGCGCCGACATCAACGAAGTGTATTTGGCCGCGAAAGCGCTGCAAAAAGCCTTGCGCATCGATGATTTGTTGCTGCCTATCGATCATCTCGCCACGCGTGTGTACGCGCAAAACCGCGAAGTCGCGATCCTCGAATATTTGTCATGGTCGAGCTACTACTTCTGGGGCTCGTACGACATCAAGGATCAGAACTCGTCGACCAATGTGACCAAGAGCGTGCACTTCACGCGCGAGGCGCACAGTCCGGCCAAGGTGTTTACCGCCAACAACACGCCGTACTTCGTCAATCATCTGGAAAAACTGCCGTCGCCGACCGAAACCTTTGTGCGCAATTACGGCCCGCGTCTGCACCACATTGCGGTGTCGGTGCGTGACGGCGAACGTGACGGCAAAGAGCATATTCAATTCGTGGTCGACGCGATTCGCCAGCAGGGCAAGGATTTTCTGCTCGACGTGATCGGCTCGAAGGAGGAAGGGCTCAAGCAAATTTTTTCCAGCGCATCGGAACATTCGTCGCTAATCGTCGAATACGTGCAGCGCTTCGGCGATTTCGACGGTTTTTTCGCCAAAGACAATGTGGCCGAACTGACGCGCGCGGCGGGCATGGAAGAAGAGTTGCGTATGTTGAGCCCGGCAGGAGTTTCAGCCCATGATTAGTAAACCGCATTTTGGGGAGTGCGCATGAACATCGACTTCGCGCAATATTCACGCCCAGGCACCTATGATGAGCTGATCGCTGCGCAGGGCGTCGCGCGGCCCGCGGCGCAACGGCTTACCGATTATCTGGGGACGATTCCGCAGCAAGAATTCGAAGCGCGCGTGGCCGCCGTGAACGCCGCCATCATGACCATGGGCATCACTTTTACGGTGTATAGCGATGCGGGCAACATCGACCGGGCCTGGCCGTTCGATGTCATCCCGCGCATCATCGAGCGGCGCGAGTGGGAGCGCATCGAAGCCGGACTCAAGCAGCGCTTAACAGCGCTGAACCTGTTTATCGATGATTTGTACAACGAACAGCGCATCGTCAAAGACAAGGTGTTCCCCGCCGAGGTGCTGGCTGGATCGAAGAATTTTCGTCCGCAATGCCGGGGCATCACGCCGCGCCACGGCGTGTGGGCGCATGTGTGCGGTACCGATCTGGTGCGCGATCACCAGGGCACCATGTATGTGCTGGAAGACAATTTGCGCGTGCCCTCGGGCGTGTCGTACATGCTGGAAAATCGCCAACTGATGAAGCGCCTGTTCCCGGAGCTGTTCCAGTTGTGCGCCATTCTGCCGGTGGACGATTACACCACGCAGTTGTCCGACACGCTCGCCGGGCTTGCGCCGCGCGACACCGGGGAACGGCCGATCATTGCGGTGTTGACACCGGGTATTTTCAATTCAGCCTATTTTGAACACAGTTATCTTGCGCAGCAGATGGGGGCGGAGCTGGTGGAAGGCTCGGATCTGGTGGTGGGCGAAGACGACTGTGTGTACATGAAAACCATTGCGGGCTTGCGGCGCGTGGATGTGATTTACCGGCGCATCGACGATGACTTTCTCGACCCCGCCGTATTCCGTCCCGATTCCACGCTGGGTGTGCGCGGGTTGTTGCGCGCATGGCGCAAGGGCAATGTCGGTCTGGCCAACGCGCCGGGGGCGGGTGTTGCCGACGACAAGGTCGTATATGCCTTCGTGCCGAAATTCATAAAATATTATCTGGACCAGGATGCGATCATTCCGAATGTGCCCAGTTATCTGTGCATGTACGACACCGACCGTGATTACGTCCTCGCCAATCTTGACAAATTAGTCGTGAAGCCCGCGAACGAGTCGGGGGGCTACGGCATGCTGATGGGCACGCGCGCCAGCGCCGAAGAACGTGCGCAGTACGCGGAACTGATCCGCGCCAATCCGCGCAACTACATGGCGCAGCCGACGCTGGCCTTGTCGACGGTGCCGACCTATGTGGACGGCGGATTGGTGCCGCGCCATATCGATTTGCGGCCTTTCGTGTTGCAGGGTAAACAATCGTACGTCACCACCGGCGGACTTACGCGGGTGGCGTTGCGCGAAGGCTCGCTGGTGGTGAATTCATCGCAGGGCGGCGGCAGCAAAGATACCTGGATCGTTGCATAGGAGGACGTCATGCTTTCACGTGTGGCTGAAAATCTATACTGGATGGCGCGCTATCTGGAGCGCACCGAAGACACCGCGCGCCTGATCAACGCGACGACGGCGGTGGTGCTGGACATGCCGCAGGGCACGGCCTTCGGCTGGGGTATGCTGGTGAAGGCGGCGGGGCTTGACCAGTTATTTTCGCAGCATTACGACCATGCTTACGAAGAAAATATCATGCGCTTTCTGATTCAGGACGAGCGCAATCCAAGTTCTATCATGTCGTGCATCCGCCTCGCGCGTGAAAACACCCGCACCTTTCGCGAAGTCCTGCCGTGGGAGGCCTGGGAGGGGATCAACGGCATGTACCTTTATGCACGCGCGCATTTGCGGGCCGATATGTCACGCTCCGCGCGTTACGAGGTGCTCAATACCATTATCTATCAGCGGCAAGCCCTGGTGGGTTTGCTCGCGGGCTCCATGAGCCGCGATGTGGCGTACCAGTTTTTGCGTCTGGGCCGCAATGTCGAGCGCGCCGACATGACGTCGCGCATCATCGACGTGACCACCGCCGTGCTGCTGCCGCGCAATGGCGAACCGGTCACGGCGTATCTGAATCTGCTGTGGCTGTCGGTACTGCGCTCGCTCAGCGCCTATCAGATGTACCGGCGTCATGTGGCCGTGCAGGTGCGCCCGGATCAAGCGCTGGATTTTCTGTTCAATGATGCGCATTTTCCCCGCACCATCACCCATTGCATGGACGAAGTGGGCGAATGTCTTTCGACCTTGCCGAAAAACGCCGATGCGTTGCGTGCGCTGCGCAGCGTGCGCCGGCGTTTACGGTCGGCGAATCTGACGGAACTGGTGCAGGAGGGATTGCACGAATGCATGGATGCGATTCAGGCCGATCTGGCCGCGTTGCACGATGCGTTGTCGCAACGGTATTTTTATTTCTATCGCAGCCACGACGAGCCTCCGGTCGCGCTCGCGGCGGGTTCATCGCAGGCATGAGCGGTGTTGACATATCTGAAAAATCCAATCGGTGTAAAACTCCCCTCCTCATTTTCGAGGAGGGGTGGACGCGCAGCGGACGGGGTGGTTGGGTGGGAATGAAAAAAGCAACCACCCCACCCCTTCGGGGCACCCCTCCTCGAAAATGAGGAGGGGAGGATTGATCCCCCCATCTCGGCAAAGCGGCGCGCCTCCCAAACAATAATTTCAGGACAAATTTTTCTCCCACGCGAACTTGGGCAGGTTGCCCAGCGCCGCCAGCAGGCCTTCGTTCCAGCGTTCGGCCATTTCGCGGTAATAAGGATCTTCTTCGACCAGGTACAGGCGCTGGCCTTCCAGCAGGCTGTCGCGCCGGTAGATCAGCAGTTCGAGCGGGGGGCCGACGGTCAGGTTGCTGCGCAGCGTGGAATTGAGCGACACCAGGGCGCAGCGTGCCGCCTGTTCCAGCGGTGTGGCGCGCTGGATCACGCGGTCAAGAATCGGTTTGCCGTATTTGGTTTCGCCCACTTGTAGAAACGGGTGCTCGTAGGATTCGTGAATGTAGTTGCCCTGCGGGTAAATCATGAACAACTCCGGCGGCGCGCTGCCGATTTGCCCGCCCAGTAAAAACGTCGCTTCGAAGTTGGTATTCAATGCATCGCGGTTGCCTTGCTGGCGTTGCACTTCCGCGCTGACCGCGCCGACATAATCCGCCGCCGCCGTCATGTTGGGTGTGCTCAGGAGGCTGGTCCCGACAATTTGCGTATCGGTTTTCAGGCGTTTCACCACCGACTGGGTGGTGGCGAGATTGCCCGCCGACAGCAGCACAAATACACGGTCGCCCGGCCAGGCAAAACTGTGCATTTTGGAATACACGCTCACATGATCCAGACCCGCGTTGGTACGCGAATCCGAGGCGAATACCAAGCCTTCGTTTAAATTAATGGCGACACAATAAGTCATCGAGCGGCTCTTCCAAAACTTAAATTAAATGGATCGTGGATACGGTCGGCCCACGCTTTTGCACTTACGGTGCCATGGTTGCTGTTTTTACCATACTTAGCCCCGCATCGAAGGGTTTTTTGTTGGTGAAATGTTGTCAAAGCCGCAGCCAGCAGGAGGCTACTTAATAACTGTGCGCGGTGTATTTGCGTGATGATGCTGTTGTTGCAACTGGCTGAGCGTGACGGAACGTGCAATGCCCTGGCTTTTCCGGATGTGCCGGATCATTTCTTCGCGTGCCGCGCGCGCGTCGCGCTTCTTGAGTAGCTTGCAAATGCGGTAGTGCTCTTGGTAGGTTTCGGCAATGCTTTTTTCGTCGGGAAAGCCCAGCCGGCGGACACTGCGAATGTGGTCGTTAACGTCCTTGAGATAACTGGCCAATACCGGGTTGCCGCTGTAATCGGCGATCATCGCGTGAAAGACTTCTTCGAGCACTTTGATTTCGTCGGCGTCTTTAAATCGTTTCGGACGCCGCGCCGGATTCCAGGTGTTCGATAACTGCGCGATCACTTCGTCGGGCATGTTCTTGCACGCCAGTTCCACCGACATGACTTCAAGGGCGATGCGCACATCGTAGTAATTACTGATTTGATGAATATCGACGCTGCGTACGAAGCAGCCTTGCTTGGGTCGGATCGAGATCAAGCCTTCGTTTTCAAGTCGATGCAATGCTTCGCGTACCGGTGTGCGGCTGATGCCGAAGGAACTCGCAAGTTCGGTTTCGGTGATGCGCGCCCCCGGCGCAAGTTCGAAATCCATAATCGCGCGGCGCAAGCGTTCATAAATTCCCGCCTTTGATGATTTTCGCGGCGAAGATTTAGCCGCTGCTTTCAACGGCAGGGGATCGACAAATTTGGCGAGTGCGAAGCTGCGTGATTTTTTTATGGGCATGATTTTCCGCTTCAGGTGGTTAAGTCGCGTAAGTGCATTCCCGTGAAGCATTGCACAAAAATGGGTATGTGCTGCACCGTGCGCGTGCGTTTTTCATCGCGGGGCACACGCTCGAAATAAGTTTCGCTACGGCTTTGCGCATCGCCTGCGTTCCTAAAATATCTATAAAACAGACATCTACAGATGCAAGTCTGCCTTCCCCCGGCACTGGCATATGCCGTGCAACGTTGTATACAACAAATTTCATAACAGCGAGGGAGATCATGCAAATGCCGTTCTCAGTGACATCGGTGCGACGCGTTGACAGTATACAAATGATTATTGCGGCGTGCGCCGCGTGGCTATGTCTTGCGGCGGCCACAGCGGCACACGCGGGCGCCGCAACCTTCAGCACCACCAATATTCAATATCTGGTGGGCAGTCAATATGAACTGGGTGACAAGACCCGTTCCATTATCACGCTTGAACATGCCGATGCGTGGAAGTACGGCGACAATTTTTTCTTCGTCGATATCGAAAATCCGAATCGCACCGGCACCAATAACCAAACGGGTTTCTACGGAGAAATATCGCCGCGTTTCAGTCTCGGCGCCATGACGGGCCAACCCATGACATTCGGGGTCGTGAAAGATGTGCTGATCACCACCACGCTGGAAGCGGGCAATGGGTTCCACAATAACCTCTACGGAATCGCGGTTGACCTGAACATCCTGCCGGTATTTCAAATCAATTATTACGTCCGTAATGAAATCGGCGCGGGTACGGATCTGGGCAGTCAGTTGACGCTGGTGTGGCTGGCGCCGTTCGAAGCCGGTCCGGTGTCGATGGTGTTCGAAGGGTTCTTCGACTACGCCTGGGGCAACAAGCCCAAGGAAGACAACATCGTCACCGGTCCGCGACTGCTCGTCGACATCGGCAAACTGTGGGGTGCGCCGGGCACCTTGCAAGCCGGAATTGAATACCAGATGTGGCGCAATAAATTCGGTATTGATGGCGTCGACGAAAACGTTCCGCAGGCCATGGTGAAGTGGATCTGGTAACCCAAGAATCAATAATCGATGAATGGAGGAGAGGGCATGAAGCGCAGAACATTGCTGAAGGGAATGGCGGGTGCGGGCACGCTGGCCGCGCTGGGTGGATTCGGCATCACCCGCGCATTCGCGGAAGATAAAGTCAAGATGGGGTTCATCTACGTCGGGCCGCGCGACGATTATGGGTACAATCAGGCGCATTTCGAAGGCAAGTCGGCGGTGGCCAAGCAAGCCTGGGTGAAAGCCTTCGATGAAGAGAACGTGCCCGAGACCATCGAAGTCATTAAGACCATGGAGAGCATGATCAATCTCGATGGCGCGCAAGTAGTGTTCCCGACATCGTTCGGTTACTTCCCGCATATCCTCAAGATCGCCGAGAAATATCCCAAGGTTATGTTCCTGCATTGCGGCGGGTTGTGGGATGCAAGCAAGCATCCGAAAAACGTCGGCAGTTATTTTGGCTACATCGATGAACCCATGTATCTGGCCGGCATCGTGGCCGGACACATGAGCAAGAGCGGCAAGCTCGGCTACATCGCGGCGATTCCTATTCCGCAGGTGTTGCGCAATATCAATAGCTTCACGATGGGCGCGCGCAGCGTGAATCCCAAGATCACCACCAATGTGGTATTCACCGGCGGCTGGGCCAATCCGGTGAAAGAGGCCGAAGCGTCGAACAGCATGATCGATCAGGGTATCGATGTCTTGACCTGCCACGTCGACAGCCCGAAAGTGGTGGTCGAGACCGCGGAGAAGCGCGGCGTGATGTGCTGCGGTTATCACACCAATCAAGCGGTGCTCGCACCCAAGGGTTTCCTGACCGGCGCCGAATGGAACTGGAGCAAGGTCTACGCGGACTACGCCGAGATGATCAA
The DNA here is from genome assembly GCA_964532385.1 of uncultured Gammaproteobacteria bacterium. Classification (GTDB taxonomy): domain Bacteria; phylum Pseudomonadota; class Gammaproteobacteria; order SG8-11; family SG8-11; genus UBA6921. The sequence continues at coordinate 766 of CAZHHW010000107.1, read as the reverse complement.
GAGCGGCAAGACCATTCCGAACCTGGTGCGCGGCGGTATCAAGGAAGGCGTTGTGAAGAGTTCGCCTTACGGCGCGTCGGTAAGCGAGAAGGCACGCAAGCAGGCGGATGACGCGCGCGCGAAATTCATGGACGGGTCGATGGTGGTTTACAAGGGGCCTGTTAAAGACAACAAAGGCAATGTCGTGATCGCCGCGGGCAAGGAATACAAGCAGACCGACATCTGGCTGGAAAGCATGGACTGGCTGGTGGAGGGCGTGATCGGCGCGGCCAAGAGCTGAGCGGGGTCAGGTGCAAGTAAGAAAGCTCATGCTCAGGCTCTTTTAATTCCTTCCCCCTGCAAGGGGGAAGGCAGAGCGCGCAGGAGCAGTTACCGGGATGGGGTGTTCATATGTGCCGGAACGTTAAACCCATCTCCATCATGTTGCTTCCCCTTGCAGGGGGAAGGAGCAAAAACGTACATGATGCTGGAACGACCCGGCAATGAAACTAAAGGCATGTCATGACTAGACATAGAAGCAACTAATTGATTCCTTCCCCCTGCAAGGGGGAAGGTGAGAATGGGGGTGATTTAAATCGTACTGCATATGTCTGAGCACCCCCATCCCAGCCTTCCCCCTTGCAGGGGGAAGGAGCAAAAACGTTACATGATGCTGGAGTGACCTGGCAATGAAACTAAAGGCGACATGGTAAATGTCAAGACTAGACATAGAAGGCAACTGATTAATTCCTTCCCCCTGCAAGGGGGAAGGTTAGGATGGGGGTGA
>CAZHHW010000106.1:0-10710 GCA_964532385.1 uncultured Gammaproteobacteria bacterium | reverse complement strand
CTTCAGCGTGATGGTGAGGAAGAACAGCGCATAAAACTGCCCGGTGTACCACACCACCCCTTGCCCGGCCGTCGCGCCAAACAGGGCGAGCAGTACATATTTGTTGTTTGGATAACGCAGGAAGCTGTCGACGAGGGGTGATTTAGAACCTCGTCCCTCGGCCTTCATGCGGATAAACACGGGTGACTCATTCAATTTCATACGTATGTATACGGAATAGACCAGTAGGATCAGCGAAAAAATAAACGGAATGCGCCAGCCCCATTCGGCGAATTCCTTGGGGTCCATGCCGATACGGCACGAACCAATTACGAGCAACGACAAAAAGAAACCCAACGTCGCGGTGGTCTGTATCCAGCTGGTCGCGTAACCGCGGCCATGATTGGGGGCATGCTCCGCGACATAGGTTGCCGCACCGCCATACTCGCCGCCCAGCGCCAGCCCTTGCAACAAACGCAGCGACACTAGCAGAATCGGCGCCAGCCAGCCGATGGTCTGAAACGTCGGCAGCAATCCGACCGCAAATGTCGAGACCCCCATGATGACAATCGTGATCAAGAAGGTGTATTTCCGCCCCACCAGATCGCCGAGACGTCCGAACACCAGCGCCCCGAAGGGCCGCACCAAAAAGCCTGCGGCATAGGTGGCGAAGGCGGACAACAACGCCGCCGTTTCATTACCCTTGGGGAAAAACAGTGCCGCGAAGAAAGGCGCGAGGGTCGCATACAGATAGAAGTCGTACCACTCGAACACGGTGCCCAGTGAGGAGGCAAAAATAACGCGCCGCTCCTCTGTCTTGGTAACCCCAAGTTCGCTCGCCGCGGGCTCGACCGCCTGAGTTGTATTGTTCATGCTGTGCGCCCTCTATCTAGTGAAGAAGTTTTACCGGCAAAATTTGGCGCGATACCGAAAGCAAGAGTGCACGGTGTTATCAGGCCTTACATGATTGTAGGTTATCCGCATTTAATGTGGGCCGCGGGACGCGCAGATTCTGGGTAACGCATGCGGCAGGCGCCTACCCTCTAGCGAATTCTTATAGAATCATGGATGCTGCATAGGCAAAACTGATGAGCTGCTCAAATGATGATCGCCATACCTTCTGTACTTAGCCCGCCGCAGTTGCAACGCGTGTACGACATCCTGCGCAGTGCTCCGTTTGTGGACGGCAAACTTTCAGCAGGTTTGGCGGCGGCGCGCGTAAAAAACAATCAGGAAGTCGCGCACAACTCCCCCGAGCTCGACACCTTGAACGACATCGTGATGACAGCGCTCGTACGTCACCCCGTCTATCGCGCCGCCGCGCTCCCGTTACGTGTCGCTGCGCCCTACTACGCGCGCTATACACCGGGCATGACTTACGGCGAGCACACCGATGATCCGATCATGGGCGTCGACGGTATGCCGTATCGCTGCGATATCGCTATTACAGTGTTTTTGAGCGCTGCGGACAGTTACGAGGGAGGTGAGCTGGCGATACGCACCACGTTTGGAACTCAACACATTAAATTACCGGCGGGCGATGCCATTCTGTATCCCGCTTCCAGCCTGCATCAAGTCACGCCGGTCACGCGCGGCGAACGCTTGGTCGCCGTCACCTGGCTGCAAAGCGCGGTGCGCGATCCGGCGCAGCGCGAGTTGTTGTACGAACTGCATCTCGCGCGCGAAAAACTATTGCAGACCGCACCCGCGGCGGTCGAGACTGCGCAAGTCAATCGCAGCTATGTGAATCTGGTGCGCATGTGGAGTGAAGTGTGATTACCCGCGACTCACGCAGACGTACGCGAAATGCATTGAGTGTCGCGAATTGACTCCGTAGAATGGCCCGCGTGCAAGATGGGAGCTTTACCTTGCCCATCGTTCACCCAGACACAGGAATGATCAGCATGCCGCGATCCAATTCCACAGACACGCAGGATTTGTTTCCTGCCAAACCTCATTCGCAAGAACCCACGCTCGAACTGAAAGGTTCGGTGTTTACGCTGTCCGTGCTGCGCATTCACGCAAGTGAAGTGGATGTGATCGAAGCCCAGCTTGCGCAGCGCATGTCCAAAAACCCGCAATTCTTTTTAAATGCGCCGGTCGTGATTGATCTGGAAGCGGTGCGTGACTTTCCGGCCCCGCTGGATTTTCATCGTTTCGTCGTTATGCTGCGTACCCGGAATTTATTTCCGCTGGGCGTGCAAAACGGCTCGCCGTTGCAAAACGAAGCGGCGATGGCCGCGGGACTTGCGGTGCTGAAGGGCCGCACGATGCAAGAACCGCCGGTCGCCCCGCCGCCGGTAAAATCAAAACCTGGCGCCATTGAATTATCCACCCGCGCGGAAGATAAAGCATCGCGCGCCGCTTCCGACATTCAGTCACCGCCCGAACCCGTTGCTTCCACACCCGCGGTACCTGCATCCAATACCAAAATCGTGCAGCAGCCGATCCGCTCCGGCCAACGCATGCGGGCGCACAATGGCGATCTGGTGGTGCTCGCCGCGGTCAGTGCGGGGGCGGAGATTATCGCGGAAGGTAATATCCATGTGTATGCGCCGTTACGGGGGCGTGCATTGGCAGGCGTTTCCGGCGACGCGGGGGCGCGCATTTTCTGCCACCAATTCGAGGCCGAACTGGTGGCCATCGCCGGCAATTATCGTGTGTTCGATGACGGGCCACCCAAAGAGCTGCGCGGCAAGGCGGTACAGGTATTTCTGGACGGTGAACAACTGATTGTGGCGCCGCTCGATTAGTGTAATATCCCCCGTCAATATCATGGTTCCCAGAGGAGGATACCGCCCTTGGCAACAATCATCGTCGTCACTTCCGGCAAAGGCGGCGTGGGCAAAACCACCACCAGCGCCAGCGTCTCCACCGGTCTTGCAAAACGTGGCTTCAAAACCGCAGTCATCGACTTCGATGTTGGACTCAGAAACCTGGACCTCGTGATGGGTTGCGAACGGCGCGTCGTGTACGACTTCGTCAACGTGATCCAAAACGAAGCGCTGCTCAAACAAGCCCTGATTCGCGATAAACATTGCGACAATCTTTACATTCTCCCGGCGTCGCAAACCCGCGACAAGGAAGCCCTCAACAAAGAAGGCGTGGGGCGCGTGCTTGACGAATTACGCGACAGCTTCGATTACATCGTATGCGACTCTCCGGCAGGCATCGAACAGGGCGCATTGATGGCTTTGTACTTTGCCGACGAAGCTTTCATCGTCACCAATCCGGAAGTCTCTTCGGTGCGCGACTCGGATCGCATCCTGGGCATTTTGCAGGCGCGTTCGAAGCGCGCCGAAACCGGCGGCACACCGATCAAGGAACATCTGCTGGTCACGCGTTACTCGCCGCGCCGCGTCGAAGCCGGTGAAATGCTCAGCCTCAAAGATGTGCAGGATTTGCTGGGCATTCCACTGATCGGCGTGATTCCGGAATCGGAAGTGGTATTGCAGGCTTCCAACTCAGGCGTGCCGGTGATTCACTTCGACGAAAGTCCCAGCGGACAAGCCTATGATGATGTGGTTGCGCGCTTTCTCGGCGAAACTCGCCCGATGCGCTTCCTTGAGCCGGAGAGAAAAAACTTCTTACGACGCCTGTTCGGAACCTGACCCCATGAACCTTCTCGACTATTTCTTGAGCAAACGCAAAAAATCGGCGGTCGTTGCCAAGGAACGCTTGCAGATCATCCTGGCGCGGGAACGCGTCGACCGCAGCGGCCCGGATTATTTACCCGCACTCAAACGCGAAATTCTGGAAGTCGTGGCGAAGTACGTCTCGATCGATGTTGAACAGGTGCAGGTGCATCTACAGCGCGAAGGCAACTGCGAGATTCTCGAACTTAATATCTCGCTGCCCGAACCGCCGCCCGCCGCGAACGCTTCATCCATGGGTCATTCCGCGGCAAGTTAGCGCAGCGGAACCCTGAAGGGCGCGGTTTGCCGCGCCCTTCTCCTCAGTACAACGGCACCTCAAACCCCAACTCCTTTTGCGTGCCGAACCAGCCGGCGCGTTGCACTTTTACCTGCACCTTGTCTCCGGCATTTTTATCCAGCAGTGCGATTTTCAGATCGGCCATCTGTGTCATCGGCTGGCCGTCGATGCTTAACAGGTGATCACCTTTCTTAAGCCCGGCGGCAATGGCCGGACTGTGATCGGCAAAGCCGTTGATGTTCAATTCGCCGCTCTTGCTGGTGTCAAGAACCACCCCCATGCGCGCTTCTTTGGGCAAGCTCAGCGGTGCGGGCAACAGCATATAGTCGGCGACCTGATTATCGTATTGCCGGATCGAATCGTTCAGCACGACCACGCTGGGCGCATCGATACGGCGCGTAAGCCGGTTTGGAATGCCAAAGCGATAAACCATGTGGCCGCCGCCGGCGAGAATAACCATCCGCGCCTTCGGATGCTGCTGCAAATACCCGGCCGCGGTTTGCGCCATGATTTCATCGCGCGATAATTGCACTTCGACGAAACGCTCGAAGCTCGCGGAATCGGGATGCATGGAAAAAATGCTTTGCAGCATTTCACGATAATCGTTATTCGAGCGGTCAATTTCTTTGGGAAGTTGCACGGTTTCAGCCGCGCTCAAATTATCTAGTTCGTTGCGCGCGATTTTTTTGCGTAACTCTTCCGATAAATCCAGGGCCAGCAGCGGAATGCCTTTTTCCTTCGCAAAACGAATAATGGGCCGGTAGTTGCGGTAGTCGACGCGCCAGCGCTGAAAGTACTCGGACTTGCGCAGAAATTCCTTCTCGTCGATCTTGCCCGCGATGTAATCATCCAATACGGGCTGGAAAGGAAGTTGAAAAAATTCCATGCCGATGGCCAATTCACGGCTGTTTTCGTAGGTGCGCCGAATAATGTCGAGCTGGTTGAGATGGTGATCGAACCGGTCATGAGTCTCACCGACGAAAATCACGCGCTTCTCGAGCAACTTGGGCATGAGCTGGTCGAGCGGCTGGATTGCGCTTAAATCCAGCACGCGCGACGGTTCCAGAGGTTCGTTGGGCTTGTATTCCGGCGCCTGGGTATAACCGAATTCCCCATTCATGCTCATGCGGCCGTGCGGACTCACCGCGGCGGATTGACAAGCGCCTAGTCCGGCGCCGCAGCAGAGTGCAAACACACCGATTTGAATCATTGAGCGAGAAGAGTTGTTCACGGTTAAATTCCTTTAGCTTTGATTTGATGGCCGAACACTTTGACGGGCTGCTCGCCGCTCACATGAATAAAGAATGTGACCGTCTCCCAGGATTTTTCGTTCGCGTACGCAACGCTGTACTCGTAAATATAAAATGTACCGGTATAACGTATGTCGGTTTGTTTGCGGCGCAGTTCAAAGCTTTGCAAATCGCCTAATTTTTGCTGGATCGCCTGCAAGTGCGCCTTCCATTCTTCGCGCGGCCGCCCATTAAAAAAATCGGGCGAATAATAATCCAGCGCGCGTTCGTAATCCTTGGCCTTGAGCGCCGAGAAAAACTCAACACCGAGCTGTTCGACGGCAGTGTCGCTGGGCGCCGAATTGGTACACGCACCGATAAATAGGATAACCAGCGCCGCCAGCGAGGCGCGTCCGCTTCGTACTAAATCCATTGCTGCACTCCTCGTTAGGGCGCGGGTTCCGCTGTTATGTCAATACCGAATACCGCGTCGGCAAATCCCGGGTTCAATTGCGCGCAGTCGAAATGCGTGTCCCACGGTATCATCACCGCCACGTCGGAAACTTTTAATTGCGTCAACTGCTCCGGTACACCGTAGCGATTCGCGATATGTCCACTTCCCATGATACCCACCACCAGAGGCGGGTTCGCGCTTTGCGCGAGCTTGGCCAAGCCTTGCGCCATGGCGCGGTCCCACAGCAATTGCCCTTGCACGAAACGGAGAAATTTTTTTTCGCTGTCTTGCGACGCTGTTGCAGCGCTACCGGAAGCGGCCTGCGGATTATGGCCTAGGAAGCTCGCGGCAAGAAATCGCAGATATTCTTTGCTGGCAGGTGCGGGCGACGTAATGCCTTCGCGCTTGCCCTCCGGAATCGCTTGCCAGCCCTCGCGGGTTACCCGATTAAACAATTCCCGCTCCACATTCAACGCATGCAGCGGAATGCGCTGCATGCGCGCGAGATGAAACAGCGGTAAATAATATTGAATATCGAACGACCAGATCGCATCCCAGTTCAGTTGTTTTACAAACTCCGCCTCGCTGAGCTGGCCGCGTGTCCAGCGATTAAGCACCGGTTGCAAACGCCGCGGCACCATCTCAAGGCCCAGTACAATCTTGGGCTGTAACGCGGCCAGCGCGGCGACGGTATGCAATTGCCAGCGGTGATGTTCAATATTGTCGTGGTGTTCGCCCAACAGGACCACGCGGTGTCGAGCCACACGCCGCAGAGTTTCTTCAATCGCGACGGAATGTTGCAAAGCGGGCTGGTAATAACGGCCCGCGGGAACACACGAGTCCTGCGCGTGCGCCAGGGTCACCGCAAGCCAGGCCGCCGGTACGCATCCCGTCAGGACAAAATTCATCGCGATCCTATTCAATCTTGAATTTAATTCCTTGCGCCAGCGGTAATTCGCGCCCCCAATTGATGGTATTGGTCTGGCGGCGCATGTAGATTTTCCATGCGTCCGAACCGGCTTCACGCCCGCCGCCGGTTTCCTTTTCACCCCCGAAGGCGCCACCGATTTCGGCACCCGAGGTACCGATATTGACATTAGCGATGCCGCAATCGCTGCCGGTGGCGGCAAGAAATTGTTCCGCATGGCGCAAGTCGTTGGTAAAAATGGACGATGACAGACCTTGCGGCACCGCATTGTTGATCATGATCGCTTCATCCATGGTTTTGAACGGCATCACGTACAAAATCGGCGCGAAGGTTTCCTGCTGTACGATATCCCACTGCGGCTGCGCGGCAATCAAAGTCGGCTGCACGAAGTGGCCGCGGCCTGTGCGTACTTTGCCGCCGGCGAGTATCGTTCCGCCCAACTGCTGCGCGCGTTGCACCGCGCTTTTAAAATTCTCGACCGCATGCGCGTCAATTAGGGGCCCCATTAAGACATTTTTATTCAGCGGATCGCCGATGCGCACTTGCGCATAGGCATGCGTCAAGCGGCGTAATAATTCATCCCGCACCTGTGCGTGCACAATCAGGCGTCGCGTGGAAGTGCAGCGCTGACCCGCGGTGCCGACCGCACCGAACACAATGGCGGGCACCGCCAAGTCAAGATCGGCACTTTTATCCACGACAACCGCGTTATTGCCGCCCAGCTCCAGCAAACTGCGGCCCAGGCGGCGCGCAACGGCTTCGGCCACCTCGCGGCCCACGCGGCTTGACCCGGTAAAAGAAATCAGCGGCACGCGCACATCCGCAAGCAAGCGCTCCTTCAGAGCGGGCTCGCTGCTGATCAATAATGTGAAAATCGCCGGTAATTTATTATCCGCCAGCACGCGATTGCAAATATGCATGACCGCGATCGCACACAGAGGCACCTTGGAAGACGGCTTCCACACCACCGTGTTGCCGCCGATGGCGGCGAGGAATGCATTCCATGCCCACACCGCCACCGGAAAATTAAATGCCGTAATCACCCCGGTCACGCCCACCGGATGCCACTGCTCATACATGCGATGTTGCGGACGCTCGGAGTGCATGGTGCTGCCGTACAACATGCGCGACTGGCCCACGGCAAAGTCGGCCATGTCGATCATCTCCTGCACTTCACCCAAACCTTCCTGCTTGATCTTGCCCATCTCCAATGAAACCAGACTGCCGAGCGCTTCCTTGTGTTCGCGCAAGGCAGCACCGATCTGGCGGATGATTTCGCCACGCCGCGGCGCAGGCACGGTGCGCCACAGGCTAAATGCGGCGTGTGCCGACGCGATCACCTTGTCGTAATCGGCGGCCGTCGCGGGAATCACCGCCGCCAATAGTTCAGAGGTGCCAGGATTTTGTGAAGTGAGCGTCGCGCGGCCTTTCGTCGCGCTCCATTTACCCGGGCCGAAACATGCACCCGCATTGCTTGCCGCTATCCCCAGTTGTTTGAGAATGGTCATTGCCCTACCTGTCGCCGAGTGCTGTGTCCTTAATGAAATGTAGCAGTTAATGGCTCGCACTGAGAAAGTAAAAACACTTGTGCCGCAGTCAACATCGCCGCTGGATATTCAAGCACATGTGACGCGCGATCCGCTTATCACTGAATCCGTGCTCGATACACATAAGCATTATTTTCTGACCGGCCAAAACAGGCGTAGCGTTAGAGTCAGGTGGAACGTCGCTCGCAAAATTTGCCGCGTGTTTAGCCTCTGTGCGGAGATTCTGTTATGCCGATTCGACGTGTTTGGCTCCCAATCAGCTTTTTACTCGGCCTTAGCGCAGGTCAATCCACATACGCTCTCGAGATCATCGATCTAGGCACGCTCGGCGGTACCGCCAGCGAGGCTTATGACATCAACGATGCCGGTCAAGTGGCCGGTGTTTCGCACAACGGTGTGGTGCCACAAGCTTTTCTGTGGGAAGCGGGTGTGATGCGCAGCCTAGGCCGCGACCGTAATGAGATCAGCGAGGCACGCGCAATCAATGCAAGCGGTTATGTGGCCGGGTCTATTAAAGAATTGACGAACTCCAATAACTACCGGGCGTTTTACTGGTTTAACGGCATGCGCGCGATTCTTCCGCCTTTAAGCGGTGGCGCCGCCGCAGAGGCCCGCGCGATCAGCGACAACGGGCTGCTGGTCGGATTTTCCGATACGGTGCGCAATGGACGCTCGATTACGCATGCCTTTACATTTTCGATCAGCGGCGCCTCATTGACCGACATTGGGGGAAATTTCCGTGGCGACAATGCGAGCTACGCTTACGATGTAAATTCTTTGGGAACGAGCGTGGGGGTTTCCGGCTCGCCGGGCATGGCCTTCAAGACTAATCCCGTTACAGATCTCGGCGCGTTATTCAATGGCAGATCCAGTACGGCGAACGCAGTTAACGCAAACAATCAGATCGTTGGACAATCCGAACTTCTCGCTGCCGACGGCCAGCGCCGCCGCCACGCCTTTAGTTGGGACAATAATGTCATGACCGATCTGGGCGCCTTACCGGGCGGCAATAGCGAAGCTTTAGGAATCAATGATAACGGCATCATTGTCGGCAGCCTCGATGAAAATATTGCCGTGATGTGGCGCGACGGCCGCATGATCGTACTAAATGATCTTTTGCCTGCGAGCTCTCCCTGGCAATCGCTGGTCATCGCACGCGCGGTCAACAACAAAAATCAAATCGTCGGCACCGGCAAGCTCAAACAAGGCTCGCTGCCGCACGCCTTTGTAATGACACTCGATCCGCCTCCACCCCCGCCAGCGCTTGCGCCCATCGCCGCTGCGGGCTTGGATCAAACGATTCTGGCCGGAACCTCGGCCGGACTCGACGGCAGCGCCAGTCAAGACCCGGACCATGCTTATCCGCTGCAATTTGCATGGCATGTTGCGACTCGCCCCGCTGGCAGCTCGGCGGAATTGGTGGGTGCGGATCAAGCGCAGGCGCTGTTCACGCCCGACATCAATGGCGATTACATTCTGGAACTGGTAGTGACCGATGCAACCGGCGTTGCCAGCGCAGGCGATACTGTCACTATCCATACCTTCAACACGGTGCCGGTGGCCGACGCCGGAATGGATCAATTGCAATCCATCATCGGGACCCGGGTATTTTTGGACGGTACAAACAGCGTCGACCCTGACGGCCATGCCTTGACCTATCGATGGTCGCTCGTGGCCCAGCCGCAAGACAGCTTCGCCGTATTGGATAATGTAAATTCGGCCACACCCAGTTTCGTATTGGATGTCTACGGAAATTATGAACTCGCACTGGTGGTGACCGACGCCTTCGGCGCCGTCAGCACCGAAGATCGCGTGAGTGTGCGTATCGACAACATTCCTCCTGTGGCACAGATCGATGGCACACTGTTCTTACAGGCCGGAGAAACCGCCAACCTGTCCGCATTGTCAAGTTATGACCCGAGCGGCGATACGCTGTTGCGCTACACCTGGTTCGTTGTATCCAAACCGGCATTGAGTCTCATGCAATTGAGCGTCGCGGACCAGGCGACAACCACATTCGTGCCGGATACCGCGGGTGACTACGTCATCGCACTGGTGGTTAACGATGGATTTGCCGACAGTGTTGCGGCATCGGCCACCGTGCATGCGATCGGTTGCGTGGACAACCTGATTCAACGCATCCGCACCTTCTCTGAATTCGTGGCAGGCCTGCCCCCCGGAGATTTCCGCAACCCGCATTTGCGTGAGCCATTACTGAATAAAGTCTCCGTGTTAATGCGCCTGGCCGAGCAGGGAAACTATTCCGCCGCGCGCGCAAAAATTACGCATGACATGCTGAAAAAACTCGACGGCTGCGCCGCACATCAAGGCGAGAACAAAAATGACTGGTTGTGGAACTGTACCGCGCAGCAGCAAGCGCACCGTCAACTCAACGATATCCTTTCACTACTCAAACAGAATGGTGCCGCCGGTACCTGCACCTGTGCGAATGATCGTGCACAACAACGTGGTGAGCATGATTTCGCGTGCAGAACAAACCATGTTGAAAAAAGCGAATCCGAGCGGGAGCATTCCATTGCGAAAGAGCAACACAGTGTCACTGCCCCGGTGATCGGAGAAAATATCGTGTCCAACAACAAAAGCAAATCACCGCGCTAGGGACGGGTGTGCACCATACAC
>CAZHHW010000105.1:0-10832 GCA_964532385.1 uncultured Gammaproteobacteria bacterium | reverse complement strand
TCCTGATCGATGAAGTCACGCATCAGACTGTCGCGGCCGGCATGATCCGGCTGGATGCCGAACCAGAAATAACGCCACGCTAAATTTTGCGGCAGCGGTAATACAATCTCCCTTCTGGCCGACACAGAAATGTGCCGGCCTTTTTTTGTTGTGGCGGCGAATGCCGTTATGCTAAACGGTGTTACGTAAATTTTGCTTCGCTGCGCCCTGGCGAAATGGTCTTCACCCCGGCTGAGGCTCCAACTTGAATACATCGCAACCGTTTTCTCTCCGCGACCCCTGGGTTTACACCCCGCTGCTGATCATCGTCATGTTATTTATTTTTGTGGTTCTTACCGGCAACAACACCAACTATTTCATGGCGCTCAATGAACTGAGCAAGTACACCGGCGATGGCTTGTGGACGCACCTCACCGTACTGGGCGATACCGTAGTGGCATTGACAATTTTAGCGGCATTCGCCGGACGTAAACCCGCCGTGCTGTGGGCTGGGATACTGGCGGCGCTGCTGGCCGCCGCCTGGGCGCAAGGTTTGAAAGGCCACTTCAATATGTTGCGGCCCCCTGCGCTACTCTCTGCCGACCTGTTGCATGTCATCGGTCCCGCGCTGCAAAAACACTCGTTTCCCTCCGGCCACACCACCACGATCTTCGCGCTCGCGGCGGTGCTGTGCATGCAGTTTCGCAGCAGCGGGTGGCGTGCACTGTTCATTTTGACGGCCGTGCTCGTGGGTGTTTCGCGCGCCGCCGTGGGCGTGCATTGGCCGCTGGATATTCTGGCGGGCGCGTTCGGCGGATGGCTATCGGGCATCATGGGTAGCGCGCTGGCCATGATTTTTCCTTGGGGCACCAGCCGACGCGGCGAAAAAATTCTCGCCGGGCTGTTCATCGCGGGCGCGCTGTTCCTGGCGCTGCGCCCCAACCCGGTGTACTGGGATACGCAGGTATTTCAGATTGTGCTTGCGGTGGTATGCATCGGGCTGGGCGCATGGGGATTGTGGCTGCACAGAAATGCACCACGGAAAGCGCCTAACCCCGATATTTAACCAAAGCTACGCCGTTTTTGCTGTACAGCACTTCGTGATTGGGCAACTCGCCCAGATACTTCGATTTTGTCAACACCACGTCCCCGGCTTGCGGCGTGCGCCGCAGCGTGGCCTGTTGCGCATAGACGCTGAAACTGGGCGCATCGACATGCCACATCACCACTGTGTAGTTTTCCTTGCGCGCCAGCAACGCGGCCTCCTGAATCGGGCGCTGTAAAATCTCGCCCAGCGCGGGCAATAACAATCCAGAAATTGCAAACACCATCAGCGCGCCTGCGGCAAACAGCTTATGCGCGGGCGTGAAGCGCGGTGTCAACATCAAATAGACGATCACGGCAATAAACACTCCCAGCACGCCGCGATAGACATTGCCAAAATAATCGGGGGCCACGGCCAGCAATTCACGCAGGTAGGCATCGCCGCTGGATTGCGCGCCATACGCAAACAACGGCGGCAGCGCGAACAGCAATAATAAAATCAACAGCGCGGGGATCAGCGTCAGCCACCGCGATTTGAGCTCCGGTAAAACCACGCTGATGAGCACGATCAAACCGCTGAGGCCGTAGTTCATGTAGTGCGGCAGTTTGGTGCCGGACAAGGAGAAGAATACAAACACAAATCCAAACCACAACACGCAATACAACGTCAGATCATCGCGCAGCATTTCGCGCCAGCGTTGCGCGACCTTGAACAACACCGCGCTGAACGGCAACGCCGCGAACAACACCACCGGAAAATAATAAAACAAGCTGCCGCCGTGCTGTTCCATCGAACCCTGAAAACGGTCGAGGTTGTGGTGGAAGAAAAACCCTTGAATGAAGGCCTGGCCTTCTTTTTGGTATTGCACCAGATACCAGGGCAACGCAATCACGGCGAATAATAAAATTCCGGCCGGATGCGTGACCGCTTTAAACCAGGCTCGCCATTCACCGCGTAACCCGAAGAACGCCAGACTGACAACACCCGGTACCAAAATGGCAATCGGCCCTTTGGTCAGAAATCCCAGCCCAATGGCGCCAAACGCCGCCAGCAGGTAACGCGTGTGACGCTCCCGGTAATAGAGGTACAGCGCGAACATCGATAGCGCGATAAACAGATTCAACAACGCGTCGGCCGTGGCGGCTTTACCGATCACCGACACCGCCAGACACAGCGCGGTGGCAATGCCCGCGTAATAACCCAGCCGCGGCGTTCGAACTTTACCCACAAACGCTGTGATCGACAGCACCCATAAGGTCGCGGCCAAGGCCGAGGGCAAGCGGAACGCAAAGGGTTCGAAACCGAATAACGCCACGCTTGCGGCTTGCAGCCAATAAATCAGAATGGGTTTGTCGTAGCGCGGAACGTTGTTGAGGTACGGGGAGATGAAGTCGCCGCGTTCGAACATCTCGCGTGTCGCTTCACTGAAGGCGCCTTCGTCGACATCGAACAAGGGCACGGCGGACAGATTGAAGAAGAAACTTAGCGCAATCGAAAGCCACAGAAAAAATCGCAGGCGTTGCAGGATCGCGGGGTGGTCGTTCATTAATGCGGCCATTCACAAAAACGGCCAACATCATAACTCAGGCCGCCACGGCGCGCATGGCGGAAAAGATCAGGTCTGAGATTTTACGGAACGGAACGCAAGTCGCCCGGGCGATACAACACCAGCATCAAAATGACCGCGGGGGAACACAGCAACAAACTGCCGATGGTTTCACGCGTCATAAAGAAATAGCCCAGACCCGCAAACGCAGGCAATTCGGCGCAGGCCACGCCTAAGAACATCAGCCCGGTCAGTTTTTTTACGATCTGCGCATCCAACTTGCGTGTCTGTGCATATTCTTTCATCACGGTAACGCTAAGTGCGCGGTATTGCTTGGCCACCGGAAATGCAGCGCCGATTAAAAGTACACCGCCTGCGATAATGAAAGCGCCCAGATTCGAAGCCCATGGCATACCGTCGTAGACCTTCGCCGAGAGCATAATCAACAGCGGCAACACCAAGGCTCCTGCCAACACCAGGTACCATGCGAAAGTCATGTAGTGCAGCGCCATATCGGCGGCGTCGGCAGTCGGCGTCACCGTGCGCAGTGGAACTTTACGTTTGCTTGTTACGCTGGTTGCGCTGCGTAAAATCGCAGCTCTCGAGATGGGCCCCATCGGGGTTGCTACTGCACGTTGCACTTTGCTCATGAGCCATCCTCTTGGGAATCGAAAACCACGTGGGCGTCACGCCCACTCTCGAACTGATCACCCCTGGCGCAGCTTCTATGCATCACACCCCATGCACAACGCCGCTTTCTATTGCGGTTCTGAATTTACACTGAAGAGAATTGAAACAAGTGTGATGAGAATCAAGGATCAAGGGGGGGATGGAACAAGTTGGCATTTTGCGCGGTGAACGATTGTGACTACTCGGCACGCAGCGCCACCACCGGGTCCATACGCGCCGCGCGCCGGGCGGGCAGCACACCGGCCAGCACGCCGATGATCGCCGCGATGGTTTCGGCTGCCAGAACATATCCCCAGGGTGTGTGCACGGGTAATGCCGGCATAACCAGATGCAATAATTGCCCGCCGCCGGCCCCGGCAATCAAACCCGCCATGCCACCCAGCATGGCCAGCACCACTGCTTCGCCGAGAAACAGCAGCAGAATTTGACCCCGGCTTGCACCCAGCGCGCGCAGCAAACCGATCTCGGCGGTACGCTCGGTCACGGCAATGGTCATGATGGTCAGAATACCGACCGCCCCGACCAGCAGTGAAATTCCTCCCAACGCACCCACTGCGAAGGTCAATACATCCAGCACCGAACCCAGCACATCGAGCATTTGCTGCTGGGTGGTAATGGTGAAATCTTCCGTGCCGTGGCGCGCCAGCAAAATACGTTTGGCGGCAGCGGTGATTTCCGCAACCGGTGCGTCCGCGCTGTAAGCCAAATGGATTTCCATTAAGCCGTTGCGATTGAACAACTCAAGCGCGCTTACTACGGGAATATACACGGTGTCGTCGAGGTCAAAACCCAGCACTTGTCCTTTGGATTCCATCACGCCGATCACCAGAAAGCGTTCACCGCCGATGCGGATGCGCTCGCCCAAAGGACTCGTATTGCCGAATAATTCCTGACGCAGTTTGCTGCCCAGCACCGCGAAGGCGCGTCCGGCGCCGGCACTCTCCGGCGGCAAAAACAGGCCGGTACCGAGATGGATAGTAAAGGCACTGGGGAAATCGCCGTTGGTGCCGTAGACCAGGGCGCGGCGCGTTTTGCTTCCCGCCTCCACTTCCGCATTGCCCTGCACCATCGGCACCATCGCCGTGACATAAGGTATCTGCCGCAATACCTCACCATCGCTTACCGTCAACGGCCGTATGGAACCGAACACACCCACCGAACCGCCATGCGTTGACGATTTGCCGGGCTGGATGCCGATGATATTGGTGCCGAATTGAGTGAATTCAGCCAGCACAAAACGATGAATGCCTGCGCCGATCGACGTAAGCAGCACCACGGCCGCGATCCCGATGGCGATTCCCAGCGCTGTAAGAAAGCTGCGCATGGGCTGCGCGCGAATGGCACCGAGAGCGAGAAACTGGAAGTCATTTAGGCGCATGGTTTTGACTTTTTAATATGCCGCCGCGCGGCCGCTAAATACAAACACGACGCCGTCGCCCCAACATTCACCGCCGCGACAATGCCTGCACCGCATCCATGCGTGCCGCGCGCCGCGCCGGCAACACGGCAAATAACAAACCCGTACTCACGGAGACAGCCACTGCCGCAACCACCGCCCACAGCGGCGGTTGCACCGGTAACGCAGGATACATCCGGCCGATGCCCCACACTCCCAGCGCACCCAACAGCAAACCCGCCAATGCGCCGAATATTGACAATAAAGCCGCTTCCGACAGAAACAGACGCAGGATCTGCTGCTGCGCGGCGCCCAGCGCTTTGAGCAAACCGATTTCGGAGGTGCGCTGCGACACGGCCACCAGCATGACATTCATGATCAAAACCCCGGCCACCGCAAGGCTGATGGATGCAATGCCCGCAACGCTGTATGTCAGCGCGTTGAAAATCCGGTCGAACGTCGCGAGCACCGCGTCTTGCGCGATTACAGTCACGTCCTGCTCCCCTTGATGACGCGCGGCGATGGTTTGGATAATCGCATCCTTGGCCGCGACCATCTCTTCGCGGCTGCGCGTCTCGATAAAAATGCGAAACAACGATGACGAATTGAACAACGCCTGCGCCGACGCCACCGGAATCATGACCATGTCGTCCACGTCCATGCCGATGGAACGGCCCTGTCCGCCCAGTATGCCGACCACCCGAAAACGCCGGTCACCGATACGCACCAGCTCACCCAGCGCGGGCTGTGCGCCGAACAATTCATTACGCACCTTGCCGCCCAGCACGCACACCGCAATGGCATTGCCCGGATCTTCGGGCGGCAGAAACTTGCCTTGCTCCATCACCCACTTGCGGATCTCCAGCCATTCCGACGTGGTGCCAATCACCGGCACTTCGCGCGTACGCTGCAAAAACGACACCTGTGCCGAACCGATATTGAGCGGCGCGATGCGTTGCACGTAGCTGATACGCCGTAACGCCAGCGCATCGTCGATGGTGAGATCGCGTGGGGTTTGCGCAGTGAACATGGACGGCCCTGCACCGGCGGTTTCCGAACGCCCGGGCAGCACGATCAACAGATGCGAACCCAGCGATGCAAACTCGCTGGTCACGTAACGACGTGCTCCCTCGCCCAGTGCGGTGAGCACAATCACGGCCGCGACGCCGATCGCCATCGCAAACAGCATCAACGCGGTGCGTGCGCGGTTACCGCGTACCGTGGTGAGCGCGAAACTTAGTATGTCGGTGAGGCGCATTGCGATGATTACTCAATTGGTTACATACAACCGACCACCCCGTCCGCTGCGCGTCCACCCCTCCTCGAAAATGAGGAGGGGAGTAACAGAGCTTTCTTCCCCTCCTTATTTTCAAGGCCACTCTCGCGCATCCTGCGTTTCACGGCACTTGCACATCCGTGTGCAGCGGAGGGGTGCCGCGCAGGGGTGGGGTGGTCGTTGTTGCAGTTCGATCCGAAACCACCCGTCCATCCTCCATGCGAATCTGCCGCCGCGCGCGTTCGCCGATAAACGGATCATGGGTGACCACCACTACCGCCATACCGTTTTCCACCAGGTTTTCCAGCACGGCGATCACTTCCAAACCCGAAGCGCGGTCAAGATTGCCGGTCGGTTCGTCGGCGAGCAGCACGGTGGGCTGCATGATGGTGGCGCGCGCAATCGCCACGCGTTGACGTTGCCCGCCCGACAGTTGCTCGGGTTTATGGTGTGCGCGATTCGCAAGTCCCATGGCTTGCAATGCCTGCTGCACACGCGGCTTGCGCGCGCCCGGCTCGATGCCGGCCAGCATCATCGGGAGCTCGACATTTTCAGCGGCGGTGAGACGCGGCACCAGATGGAAAGACTGAAACACAAAACCGATTTTATCGCGGCGCGTTTGCGCTTGCTGGGGTTCGCTAAACGAGGTGATGTCGGCGCCATCAAGTTGATACTTTCCGAAATCGGGCCGATCCAGCAAACCTACAATGTTCAGCAAGGTGGACTTGCCCGATCCGGAAGGCCCCATGATCGAAGTATAGGCGCCGCGCGCGATGCTCAAGTCAACATCGCGCAGCGCGTGCACCTGCTGCTCGCCGACGTGGAAAATGCGTTCGATGTGCGACAGCTCGATCACTGACATCTCCATTGTGTGTATTTTGGCGCTGACTGATGCTTGCGTCCCGGCGGGCTCGATGCATCGAGCCCCTACTTTCCCGCCACGGGCTCTTCCGCTTTTGCGGCCGCACCCGCCTTCACGCCTTCGCGTCCCACCGAGACAATCACGCTGTCGCCCTCTGCCACGCCGGTCTTGACTTCAGTAAGCTTCCAGTTGCTTAACCCGGTTTCGATACGCCTTTCCTCGATGACCCCCAAACGCAACAGCAATATTTTTTTGCCTTCCAGCACTGCTTCGGTGGGTACACGCAGCACCTTGGGATGAACGTCGAGCACAACTTCCAGATCCGCGCTGTAGCCGGGCAACAGGTCCTGGTACTCCAATGGATCTTCGAACACCGCTTCCACATCCACGGTGCGCGCCTGTTTTTCCGCTTCAAGCACATAAGGCGCGATGCGGCGCACCGTGCCTTTAAAGTTCTTGCCGGGAAACGCATCGAGCGTGATGCGCGCGGGCATGCCGGTGCGAATTTTAGGCGCATCCACTTCATCGATGGGCGCGGCGATATACAGGCAACTGGTATCCACCAGATCGACCGTCGGCGGCGTGGGGATGCCGGGGGGTGAGGGCGTGACATATTCTCCCAATTCGCCGTTCAACTCGGCGATATAGCCGGAAAACGGCGCCTTCAATACCGTGCGCTCGAGCGCCGCATGCGCCGCCGCGATGCGCAACTGGCTCACCTCGACATTCGAGTTGGCACCCGCGCATGCGGCGGCCTGCGCTTGCTGCATAGTTACCGCCTTGTCGACAGCGTCATCCGACACCAGCTTTTTTTTCTGCAGTTCGGTGGCGCGCGCCGCTTCGCGTTGTGCATTGGCGGCGTTCAGGCAGGCTTCGTCGCGGCGTGCATGTGCCGCATTAAGTTCTTTTTCCGCCAGCGTGATCTGCGCATGCAAATCCTCGCTCCACAACTCCACCAAGACCTGACCCGCTTTAACGCGATCGCCTTTACGCACCGGCAGGCGCTGGATTTTTCCGCCGATGGCAGGCGCAAGTTTCGCGCGCCGACAGGCATTCACGGTGCCCGCGCGGGTGTTGGCAACCACCGCTTCCACATTTCCCACGGTGACGGGTTGCACTAAAACCAGCACCGGATCTTTATGCAGCGCGTTGAGCACCGCCCACGCTAGCGCAGCAACAACCAGCAAGCCCGCGACGGCGAAGCGAATAGTGCGTCTTGTCAACGGCATGGTGAAATCCAGGTTACGCTCGGCAACAGGTAGTGTACTTCACTCCTGCGTCATCTAGAGTGCGTCCGCAGTGATCGCTATGTTACTTACCCAACATAGCCAATACCGATTGCGCCGCGCGCCGACCGGTTTCGGCGGCGCCGTTCATGGTGCCTTGAAAATCGCGGCTGCAATGTTCACCCGCGAAAAAAATCTTACCCGCTGGTTCGCTCTCGGCCCCGGCGATACTGGTCCATTGCCCCACGGTGTAACCGGCCCGGCTGCCTTTGCTGTACGGATGGCTGGGCCAATGAAAGCGCAGAGTCTTTTCATTGCGCGCCGTGCGTGCGCCGGGGAAGGCGCGTTCCAGCCCCACCATCAAACGATTGACCTGACGCTCCGGTGGATCGTGGCCGACTTCAACACCCTTCCGCCCCGCCAGCATAAATGTCATGCCTGCGCACTCTCCGGCTTGCGGCATACCGTGTTCCCAACTCATATTCACCGGTTCGTCGGTGTACATTTCACCACTGTAGCGGGCCGCATGCCACACGCGCTGCTTGAACCCGACCAGTAACTTGCTATGACTGCCATAGCCCAGCTCCTCGATGACTTTACGTTTTACATCGGACAGGGGCAGATCAATCGATGCCTCGCGCAGCAGCGAAAACGGCAGCGCAAAGATGACGGCATCGGCCTGTTCTTCCTTGGCGTTGCCATTCACATCGCGGAACAGCAAGGTATAACCCGCGCCGCGCTGTTTAATCATTTCAAAACTGTGTTGCAACCGCAGTTGCGATTCGAGACGTTGCGCCAGCGCCTGCGTGAGTTGTTCATTACCGCCCTTGACCACATAGCGCATGCTGCCGCTGTCCAGGCGAGCGATGTGCGCAGCGCCGGTATCAAGTGTTGTAATTAAATTAAGCGCCGACTGCTGATCCGCATCCAGTCCAAATTCGGTGACCGAAGCGGACTGAATCAAATCGCGCAACCAGCCACGCACTTCCAAGCGATCCAGATAACCGCTCAGCGACAGGGCATCGAGCCGCCGCGCCGCCTCATTCGCCTGTGCATGGCTGATGCTGCGGCCGGCTGCGGCGGCATCGACGGCGAGGCGTTCCGCCAGCGGTTTAAAAGCCTCCAAGATTTGGGCTTCACTGTAATGCCGCCCGCCAAAAAAATACGCCGTCTGCAGACTGCTCAAGCCCGGCGCTTTGCGGTCGGTGATCTCCAGCCCGAATTCCTGCATCAGAGCGAACATGTCCGCATGTTGTGGATCGATGAATTCGCCCCCCAGTTCCGCATGCACTCCCGGACACACCGCATCGCGTGCCGTTAAAATCCGGCCGCCCGCTCGATCGCTTGCTTCATACACGGCGGCCTGCACACCGGCTTTTTTCAGCACATACGCGGCATTCAATCCGGCGATACCGGCTCCGACAATAGCCACGCGCGGCGCGCCGCGCGTGCAAGCCGGAAGCAACTCAGTGCCCATGCTTAACAAGACAGCACCCGTAACGGAACGTTTGATGAACTCCCGGCGCGCAAGCGGCGCTGCCCGCTGTTCGACCCGCGCAGGCGCGGATGCCGCGAGCGCCGCGTGCAGCGCGCGCCGCACGGCGGCAAACAGCGGCGTGCGCGGTGCGGTTATACGGCGTTTTATTGTCACGAACCGGTTCCTTATATTTTTTTAGAGTCGTAGCGCGGGCAGACGGATTATTTTACGCCGAGTTGCCAGATGCGGCACGCGCCCGGCTTTAAGTGCGTCACACATTCAAATCCAGACAAGACTCTAGACTGCTTGCACAAACATTGTGTCAGGACGGCGGGGGTAGGGAAATGTACGGGTTCAGAACTGCGTTGGGGGAATTTACTTTTGGCGCGGCGCTCGCCGCGCTAATTTTTTCGCATGCGCCGCCGGCCGCGGCCCATGCGCGCTGGGATCTGAACGGCGTGGTGAAACCGCGCAATACATCCACCGGGCTTAAAACCGATCCTTGCGGCGGTGCTACACGCACCACGACACCGGTTACCTTCATTCCTGGTCAAACACTCGAGGTCAGCTTCGAAGAAACCATCAATCATGCCAGTCATTTTCGTATTGCGTTTTCACCCCAGGGAGATCTGAATTTCAATAACAATGTGTTGCTCGACAATATTCCGGACAACCTGGGCAGCGAAACTCCGCTGCCGCATTTGTATCGCGCTGTGATCACCCTCCCCACACAAGCTTGCGATGCCTGCACACTGCAATTGATCCAGGTGATGACTGACAATCCCGCGGCGCCTTCCAATTATTATTCGTGTTCCGATATCAAACTGGCCACGGGTGGAGGCACCACGCCAACGCCCACACCCACGCCTACTTCAACTCCGTTGCCCACGCCGCCGCCCGCATTAACCGATCTCAAACAGATTGCGCAAAATTTGCTGGAGGACTTTGCCGTGGCCGATACCGACAAAAGCAACGCGTTGACGCTGGATGAAGCACAATCGATTTTGCCGGGACTGACCTCGACTGCTTTTAGCAAGCTGGACGCCAATACCAATGGAACGGTGTCGCAAGCAGAGTTGAACACGGTGATCAATCCGCCGAAGCCCGCTACAAATGCCTCTGCGGCAGCAAGTATGGAATGGATCGCTCTGCTGGGGTTGCTGCCGTTTGCACTGCGGCGCCGCAGCGCAAGCTTGCTCACGCGCAGATAAAATTTTATCGCTCAATGCTTGACGGGATGCTTGCTCGCACGCATCGTAGCAGCGCGTTTTGACAATTCTTCCGCTTCCTTCGCGCGGCCTGTTTTCCGGTACAGCTCGGCCAGATTCTCAAGAA
>CAZHHW010000104.1:2436-10848 GCA_964532385.1 uncultured Gammaproteobacteria bacterium | reverse complement strand
GCCCGGCCGCACGCGCACGGTGTCGTCCAACCCGACCTGCGCAATGTCAATATCAAGATCTTTACCGTCACGGATCACACGCGCGGTTTTAGGTTGCAAGCCAATCAAACGTTTGATGGCCTGTGAGGTCTTGCCGCGCGCGCGCATTTCCAGCGCCGAACCGAGATTGATCAATGCGATAATGATCGCGGCCGCTTCGAAATACACATGCCGCGCCGCTTCCGGAACCACGTCGGGGAAAAACGTGATGAGCGTGGAAAATACCCACGCCGCACCGGTGCCCAAACCAATGAGCGTGTCCATATTGGCGTTGTGCACCTTGAACGATTTCCACATGCCGATATAAAAACGCGCACCGGAATACGCCATCACGCCGAGCATCACGACCGCAATGACCATCGAGAAGATTTGCCCCTTGCCATGCAAGTGCGGCATCACGCCGAACCAGTCCATGAACATCAGCGGAAATCCGGCCAGCGCCGCAACCGCCGATTTGCGCAGCAACGCATGATAGTGCGCGGTCTCGGCTGCTTCTTTATCTTGTTCAGCCTGCGCGCCTATCATCTCGGCCGCGTCATAACCCGCGCCCTTCACGGCAGCGATGAGGCTACCCACAGGCACCGTGCCGCGCACCTGTGCCGTGCGTTCGACCAGATTGACCAGCGCTTCGTCAACTCCTGGCACATTCTTCAATGCGGTTTCCACGCGCGACACGCACCCGGCGCAACTCATGCCGGAGATGGACAAGCGGGTGGTGTTTGCCGGAGCCGTCAAAATAGTTCAACCTGGTTGCTGTGCCATAGCCTAGCTTGCCATAGAACCGGTCTACGAAGCTGGCGTATGAATAGCAGATATTTCCGTAGGAACGGCGCCCTCGCCACTCCTACAGATACACAGTTGAAGTAAGGAGATCAGATAGGCCGGCAGCTTAACTCAGATGATTAACGTACCGCGGCTGGAGCTTTTTCCTCAGGTGCACTGCCCTGGCCTTCCATGCTCGTGATCGTGATGTTCAACATCTTGATTTGGGCATCGCGCGCTGCAACCAGACCGTTGGCCTGTTCCAGTGCATCGTTCGCCTCTTTGAGTTTTTTCTCCAGCACTTGAATCTGCTCATTCGCGGTTACGGACTTGGTTTCCGTTTTCGGCTGTTCCAGCGCTTCTTTGGCTTGCACAAGCTGGCTGGCCGCGACCGCGAGGGTGGCGGCTTGCTTTTCGATGGGCTGATCACGCAGATCTTTGTGACCCAGACCATTCGAAATATCGAGTAGCTGCTTCTCTTGCTGCAACACAATCGCTTCAACCGAAATCTTGAATTGATTCTGAAACATGGCAACCTGATCATTCACATGACGCGCATGGCGCGCCGCGAACAACGCCTCTTCGCCCATGCGCTGCACCGTCTCTTCATCATGCGGCGCCTGTGCGATATGGCTTTCGGCATATTTATACGCTTCAAGCGCCGTAGCCAACGTGGCCGGTGCCTGTTTTTCACCGCCCTTGCTCTTGGTGTCAAGATTGATTAGGTCGCTGGTGTGCAGCGTGGTGTATTGCACACTCTTGATATCCAGTGCTTGCATCGCCTTGATCAAATTGTCCTTGTCCTGGTCGATCTTGTCGGCTTTTTCCAGCTCGACCTTCTCGATCAGGCTCGACAATTCAGCAACCACTTTTTCATACTCCTTCGGGTAAATTCCCGCCGCATTCACTTTGTCCAGTAAGCCCTTCAATTCGATTTCCTTGGCGAAGCGATTTTGCACCACCAGCATCATGGCTTCGCCTTTGTCGAGAATCGCATCGCCTTTCGCAACTTCGCTCAGCAACTCGTTTTTGGGTTTTTTTGCGGCCGACTTCTGCGCCTCGCTTAATACCTCGGAGGCTTCCAGAAAATAATTCGGTGCAAACAGCGGCATGTTGGCTTGCTTGGCCTCTTTAACGCGTTTTTCCAAGGCGATGATGGCATCCGCCACGGAAAGTGAATCATATTTTGCGCGTTGCTGATCGGAAACTTTGACCGTTTTACCCAGGTTGGCGCCGCAGCCCGCCAGCAGCAGTGCAAGCATTGCGCCGAGGAGCGTGATCCACATTTGAGGGTTGTACTTACGCATTGTTCTGTCTCATTTCAAGGTAACTGCCATGTCATAACTTCGGCCGAATCATGCCGATGTTTAGGTGTATTCTTCGCCTGATTGTAGCGTCTTGCGGTCCGCAATAATTTTGTAACCCTTAAGGTTGAATGTTTACTCGCCATGTCGCTCATTGCCTTGCTCACCGTGGTCTGCGTGATTACCTATATTTTCGAAATTGTGTTCGGCCTGGCAGGGACCATATTGATGCTGGTAATCATGAATTATTTCATGGATGCCAAAACTCTGGTGATTTACTCCGTGTTGCCGCAGATTCTGGTTGCGGTCATCGGCCTGTGGCGCTCGCCCCGCAATGTGGACCCGGCCGAATTCGGAAAAATGATTGCGTTTGCCAGCCTCGGCGCCGTGTTGGGGCTCTACTTGTTCAGCCGCTTTTCGCTGGAATTATTCCGCACGGCGCTGGCGCTTGCGATTCTGGCTTTCGGCCTGTTTCTGGTGATCTCGCCCCAGCGCATGCGCATGCCTGCACCGGTGCAGCGCGCGCTCGATGTTGCGGCCGGCGCGTCGCAAGCTTTATTTGGTATCAGCGGCCCCATCGCCATGACGCGCCTGCTGTCGACCTATGACGACAAACTACTGATTCGCAATTACGCGCTGGCGTTCTTTCTCGCCACCAATGTGATGCGCACGGGCAGCTACCTCGTTAATGGCACCTTCACTGCCGCCATCCTGGAAATGATGGCGATCTCCGCGCCCTTTCTGATCATCGCGCTGTGGACCACCAGCCACTGGCACGCCAAAGTGAATAACTTTTGGTTTCGCCGTGTGGTGTCATGGGTGATTTTGCTGGGCGGTATAATAATGATCATCACGTAAGGAATGCGGCCGGCAACCGACCAAGCAAAAAGCGATACTTTATACAGGAGACACTCGCAATGACTGACAAAATCAGCAAATCCGACGCCGACTGGAAACAGCAGCTTACTCCGGAGCAGTACAATATTTGCCGTAAAAAAGGCACTGAGCGTGCGTTCACCGGCGCCTATCACGACTGTCACGATGCAGGCATCTATCGCTGCGCCTGTTGCGGCAATGAGCTGTTCGACGCAGCCACGAAGTTCGACTCCGGCACCGGCTGGCCCAGTTACTTTCAGCCGATCCGGCCCGATGCCGTCAGCACCGAAGAAGACCACGGTCTGTTCATGCGCCGCACCGAAGTGCTATGCAGCCACTGCGACGCGCATCTGGGCCATGTGTTTCCGGATGGGCCGGACCCGACGGGACAACGGTATTGCATTAATTCCGCGGCGTTGAAGTTGGAGAAGAAGTGAGCCGGGGCGGATAAAGTCACATCCCGCCACCCATACCGCCGCCACCGGGCATGCTACCTCCGCCACCGCTACCCGATGCAGGTGGTGGCGGCGGCAACGGTTGCGGAGCAAGTACCAGCTCCCAATTATTCACGGCGACAAAGGTGTACCTGGAACGGAGATCAACAATACCGTCTGCGTTGGAATCAACTTCATACATAACAATACCGCCTGACGCATTCCGAGTGTAAATTTGCCGGGAATCGATTACACCATCGACGTTTTGGTCGTGCTCAATAAGGCTTAAATAACCGCTTGCATCCAAAGTCAAAATTTCTCGGTCATCAATCACCCCATCTGCATTGTTATCCGTTTCGCTAGATGAAGGCTGACCGGAAACATCATATTTAAAAATTGTCCGGCTGTTCGCCACCCCATCGGCATCAGTATCGTTAATATATTCAATGAGTCGCCCAGTATCGTCGAAGGTGGTTACCGTAAGGCGATCCACAATAAGGTCGGCGTTATCATCATATTCGTCTGTCTCCACCCGGCCGTCGTTACTTTGGATGTAGCGTGTCGTGGCATCAATGATGCCGTTAGCATCGGTATCTTCCTCAATCAGCGAAAGCACGTTGCTTGCGTTATAACTTATAAAAGTGCGTCTATCCACATCACCATCGGCATTACTGTCGACAGCAAATTCAATTACGCGTCCTTGCGCGTCGTAAGTGAACCAGGTGATGTAATCAACACTGCCATCCGCATTATTGTCCTCATCGACTCGCACAATCTTTCCGGTAGCATCTCGCACGTTATCAATGCGATGATCAATGACACCATCTGCATTGCTGTCCTGATCAACCCGCACCGTTTGTCCAGAAGAATCGGCCACATAAACGGTTCGGCCGTCAACAATTCCATCAGCATTAATATCAAGCTCGTATCCCGCAAGCGCATAAATCTCCGGCGTTATATCAAGGCTGGAATACAGTGCGTTAAGCGCCGCGCTGCGTGTCGCCACCGTGCGGGTTTCTGACCAGACATTTGCAGCAAGCGCCCTGGTAAAAAATAGGCTGGATTTAAGATCGCTTTCGAATGTGCCAGAAATTTGCTTAAAGTCCAACTGCATGCCGCCGGCAAGCGCATGCAAAGGCGCCGGGATTTGAATTCCGTTCGCCGCATCGCCGTCCTGATCCAGCGTGTGCAGAAAAATAGCGATATTGCCTGCAATTTCAAATGGCGAAGCGATGATGTGAGTTTTATAGAGATTTACCGCGTTACTAATTTCCAACGCCGTCTGCGGCGGTGCGATTCCAGCTAGATCGAAGGGCGTAATGATATCAGCGCCGGTCGCGGTACCGAGCAAAATGTCGCCCACGTAAAAACTTACCGTCTCGCCACGCCTGTAAGTGAATTCACCACCGGCGCTGGTTAATCCTGAATGGGTGGTGGTGTCGTAACGCAAGCCCTCCACCGGACCATCGATGAAATGGCCCGTGCGGGTATTGCTACTGCCGCACGCCGCCAAAATCCATCCCGCTGTAATTAAAATAATGAGCTGTGTCAGACGACAATACATGATATGCCCCCCAGGCTTATGTTCTTTATAAGTGGGCTATTTTACAGGGAGAGAGGGGCCAAAGCACAGTGCAGGGCAGTCAAATAAGACAGCAAAGAATGGACTTCAGCCCGTTCTTCCCAGTTGTATCCGCTCCGTAACCTGTTCCAGGCGGGCATTAATTTGCTGGGCTTCGGTGTAATTCTCGGCGCGCAAATGGGATGACAGGGTTGTTGCAAGCTCGGTAATGATGGGATAGCCCATATCTCCGCCCAGGCCGCACAGTTGATGCGCGATTTCACGCGCTTGTTTCCATTGATGCGCCACAATCGCTTGGCTAAGTTGTTGACAGTATCCCGGCAGCCGCTCGACAAAGGTCGCCATCACCCGGAGGATATGCTCGTCCGCCGCGTCCTCCACGTTGCCAAATTGGGGATAAATCGGAGCGATGCCGGGAGTAACTTCGTGCTCCGCCGCGGGCAAATACGCTTCCAGCACCCGTCTGAGCTCGGACCGGTTAATGGGCTTGACAAGAAAATCCACGAAACCCGCGGCACGATAATGCTCACGGTCTTCTTTCATTGCGTTGGCGGTCACCGCGATGACGGGTATGTCACATCCCGACTCCTTGAGCTTGATCATCGCCGATACACCATCCAGCACCGGCATCTGGATATCCATCAGGATGAGATCGAAGCGTTCACGCGCCGCACGCTCGACCGCTTGCGCGCCGTTCTGTACCACAACCGCTGTAACACCGGCGCGGCGCAACAGCACACCCATCAACTCGGCAAGTTCAGGAGTGTCTTCGGCGCACAATACGCGACCCGAAAAATTTTGGACCGCATAGGCCGGCGCCTGCGGCATAGCGGCCGGAATCTGGGCGGCATTGTGAGCGAAATCAATTTTGCGCTCTGTGACTGGTTGCGGTAGCTCGAAAGTGAAAGTACTGCCGGCGCCTTTTTCGCTGTTCAAACGGATACGGCCACCCAGCTTGGCCGCAAGCTTTTGAGATAATGCCAAGCCCAGACCCGTGCCGCCGTATTTGCGTTGCACGCTGGCATCGGCCTGATGAAAGTCCTGGAACAATTGACTCTGTTCATCGGATGTCAGGCCAATACCGCTGTCGCGCACCGCAATGGCGAGTTTTTTTTGCTCACCATCGAAACTAACGTGGATTGTGACCGCGCCCGTTTCCGTGAACTTAACGGCATTGCCGCATAAATTGATGACAATCTGTTTTAAACGCAGCGGATCGGTATAGATATGCAAGGGTAAGGGAAAATTGTAGTTGATGCTGAACGCAAGCTGCTTGCTTTGCGCTTGCATGTGCACCAAGGCATGCACGTCGTTAAGAATTGCAAACAACGAACACTCGCAGAGGTCGACTTCGAGCTTTTCAGCCTCGATTTTCGACAGATCAAGAATATCATTGATGATATGCAGCAAGTGGTTACCGCTGTGCTGGATAATGCGCAGCGCGGCGAGCCGTTCGTCCGAGCTTTGTCCGGCATCGAGCGAGGCCTCTGCAAAACCAATAATTGCCGTCAAGGGCGTACGCATTTCGTGGCTCATTTTCGCCAAAAATGTCGATTTCGCCCGATTCGCCGCCTGCATCTGCGAAAAATATTCGTGGCGTTGCCGCGTTGAATTACGCACCAGCCAGATCAAATAGATTGCGATTGCGGCAGCGCAACCCGACATCACAATCGTGATGGTACGTCCCTGTTCGAAGGCCTGACGCGTTTGCAGCACCGAGTCGTGCGCGGCGACGATTTGAAAATTCATAAGTTCGGACAAGGCGGCCAGAACCTCGTCCTGCAACGGCATCGCTTGCTGCGCGAGCAGGGTTTTCGCTTGCTCTATGTCTTGGGCTGCGATGAGATCGACGACCTGATTTTGCAAGGGAACCGCGATGCCGCTGATGCGGCCCTGGCGTTCCAGAATGGCTTTCTCTTCCCCGGTAAGGTCCTTGGCCAGAAATTCCATGCGCGCATTGGCGAAACGCGCGCCATGCATGTTGAGCTCCTGACCCAGCGGGTCTCGCTCGAAGGGATCATCCAGAAAAATCATGCGCTGCAACAATACCGTGCGTTCGCGTGCCGCGCTCCCCATCACCTGCACCAGCCGGATTTTTTCTATGCGCTCCTTCACGATTTGCTCGCCGGTGCTGTAAATGTCAAACATGCCGACGATACCAACGCCTACAATGGCGGCCAGCAATACCGTCATGATCACAATACCCAAATACGAAAACAGATCCGGCGGAACCCGTTTGGATTCGCTCATCACGGAACTTGGCGAAGATTTATTTGAGTCAATCACTGACGCCTGTCTCGGATCGAAATCATGCATAGCACCACTGTCTGCCGGCGCAGTTCAGCCGTGAGCCTCAACCACCGGCGCGTGAATTGATATCGGGAAAACAGACGGGGCGCTTTAGACCGCTAAAATGACCTGCGCATAACCCGGCACGCGATTACTTGTTCAGGCCTTTCTCCACCGCGATTACCGCGGCCTCGACACGCGAATGCACGCCGAGTTTGCGCATGATCGATTTGACATGCAGCTTGACGGTGCCGTCGACGATACCCAAAGCCCGGCCAATGACTTTGTTGCTTTGGCCTTCGGCGACGTGTTTGAGGATTTCCAGCTCGCGCGGGGTGAGATCGGCGAACGGCGATAACTCTTGATGCGGCCGGTCGCTGCCTTGCACATAACGCGCGAACACTGCGGCGAGCTCCGGCGCGACCACGGTTTTACCACTCAATATGCTGTGCAAGGCCGCGACCAGCGCGTCGGGGTCCATGTCTTTTAACAGGTAGCCTTGCGCGCCGTGACGCAGCGCTTCCACCACGTCGCGGTCGTCGTTGCTGGTGCTTAGAATGATCACCGGCGCGGATACACCGGTGGCGCGCAGACGCCGCAAGGTTTCCAAGCCGTCCATCGCGGGCATGCGCACATCCAGCAAAATTAAGTCATGCTCCAGCTCTTTCGCGCATTTGAGTCCGGCCTGGCCGTCGCCCACGGCGGCCACCACCTTGATGCCGCGACGCTCCATCAGCTCATACAAGCCCATGCGAAACAGCGCGTGGTCATCGATGAGGATGACGCGCAGTGGCCGTTCCGCGGCGATCAGATCGTGATAATCACTCATGCGTTGTTATCGGCACATTGAATTGTAATTCCACCCGTGTGCCTTCGCCGGCATCGCTTTCGATATTGAGCGTACCACCGAGCCGCGCCGCGCGCTCGCGCATGATCGACAATCCGATGTGTTCGCCGGGCGGGTCACTGACAACTTTTTCTTCGATACCCTGCCCGTCGTCTTCCACCAGCACATAATGTTTGCCGTTGTCCGCAATACGCAACAATACGCGCACGGTTTGGGCGTCGCTGTGTTTGCGCACGTTGGTCAAAGCTTCCTGCACAATGTGCAAGACCTGCACTTCCA
>CAZHHW010000104.1:0-2336 GCA_964532385.1 uncultured Gammaproteobacteria bacterium | reverse complement strand
GCCGCGCTTTCCAGCACCAAATGATATACACCCAGCGTGCGGTCGCTGTAGCGAATCGGAATAGTCACAAGCGCGGCGCAGCCCGCCTCGGTCGAAATATGCAGGCCGGGTTCGCATAGCTGAACATCGGTCTGGATTAATAATTCATCCGCCGCGCGCGCGCCGCTCAAGCATTGTTCCAGCGACACGGCGCGTGCCAGCAGATTTTCATCACAACCTACGGTCGCTATCAACCGCATCTGCCCATCTTCAGTTATCAGCCGCACCACCCCCGCGCGCGCCTTCACCATATCGCACAATGTATGCAAAAAGCGGGTGAGCAATTCGTTTACATCGTGCAACACGTTCACGCCCGCCGCCGCGTCGTAAAGGATTTCCAGCGAGCGTGTTTTCTGCGCGAGCTGTTCCATTTGCACGCGTGTTTGCTGATCCACGTTTTTGCACATGCGGCTGATCATGTCGCCCAGCACGTTGATATCGTCGAGCAAGGAAATTTCACCCGAGGGCACGGTCGGTGCCACGCGTGCACCCAGATCGCCCTCCATCATGCGCACGATCCACTTGCGCACGCGAAATTCCGCGTTCAAAACGCGTACCCGGAAGCCCGCCACCAGCACGGCGGAAAGCAGCACAAGAATAAAAGCGAACGCCAGCGTTGCGCTAATGCCAATAACAGACCCCGCGAGCAAAGCGTAATGCATCGCCAATCCACCCAAGGCGAGTCCGCTCGCCGCCAAGCCCATCACCAGCCAAAACCAGCGGCTCGCCCGCAACCGCTGCGGCACCGTCAACGCTTTAAGCCGCGTAACCGCGCCTTGCAATTCTTCCGGCAACGGCCCGCGCAAAATGGAGCGGCTGGTTTCTTGGGGGTTGGTCATAGAGATGAGGATTAACCAATCTTGAAATGCGGATTGTGAATTAAACCGACGATGTTTCCGAAAGGGTCAAGCACTGTCGCTACAGCGATGCCGCCTCCCACATCGCGCACCGCGCTATGCTCCTTAGCCCCCAGCGCGAGTAGTCGCTTGAACTCCGCCGCAATATTTTCGACGCCCCAATAGGCGACCCCACCGTCGCTCACATTGGCTGCCGATTGCGCATGCGGAACCAGTCCCAATTCGTAACCACCGACATTGAACCCGACATAAAACGGCTCATCGAAATACGGCTTGAAGCCTAATGCCGATGCGTACCAGTTCTTGGCTGTTTCGATATCGGGGACGTTGTAGATGACAGTGCGTAGACCTTGGAACATTGCATCATCCTGCTGATACTTCTCGAAAGAGCCGTAGGGTGGGCATTGCCCACCCTTTCGCCATCCCAATTAAAAACGGTGGGCAAAGCCCACCCTACATCACTATTTCTTAGGGTGATCTAAAGTCTGACATGCAATACCACATCGATGGAGCACTAGCCGCTGTAGTGAGCTTCTCTTTGTATTTTTGAGCGAATGCACGCGATGCTTCATTCAGTCAATATCGATGCAATTGTTAGATCGTTGTGCCTGTTGCAATTGCAACTCCGATTGAAAGTACTTTATCTACCACCTTCGAAAGCAGACTGTAAGAACCTTGTTGTACTAATTCCCCCATCCGCTCTCCCAAACTATGCTCCGTAGATATTGAGTCTGGGGATGCCTTCAATACCTCAAGACCCTTGGGAGAAAGAACCGCACCAAATATTGTAGATTCCGTGACTCTTTCTGCCCAAATGTAATCTGCTTCCACTAACCATTTTCCTGTTCTCTCAAAAATAATTTTTCTCTTAACTGCTTCGACATAATCTTCGTCGGAAAGATCGCTGAAAATTCCTTCTGGCAATGAGTTAGACGAAATTTGTTTTCGGATCGGAAACGAACGGTATAGCTCGTCGAAGATCAGGGCCGCGCATCTGTTAAATGATTCTATGTGATTCATCGCTTTCTCAATTAATCAGTTTTCGGCGCCTTATGATCCGGGTCATTCGGATTGAAGAAAATGAAATCAAAGGTCCCGGCTTCGACCTCGACATAATCGATGATGGCGTCTTCGACCAGCTCGCCGGTGTGCGGGGTCATCACTACGGCGACGCCTTCGCACACCAGATACAGATCGTTTTCGGCGCGCTCGTCGAAACCCATGCCGTATTCGTATTTGCCGTCGGGGCCGACTTTGGCGGCGACGCGCAAGGCGAGATTGGCGGTGTCGCTGCTGGCCGAGATGGCGAGAATTTTTTCGGCGGCAATGGGGGTGATTTTAATCATGGTCTGACCCTTTACTTAAGTGAATTCGGCTTTATATCAACCACCCCGTCAGCTGCGCTGCCACCCCTCCTTGAAAATAAGGAGGGGAGAAAAA
>CAZHHW010000103.1:3144-10862 GCA_964532385.1 uncultured Gammaproteobacteria bacterium | reverse complement strand
GGTCGCCTTCGGGGCACCCTCCTCGAAAATAAGGAGGGAGAGAGAGGTTTACTCCCCTCCTCATTTTCGAGGAGGGGAGGACGCGCAGCGGACAGGGTGGTTGCGGTTAAATTTCCGCGAATTCGCTCAGCAACACGGTTTGCGCACTCACCGGCGTCCGACCTTCCGGCGTAACACGCTGGTAACTGCCGTCGCTGTGCAGATCCCAAGCCTGTGTATTGTCTTGCAGATAATTTTCAAGATCATGGACAATGCGCTCCCGCAAAACCTTTATCTCGACCGGGAAGCACACTTCCACACGGCGAAAGAAATTGCGTTCCATCCAGTCTGCGCTGGAGCATGACACATCGGGTTCGCCGCCATTATGGAAGTAAAGTACGCGCGCATGTTCTAAAAAACGTCCGACGATCGAACGCACACGAATGTTATCGGACACGCCTGGAATTCCGGGCCGCAGTCCGCAGGTTCCGCGCACGACCAGATCGATGCGTACTCCGGCAGCCGATGCCGCATACAGCGCTTGAATAATCTGCGGCTCCACCAGCGAATTCATTTTGGCAATAATGCGCGCGGACTTACCGGACTCGGCGTATTTTGCTTCGCGCCGGATTTTGTCCAGCAACCCGTCGTGCAACGTAAACGGAGCTTGCAACAGCTTCTGCAGCTTGGCCACGCGACCCAGGCTGGTGAGTTGCAAAAACACCTTGTGTACGTCTTCCCCGATATCTTTATTGCTGGTCAGCAAACCGTAGTCGGTATAAATACGCGCGGTGCGCGGATGATAATTGCCGGTGCTCAGATGCACGTAGTGGCACAGTTGCTTGCTTTCGCGGCGCACCACCAGAATCATTTTGGCGTGGGTTTTATAACCGACGATTCCATACACCACGTGGGCACCGGCCTCCTGCAGGCGATTGGCCAGAGCAATGTTGGCTTCTTCATCGAAGCGCGCGCGCAGCTCGATCACGACAGTCACTTCTTTGCTTGCGCGCGCGGCCGAGACCAGATGTCCCACGATCGGCGCGTCAGGCGCGGTGCGGTATAACGTCTGTTTGATGGCCAGTACTTGCGGAT
The DNA here is from genome assembly GCA_964532385.1 of uncultured Gammaproteobacteria bacterium. Lineage (GTDB taxonomy): Bacteria > Pseudomonadota > Gammaproteobacteria > SG8-11 > SG8-11 > UBA6921. The sequence goes on along the minus strand of CAZHHW010000103.1, from coordinate 9,788 downwards.
CGCTGGCCGCCTGCCGCAAAAATTCAATAACCGGCACGAACGATTCAAAGGGGTGGTGCAACAACACATCCTGTTTGCGCAACACTTCAAACATTTCCGGATTTTCAACCAATGCCGCGGGCAATTTCGGTGTAAACAACGGGAACTTCAATTCCGGGCGGTCGACCAGATCGCAAATTCCGATCAAACGATTGAGGTTAACCGGTCCGTTCACTTTATATAAATCGCTTGCGCCCAATTCAAACTGATTCAGTAAATATCCGGTTAAACGCTCGGGACAGTCGTCGACGACCTCCAACCGCACGGTGTCGCCAAAGCGGCGCTGCGCAAGTTCGCCCTGCACCGCATGCATCAAGTCCTGCACCTCTTCGTGATCGACAAATAAATCACTGTTACGCGTGACGCGAAATTGATAGGAACCCAACACCTTCATGCCCGGAAATAAATCGGCCATGTAGTGGTGAATCAACGATGACAGGAAGACGAAGTGGTAAGGCGAACCATTACTGCTTTCGGCGGCGATCTGAATAATTCGCGGTAACGCGCGCGGCGCCTGCACGATGGCAAGATTACTGCTGCGGCCAAACGCATCTTTGCCTTTGAGGGCGATGATGAAATTCAAACTCTTGTTCAAAATGCGCGGGAACGGATGCGCCGGATCAAGGCCCAACGGGCTGAGCATCGGCAGCACTTCTTTCTCAAAGTACGCGCGCAGCCAGATTTCCTGAGCCGCGGTCCATTCGCCGCGGCGAATAAAATAGATACCCGACTGCTGCAGTTTTGGAATCAGCACTTCGTTTAACACGCGGTACTGCTCCGCGACCAGATCATGCGCACGTGTACTGACCGCATTGAGCACTTCGTGGGGCGTCAGGTTGTCCGGACCGGGCTTGACCGCCGGAAGTTCGAGTTGCTCCATTAATCCGGCCACGCGGATTTCGAAAAACTCATCCATATTGGTGCTGGAAATGCACAGGAAACGCAGACGCTCCAGCAAGGGCAGAGCCTCGTCCTTGGCCTGTGCCAGGACTCGCCAATTGAATTCGAGCTGGCTTAACTCCCGGTTGATATACAACACCGGGTTTTTATAATCGATGGGGTCCATTTTTTTTAACATGACATGCCACGGCCACGCAGTATCTGTTGTCAGAGTAGCAAATTGATGACATTCGCCTCAGAACGCCTCACTCACATGGCTCCGCTGGAATAATTCATCACGCTACTGCCCGCTGCACCGGGCTTGGCAGGAAGGCGGATCACGAAGGTCGAACCTTTCTTGGGCGCACTCATGACTTCAATATCCCCGCCCATCATGGCGCAGAATTTTTTGCAGATCGACAGACCCAAGCCGGTACCGCCGTATTTATGCACCGTCTCGGCACTGGCTTGCGAAAACTCCTCGAATAAATGTTCCATTTGAGTTGCACTCATGCCGATGCCGGTATCCGCGATGGAAAAAACGATCCACTCCTGGGTATTTTCAAACCGCCGGTCTATGCCCATGGTGATGCGGCCATGTTCGGTAAATTTACACGCATTACTTAAGATATTCAGTACGATCTGACGCAGTTTAGTCATGTCCCCGGTCATCTCACCCAACTCATCTGGGCCCGCAAATTCGATCACGTTATGATTTTTATTCAGTGCGGGCTGCATCGTCGTGATGACGTCGTCGATGACCTCCTTGATCTTGAATGTCTCATTCATCAACTCCATTTTGCCCGCTTCGATTTTCGACAGATCGAGAATGTCGTTGATCAAGGCCAGTAATTGCTTGCCTGAAGAGTTGATTTTTTCCAGGTCCTGCCGGCGCTCTTGCGCGTTTTGTTGGAGCGCGTCATCGATCATCATCTCGCTGTAACCGATGATCGCATTGAGCGGCGTGCGTAATTCGTGACTCATGCGCGCCAGAAAATCACTCTTGGTACTGTTGGCGGATTCGGCATGGGCGCGTGCCTGAGCGATTTCCTGCTGCTGCGAGCGGCGCTCCAGCGCCACACCGATCCAGCGCCCCATCAGTTGCACCAGATCCATGTCGGTTTCCAGAAACGGCCGGTCACGCGGCGTTTCACTGGCATAGCTGATGGTGCCGAAGAACACTTGATTCACCCAGATCGGCGCGGCGATGTACGACTCCATGCCGGAAAACGTGTAACAGGGTAAATCGCGCCACTTGGATTGCGCGGCATGCTCGACGGCAAACGGCCGTTTGGAAAGACTGGGCATGATGCAATAGGTTTTATCCAGCGGCAGCACATCCCCGGCTTTTAATTTGGATCCTTCCGGTGCATGTACCGCAAGCACAGTGCTTTTATTTTGCTGTAAATCAACGCGCACCACCTTACCTACATGCAAACCGAGCAGAGGGCACCCGGTGCGTAAAATCTCCACGATTTCTTCGTCGTACGACATACCCGACATCGAGGCCACGGTATATAACGCACGCACGCGTTTGGCTTGCGCGGCACTGATACTCTGCGCCTCGCTACGCCGCTGAATCTCAGCCTCCAGTGCACCGGTGGATCGCTTCAATTGCCTGTTCAGGCGCAACACATGCACGCTGATACCGGCACCGGCGATAAGCACCATCAATCCTAACAAGGTCCAGCGCCAGTACAGCAAAAACAGTTCGCGCAGGGTTTCCAATCCATAAACCCGGTAGGGACCTACCCGCAGTTCGCGCATTAAATCGTGCACGCCATGGTAGTCCAAGGGTACGGTCCAGCCGGCGATGCGCGCGGCCATCGCCTCGGGGGCATCGTCAGGCATGCTCAGCAGGGCAACGCTGACCTGTTGTGCCATCCGCGCCAGCCTCTGGTTCACCAGGGCCAATGGCCATTCCGGATACAATTGGGTGCTGAGCAAAAAGGGAAACCCGGGGGTGATTTGCGGGTTCAATACGCGAAAGTCTTCCAAGGCGATAATACCCTGTTCCGCCATGCGCTCGAGCACGTCGGTGCGCACAGTCCCCGCCGCCACGGTGCCGTTCTTGACTGCATACACGACTTTGTCTTGCGGAAAGCCGGTGAAATCCAGACGTTTGAAGTCGCTGTCCGGATCAATACCGTGTGCTTTTAATTCGCGCCAGGCCATCCACCAGCCGCCAAAAGCATTGACGTGCACCGCGGCGAAGGTTTTGCCGCGCAGGTCTTCGAGGCTGCGGATGTTATAACGGTCGGCACGCGTGAAAATCACCGCACCGAATTGCGTAAAAGAACCCCCGGTCCTGCGATTACGCACCGTTAACAGACGCGTGATGCCGTAGGCCGATTCCAGGTCCGCGTATGACGCCGGGTTGGTCAGCAGAAAATCGACTTCGCTGCCGAAGATGGCGCGGTCGATATTGTCAAGTGTGAGGGGTACGATGGAAAACTGATAGGCGGGCATCATCCGGTTTAGATAATTCGCCACCGGCGTCCAACGATCAGCGGTTGATTCCTCGCCCATGAATGCCAGCACGCCAATCTTCACCGGCACAGGAACGGCATTCGCAGCATAAACCGGCAGGATGGCCGCAAAACCACACCACCCGACCGCAAGCCAGATCAGTTTTGAGAAAAAATTCCGCACACCACCACGCCTTTGTCGAGCTGCGCTGAGGTTTGCATGGTAGTCATCCACATTGAGGATCCCATAACGCCGTACGGCACTCTTGGACTCAGCTCACGGCATGACGCCGGCAAACGGCAACGCGCTGTTGGCGTTTTATCGACTGGAATTATGGGTGCTTGAATTTATTGGATTTTCAGCGCAGCGCGCGCCGCCGCCTCCACTGCCACACCCCGTTTGACCGGCGCACCCGCATCGGCCAGCGCTGTTTCCAGTGCACTGAGACAGAACAATACATTCTTGATATTTGCCGCATAACCCATTAATCCGATGCGCCAGACCTTGCCCGCCAACGCGCCCAGGCCCGCTCCGATTTCAAGATTGAATTCATTGAGCAGGCGCTGGCGGATGGCCGCTTCGTCGACACCGTCCGGCAAACGGATCGCATTCAATTGCGGCAAACGTTCCGCTTCGGGCACCAGGAAGGACAGGCCCATTGCCTCGATACCGGCACGCAATGCGCCGTGCATGCGCGCATGCCGCGCCCAGGAATTTTCCAGACCTTCGTCTTTCATGATGACCAGGGATTCATGCAAACCGTACAGTGGGTTGATCGGTGCGGTGTGGTGGTACGCGCGCTTGACCGCTCCGCCCCAGTAACCCATGACCAGATTTAAATCCAGAAACCAGCTTTGCACCTTGCTTTTGCGGCCTTTGATTTTTTCCACAGCGCGCGGGCTGAGGGTCACCGGCGACAAGCCGGGAGTGCACGACAGGCATTTCTGCGAGCCCGAGTACACCGCATCCAGTTGCCAGTCGTCGACCTTTAACGGCGTGCCGGCCAATGACGTCACCGCGTCGACAATGCTCAAGCAGCCATACTGACGTGCGATGGCGCTGATGGTTTTGGCGTCGGACTGCGCGCCGGTGGAAGTCTCGGCGTGCACGAACGCGACAATTTTCGCATCAGGATTTTTTTTCAATGCGTCTTCCACACGCTGCGGATCGACCGCGCGTCCCCATTCCGCTTCCACCATCACCGCGACGCCGCCGCAACGCTCGACATTTTCTTTCATGCGGCCGCCGAACACGCCGTTCGAACACACGATCACCTTGTCGCCGGGCTCGACCAGATTCACAAAACAGGTTTCCATGCCCGCCGAGCCGGGGGCGGAAACCGGAATGGTCAACTCGTTTTTGGTTTGAAAGCCGTACTGCAGCAACTGTTTCAATTCGTCCATCATACTGACGAACACCGGGTCGAGATGTCCGATGGTCGGGCGCGCCATTGCCGCCAGCACGCGCGGATGGACATCGGACGGACCGGGCCCCATCAAGGTGCGGGTAGGTGGATTGAACGAACGAATGTGTTCCAGCGGCATGGGCATCCTCAAAAGTTATAAATTGGCGCGAGGCGCGAGTATAAAAGCAGTTGTTTCGCCGGGCAAACTTAACTGCCTGCCAATGTGCGGAATAACCAACTATCCCGGGCGTGAGCTGTTTTCCTCCGCCTTCATCAGCACGTGGGGCTCGACTTGCACCGCACCGGCATCGGCCGTGATCCAGATCAGCCGCTCTTGGATGCTGCATTGCAATTGCATGTTGCGGTTGGCCAGCGCCGCGAGCGACTGGGTCGTAGCTGCCGGCAGGCGCAGTACCGTCAGATTATTGATACGTTGCAGCTTGTCGCGATTTTGTTCCCACCACGGCTCGGCCGAACGTCCATAAGTGATGACTACCACCTGCCTGGCGCGGCCACTGGCTTTGCGGATTTCACGCTCGTCCGGCTGGCCGACTTCGATCCAGCGTTCAATGGCGCCGGTCAGATCTTTTTCCCACAACGTGGGCTCATCGTCGGCTGCGATGCCTTTGCCGAAAACCAGCGTGTCGCTGGCGTACATGGCAAAGGCCAGCAGGCGCACCATCATGCGTTCATCGGTTTCGGATGCGTGCCGCGCCACGGTGAGCGCATGGCTTTGGTAATAATTGCGATCCATGTCGGCGATCTGCACGTCGACCTTGAACACCGTGGCCTTGAGCGCCACAACTATTTCCCCAACACTTCGATGCGTGTGTCGAGGCATTCGACCACTTGCCCGGCGCGAATTTTCGCGGTCTTGCGGCTCTCGGGCTGGCCATCGACCTGCACCTTGCCGGCGGCGACCAGCACTTTGCCCTGCCCGCCACTTTCGGCGAGGCCCGACAGTTTGAGCAGGTTGCATAAATCGATGTATTCGTATTCGGGGCTGAGTTGAAACGTAATGGTTTTCATGGCGGCTTCTGGTTAAGTCAGTGGGAGCGCATGTTACCTCAAACCGCGCGGTCAGCGGGCCTCACGCTTTGTAAAAAACACCTGAAGGCGCTACGCTCTTAGCGCAGCGTCGCACTGCAATGGAACCGGCATTATGAAAAAAATAAAACATGAAGCGGAATTGGTAAAAGCCGCCATCCTCGCCGGGGTGGCCTATGGTGAAAAACGCGGCGCGGTCGAGTTCGAACCCACCGATTCGGCCGCCGAAAAAATCCTCTACATCTACCGGCTGCTGGTGCACGACAAAGTCATTCAAGCCTTGCCCGAGGATCAGGTCTCGCAACAATCGATGCGCCACAAGCTGGCAATCTGGTACTCGAAAACCCTGCCGAAAGATCACCCGCTGTTGAAATGAATCCAGTCCTCCCCTCCTCATGTTCGAGGCCGCTCTCGCGCATCCATGCGCTTCGCGGCACTCGCACATCCTGTGCAGCGGAGGATGGGCGCGCAGCGGACGGGGTGGTTGCGGTTAAGATTAACTTACACCAACAACGACCACCCCTCCCCGGCAACTGCTACTGCGTTGCTCTACCTTCCGCCATCCATGACGGTCGCCTACGGAGCACCCCTCCTCGAAAATGAGGAGAGAGTGTTAGTTCTTTACATTTATACAGCCCCGCTCACGTGCTCCCGCAAATCCGCGCGCCACGCGAAAAACGTCCACAGAAACGTCCCGAAATCCAGCGTCGAAAAGGCAATCGCCAAGGTGCCCGGCACAATGCCCAAGGTCCATAACAGCAACATCGTCGGCGGCACCAGCGGGCGGTCGATCATCGACGCAAAA
>CAZHHW010000103.1:0-3044 GCA_964532385.1 uncultured Gammaproteobacteria bacterium | reverse complement strand
CCATAACAGCAACATCGTCGGCGGCACCAGCGGGCGGTCGATCATCGACGCAAAAATAAAACCATGCGCGTTCAGCCGTCCGCTGATCACATAGAGAATGCCAAGCCCGCCGATCAGCAGACCGCCGATGCGAAAGTAAGTCGTTGATTGCGCGCTGAGCGGATCGAGTTGCAACAATGACGCGACCAGCTGCGGCACCAGCAGGATGGCGAGGCTCTCCGCCAGCATGATGTAGCCGAATATTTCCACGCTCTTGGCTGCACGGCTTTGATTGCTGGGATGTAGCAAACCTTGAATCATTTCGGTGTGAGTGAATGTGTTCATTGCGCCTCCTAAAAATATTTGGGGAGCGCGGGCTTCCAGCCCGCAATAAAGCGGCCGGGATGGCCGCGCTCCAAAAAATCACAACCGCACATGATGTCCGCCTACGCGCTGAGTTTCAACTTCACTCAATTTGGCGGCGCGCGCAAACTCCGGCCATGCCATCACCGCCTCACTGACAAGCTCGAGCACCTTGGGTGCGCTGCCGATGCCGAAACGGTCGGCGACGGCCAGCACGTCGGCGCGCGTGATGCCGCTGAATTTTCCGTTCACCGCCATCAGATGCTGATAAGTCCATTCGCCGTTCGGGTTATAAGCGTGGATCAGATCGTACGCGGGGGCCAGTTCCCACGCACCACCCTCTCGCCGCAGGAAGGAAAAGTTCTTGCTGTGATCATCGCAATTCGCAGCCATCACGTTGAAGGCCATGCGCCGGAAAGCTTCTTCCAACGCAACGTGCCCGAGCTTGAGATTCTGAATTGTTAACAACAACTGGCTGTAATCGTGCGTGGCGCGCTGTTTGTAATCCAGGTGCGCCATCGCACACAGTGTTTGCATGTGATGTTTGCGATTGCCGTCGCGATCAAAGCGCCGGGTCATGAAATGCGCGCGCCCACCCTCTTCCAGCAAACGGCACGGCGACATAGCGATGCCCGCCTGCACCGCCATCAAATGATAGGCATATTCGATGCGGCCGTAATCGTGCGACGCGCCCAGTTCGCGGTCTGCGCCCATGCCGTCGAATTTTAGCAACCAGTGTTCGAAACCGGTCTCGACATCAAACTGACCGGCGCGAATTTCCTCGCTGCGCGGATTCCACGCAATCGCCGCCTTGGCGCGCGCGCCACCGGCCGAGGTGCCGACCTGAATAATCTGCGCCAGCGCCGCTTTGGCATGTGGATCGGAATCGATCTCGCCGTGCACCGCGCGGCGCGCGCTTTCCACCAGCGCCGCCAGATCCACCGCCGTGCTGCTCGCCCCGTGCGGCCCGCGCGCCGGACGAAACTCCAGCGCGCCCATGCCGCGCTTGCCCATGTACGCCAGCCGGTCGAGCGCCGTGATCGCCGCAGGCGCCACACCTTGACTCGCCATCCATGCGTTGATCAGCGCGTTGCCGAAATCGTCCGGCAATGCATCCGCCAGCAAGGCGGGCAAGCGCTGATAGGTCAGCTCCGGCAATGCGGTGAACACGAAGGGATCGCGCGCTTGCGCCAACGGCATGGTCAGCGGCGCCAGCTCAACCCCGTCGGCCACGAACTTTGGCGCATATTCAAACGCGTAATAACCCAGCTTGGGATCCAGCGCGACCGCGCCCACGGTGTGGCCCCACACACGCACTTCCACTGCGGTAACAGGTTTATACATTGGCACGCTTCCTGACCGGCTTGCGCGCACGCGACGCACGCTGCCGCACCGGTTTGGACTTCAGCATTTGCAGCGGACTGATCGACACCGCCGGCGCCAGCGTCTCAAACCAGTCCGCGCGCCCCAACGCGCGCAACACCTTGATGAAGGTCTTAAGCGTCGCCCCTTTCCCGGACTCGACATTTTTCAACGCCGTCAGCCCCACCCCCGCGCGCTCGGCCAGCGCCCGCTGATCGAGGTTCTCGCGCAAGCGCAACGCACGCACCTGCCCGCCCAGCGCGGCCTCTGATTCTTGAGTGATTTTCGACTTCTTCATAATGGCTGCTTTTAAATCCGTTAGATCTCAATTTATAGTCTATGGATTTAAAAACGTCTACAGAAATTAGCGAAATTGGCGGGTAGAGCTAGGATTGCACAATCAAACAATAGATGGATGGGCAACATTGATCCTCGTTTTTTTATCCAGCATGCTGCCGCACTACTAAACGTTTTGCTGCACCTTCTACTTTCAATTAGGCCTTCACATGAACCAACCTACTGCATATCACCAGATTGGCCGCTTCGTAGTCTCGTTCCAACACGTGGAAGCAGCACTTACCGAACTGCTTGTGCTGATGGCTCGCGCCGACGACGAGGCAATTCGGATCCTTGTTAATGAGCTTGAGTACAGTAAGCGTGTCAAGACAACCGACGTTATGTTCGCTAGGTTCGTTAACCTTCAACACGACCCCGATGAGCTTGCAAGGGAGGAGTTCCACAAACTTATGAACGAACTAGGCAAACTCGGCGAAAGACGCAACGACATTGTGCACTCTAAGTACTCATCGTGGATCAACACTGAGGGGCTGCTGGGCTTTATCCGAGAGAATTCTAGACTGAGAGCAAGCAAAGGAGATCGCCAGATCGAGGAAGAAGGTCTTATCCCCGAAACATTCGATTCCGACCTCAACCGCTTGTCGGAAGCCCGCAAAGCGCTTGAGGGCTTCCGCTTGAAGATCATTGATTTTCTTTAACGCTACTATCCCACGTTTCAAATGGCAGACGCCCATGTCAACACAAGCGTTATGAATTTCTTGATGCACGGAGGCAAAATGACCCAGAAAAAAGATTTCGGAAGCTCCAAGGTCGCTGTCGCCTTCAACTCCTACCCAAAACAAGTAAAAACGAAGCTCCTATTTCTCCGCCAACTCATCTTCGATGTAGCGTCACAAACAGCCGGGGTGGGCGAGCTGGAGGAAACCCTGAAATGGGGACAACCAAGTTATCTTACGACCGCATCGAAGCATCATCTTCAGGGCGGCAAACGATATTCCTGTACACGAGCTGAGCCACTGTATTTCAATGGCGCTTACTTATCA
>CAZHHW010000102.1:7599-10961 GCA_964532385.1 uncultured Gammaproteobacteria bacterium | reverse complement strand
ACTCACTTCCCTGCCATTACCTTCATGGCGCCCCGCAGCCATTTCGTGCGCATGGCGCACGCTACCCTTGTATGTTCCCTTTTTTAAAAGAGATCCCCATGTGAAAAATGTCATTTCCTGGCGCTTGGTGATCTGACACCTGCGGACGGCGCTGCTAAGCGGCTTGGAGCACATACCGTCCTCGTCATTCAGCGGATAATTCCAAATGCGGCAACACTAAGCTGCTGCCCAGCCGGATTTTCTATATTCCCGCACGCAAGTGAGCGGCACAATCTGCCGATCTGACCGCCTGTTGCCGGAACAGGAGTCTTTCGATGAATTCCTTTCGCCCGCTGCGAAATAGCGCCGCCGTACTGCGTCCGCTGCAACTCTGGTTGCAAGCTTGGGTTTCGGGACGTCTTAGCGCGTGAAACCCGGAGAAACACCGCCGCTGGAAGACGCACCTAAGGAAACCGCCGTATTAATCGAAACCCTGTCGGCACGCAAGCAGGCGCAAGTGGACGCCGCGCGCCTCCAGAGTGTGCTCGAAGCCAGCCTGAATGAAATTTATATTTTCGATGCCGACACGCTGCGCTTCGATTATGTCAATAACAGCGCCCTTATCAACCTTGGCTACACGATGGACGAGCTGCGTCAACAGACGCCGCTGTTTTTCAAACCTGAATTCACGGCGGCGACTTTCCAAGAATTGCTTGCGCCGCTGCGCCGCCATCAACAACCGAAGATCGTTTTTACAACCCTGCATCGCCGCGCGGATGGCAGCCTCTACCCGGTCGAAGTGCATTTGCAGTTGGTCGAGCACGCCGGGAAAGCGGTTTTTCTCGCCGTCATCAATGACATCACCGAGCGCAAGCGCGCGGAGAGCGCGTATGCGGTGTTGTCACGGACCACCGCACGGCGTGAACGCATGCTCAGTACAGCGCTCGCCTCCACCAGCGACTTCACGCAAATCTACGATCGGGAAATACGCATATTGTTTGTCAATCAGGCGCTCCTGAATCTGTGGGGTATCACGCTGGAAACGGCGGTGGGCAAAAATTTCTTTGACCTGGGTTACCCCGAGAATTTAGCCGCGAAGTTACAGCGGCAGGTGCGGGATGTGTTCACCACCCAGCAGAGCATCACCGACGAAACCACTTACACCAGCCCCGCCGGACAGCACGGTCATTACGAGTATATTTTTTCGCCCGTGCTCGCCACCGATGGCAGCGTCGAGTACGTGGTGGGCGCCACGCGCGAAATCACCGAGCGCAAACAGGCGGAGCAGGCGTTGCGCACGAGCATGGAGGAATTTCGCACTTTAGCCGAAGCCATGCCGCAAATCGTGTGGATCACGCGCGCGGATGGCTGGACGATTTATCTCAATCCGCAGTGGATGGAATACACCGGGCTCACGCTGGCGGAAAGCCTGGGCCAAGGGTGGCTCCAAGCGTTCCATCCGGATGAGCAACAGCAAGCCTGGAATGCCTGGCAGCACGCGATGTCCACCGCGGGTATTTACGCGATTGAAAGCCGCTTGCGGCGCGCGGATGGAATTTACCGCTGGTGGCTGGTGCGCGGCGTGCCGCTGCAAGACGCAAGCGGCAATATTCTGAAATGGTTTGGCACCTGCACGGATATTCATGACCTGAAAATGGCCGAGCTTGCAATCAGTCAAAGCAATCATTCGCTGCGGCAAAGCGAGATCCGCATCAAGTACCTGAACCGCGTCTACGCCATGCTAAGCGGCATCAATACTTTAATCGTGCGGGTTCGGCATCGTGAGGCGCTTTTCAAGGAAGCGTGCCGTGTCGCTGTCGAGAACGGCGGCTTTCGCATGGCGCTGATCTGCATCATCGACCAGGCCACGCTGAACATCGTGCCGGTCGCCTCGGCGGGCAAGGATGAGGAGCTCATTGGCATTATTCGTCTTAATTTGTTATCCCCCGAAACCGCATCCAACACCATGGTGGCGCGGGCCATCAGCGAGAAGCAGCCCGTGGTGTCCAACGACTCGCAACACGACGCGCGCGTGTTATTCAGCAAGCAATACACCGTATCGGGAATTAATTCGATGGCCGTGCTGCCGCTGATAGTCGCGGGCCAAGCGATCGGTGTGGTTGCTCTGTACGCCACCGAAAGTGAATTCTTTCATGCGGAGGAGTTGAAGCTGTTGACCGATCTGACCGACGACATCGCGTTCGGGATCGATAACATCGACAAACGAGAGCGTCTCGATTACCTCGCCTACTACGATGTGCTGAGCGGGCTTGCGAACCGCACCTTGTTCCACGAGCGTCTGCAACAACATATGCTCGATGCGCAACGGCAAAATCACCAATTGGCACTCCTGCTGCTGGATATCGAACGATTTAAATCCATTAACGACTCACTGGGCCGGGCGGCCGGCGATGCTCTGCTCAAGGCGGTAGCCGTGCGCATGGCCGAATATGCGGGGGGCGTGCAACGGCTGGCGCGCATTGATGCCGATCATTTTGCGGTCATGACTTTGGATGTCCAAAGCGGCGAAGCATTAGCTCGCCTGCTCGAACAGCGCATTACAGAAGTTTTCAACCCACCCTTTCTGATTAACGATTTTGAGTTAAGGCTCGCCGTCAAATTCGGAATCGCGCTATTCCCCGCCGACGGCACCGATGCCGACACGCTGTTTCAGAATGCCGAAGCGGCTCTAAAGAACTCCAAAAGGAGCGGCGAGCGCTACCTGTTCTATACGCCTGCGATGAACGAACATGCCGCCGACAAACTGAGCTTGGAAAATCAACTGCGCCAGGCGATCGAGAAAGGCGAATTCGTGTTGCATTACCAACCCAAGATCAACCTCGTGAGCGGCAAACTTACCAGCGCCGAAGCGCTGATTCGCTGGAACGATCCGCGCACGGGGCTGGTGCCGCCGGGCCGCTTTATTCCGATTCTGGAAGAAACCGGTCTGATCTATGAAGTGGGACGCTGGGCGTTGCACCAAGCGGCCCAAGACTACCTGCGCTGGCGCAATGCGGGCCTGATGGCCGTGCGTATCGCGGTGAATGTCTCACCGCTGCAACTGCGCGACAACAACTTCATCGCGCAGATCAAGCAGGTTATCGCCATTGACCCTGAGGCGGCGGCGGGACTCGAACTGGAACTCACCGAGAGCCTGATCATGGAAAATGTCAAGCACAGCATCGAAATCCTCAAAACCATCCGTGCGCTCGGCGTCACCATCGCCATCGACGATTTCGGCACCGGCTTTTCGTCGCTCAGTTACCTCGCCAAGTTGCCAGTCGACACGTTGAAAATCGATCGCTCGTTCGTGATCGACATGACCGCCGGACCGGAGGGGCTGGCGCTGGTGTCGACTATTATTAACCTGGCGCATTCGCTGC
>CAZHHW010000102.1:0-7499 GCA_964532385.1 uncultured Gammaproteobacteria bacterium | reverse complement strand
CGGTGCCCGGCGACATTTTCGAAAGCAGATTTCTGGCCCGGCCCGCATGAGCTGGAGCGCGGGTTTTCCGATCGCTTGAAAGCGCTCCTTCGTGATCGGCGCGACCGCGGGCCGGAGTGACTGTCGCTGGTATCGACTATTATTAATCTGGCGCATTCGTTGAAACTCAAGGTGGTGGAGGGAGGTGTCGAAACAGAGGAACAGTCGCGCCTGCTGCGCTTGGCTGTCTGTTTAGCAAACCGATGCCCGGCGACATTTTCGAAAGCATATTTCTGCTGCCGTTTTCCGGAGGATGATATGAACATGCGCATGGCAGACATTGCGTCCACGAGCTCGCAATTACCGTTACCGGCAAGCAGGCTGGAAATCGCTGCGGTACGTGGGCTGCAAAAAATTGTCATGTTCTGGCTGGTTGCCGCGCTCAATGCCGTAGTTCCGGGACCCATGGCCGCCGCCGCAGATGATTTGGCTGATTTGCGTTCTGTATTAGGCGAGCTTCGCCAGGGTGGATTTGTGCTTTACTTTCGACACGGGCTGACAGACAAAAACGGGCCTGGCGATGAAGTGGCTGACCTGTCGAAGTGCGAAACACAACGCAATCTTTCTGCCGCCGGGCGCGCGCAGGTGGTGCACATAGGCGAAGCGCTACGGACGTTAAGAATTCCGGTCGGCACGGTGACGACCAGCCCATTTTGCCGTTGCAAAGACACGGCGAAGCTGGCATTCGGCCGCTTCACCGTCAGCAACGATCTTTACTTCGCCATCGGCGCCAGTGCCGAAGAAACAAAAAAACTTACGCAATCCCTGCGCCGCATGCTGTCGACTCCGCCCGCTCCGGCAGCCAATGCGGTGGTTGTGTCGCACAGCGCGAATCTGCGCGAGGCGACCGGGATTTGGCCCAAACAAGAAGGCGTTGCCTATGTCTTTCGCCCGTTGCCCGAAGGCAAGTTTGCTCCGGTCGCCATGATTCTGCCTGAAGACTGGGCCAAGCTCGCCGCGCTCGAAGTATCCAACAAACCCAGGTGAAACACTTTTTTCAGAGGTTTTCTCTACAACAGCGCTTCCTGGTCGCACCGCTTCTGGGACTGGTGGTGTATGGTCTGGTGGCGGCCGCTTTCATCTACGAGTCAAAGCGCCAGAATGCAGGGCTGAGCGACATCACCAACAAGAGTCTGGCAGCTTTCAATCAATACTCCGCGGTCTTCGCCCATCTGACGGAACAGCACCTGGCCTTGTACGAGCTTCTCTACAACGCCGGACATGCGGATGAAGCGACGCTCTATGACCAGACGAAACTGCATCTCTACAAAATCCAGAAAGCCATCGAGGAACTCGAACAGACCCTGCAGCGCGAGAGCGGCAACGCCGGCATGCAAGCCGATTTCATTGCGCTCAGAAATACTATTCGCAAGGAAGCTTTGACCCGCACGCATGCGTACCGCGACAGGGTCACTGCAGCACTGCGAATGGCGACGACTTTCATCGACCTTGCGCCTCAGCAATTGACGCTGGCCAACGAGCGCTTCACCGCCATGAATGTCAGCCTCCTCGCCTTTCTCGAGATGGAACGCGATGTGATCAATCAGGAGATTCTGGTTCGGGTCCGCAATGACGAAACGAACAGCGCCGTCATTGCGTTCGCCGGTGTGTCGATCACGCTATTGCTAATTATTCTATCGGTACTGCTGGCGCGGCTACTCTCGCGTTCGATCCAGACCCAGATCAATGCCCTGACCAAACTTGGCGAGCAGGCGGGCGCGCGTTTCACTGCCACCGGCAGCAATGAAGTCGAGAGAATGACGCACGCCATCGGTGCGTTCCGGCAAGCGCTCCTGGAATTACGTGAAAGCGAGCGGCGTTTTAGTGACCTTTTGCAAAATGTCAAGCTGGTGTCGATGATGCTCGACAGCGAGGCGCGGATTACCTTTTGCAACGAATATCTGCTGCGCCTGACAGGTCGGCAACGCGCTGAAGTGATCGGGAAAAACTGGTTTGAGATTTTCATACCTCCCGACCAGCTCGGCCAGCAAGCCGACTTTGCGGCCTTCCTTACCAACTCGCCCGAGGCCTGGCATATCGAGAATGAGATCATCACGCGTACGGGCGAACGCCGGCTGATTCGCTGGAACAATTCGCTGCTGCACTCGGGCAGCGGTGAGATGATCGGCACGGCCAGCATCGGTGAAGACATCACGGAACAGAAGCGCGCCGAACTCAGAATCAAGCGCCTCAACCGGGTGTACGCGGTGCTGAGCGGCATCAATATGCTGATCGTGCGTGTGAGCGACCGTGACCAGTTGTTCCAGGAAACTTGCCGGATTGCGGTCGAAGAGGGCGCATTCAAGATGGCCTGGATCGGTGCGATTGATCCACACACGCTGGATGGCACGGTCGTGGCCTGGCACGGCTGCGAAGCGCACTACATCAACCAGGTCAGACTGACGGCACGCGCCGGAACACCCGATAGCGCGCGGCCGGCCAGTTGCGCAGTGCGGCAGTTGCAAGCGGTGATCAGCAACGATATTGCCGCCGATCCATCTATGGTTCTGCGCGAGGAACTGCTCAGCAAGGGGCACAAGTCCGCCGGTTATTTTCCACTGATGGTGGCCGGACAGCCGGTGGCAGTGCTGGCGTTATTTGCAGGCGAGACCGGCATTTTCGACGACGAAGAGATGCGGCTGCTGCGCGAGTTGGCAGATGATATTTCGTTCGCCCTCAATCATCTGGAGAAACAGGAAAGGCTCAACTTCCTCGCCTACTACGATCCACTCACCCGGTTGGCGAACCGCACCTTGTTCCACGAGCGTCTGCAACAAGGTGTGCTCCATGCTCAGGAGCAGGGCCGAAAATTGGCGCTTGTGCTCATGGATATCGAACGCTTCAAGACCATCAACGATACCTTTGGCCGACAGGCCGGCGATGCACTGCTTAAGACGGTGGCCGGGCGCATGTCGGAGGCCGTGGCGGACGCCAGCCGGTTGGGTCGGCTGGATGCCGATCACTTTGCAATCCTGGTCATGGACGTGCAGTCCGGCGAAGAGTTGGCGCACCTGATCGAACATCGCAGCGCGGAAATTTTCGGCCCGCCATTCCGGATCGGTGATGCAGATCTGCGGCTCTCCGCCAAGTTCGGAATCGCGCTGTTCCCCGCCGACGGTCCCGATGCGGACACCTTGTTCCGAAACGCCGAAGCGGCGCTCAAAAACACCAAGACCAGCGGCGAGCAATCCCTGTTCTACACGCGTGCCATGAACGCGCGCGTCGCCGAAAAACTCACACTGGAAAATCAACTGCGCCAGGCGCTCGAACAGGGCGAATTCGTGCTGCACTATCAGCCCAAGATCAACCTCGTCAGCGGCAAGCTCACCGGCGCCGAGGCGTTGATCCGCTGGAACAATCCACGCACGGGTCTGGTACCGCCGGGCCACTTCATCCCGATTCTGGAAGAAACCGGTTTGATCAATGAAGTCGGGCGCTGGGCGTTGCGCCAGACCCTCGCCGACTTCCTGCGCTGGCGCGCTGCGGGTCTGGCCGCGGTGCGCATCGCCGTGAATGTATCGCCGCTGCAACTGCGCCATCGCGACTTCATCGCCGAAATCAAGGCGGCCATCGGCATCGACCCACACGCGGCGGCGGGACTGGAGCTGGAAATCACCGAGAGCCTGATCATGGAAAATATCAAGCACAGCATCGAAGACCTCAAAACCATCCGCGCGCTTGGCGTCACCATCGCCATCGACGATTTCGGCACCGGCTTTTCGTCGCTCAGTTATCTCGCCAAGTTGCCAGTCGACACGTTGAAAATCGACCGCTCGTTCGTGATCGACATGACCGCAGGACCGGAGGGGCTGGCGCTGGTGTCGACTATTATTAACCTGGCGCATTCGCTGCGGCTCAAGGTGGTGGCCGAGGGTGTTGAAACCGAGGAGCAGTCGCGCCTGCTGCGCTTGCTGAACTGCGATGAAATGCAGGGCTATCTGTTTAGCAAACCGGTGCCCGGCGACATTTTCGAAAGCAGATTTCTGGCCCGGCCCGCATGAGCTGGGGCGCGAGTTTTCCGTGCGCCGGCAGATGCGGCCAAGATCGCCGCGCTGCATTACAACCAGTATTCCGCCAGACGCGCCGCCCACTCCTTGAAGCGTAACAAGAATGAGCGGTGCTCCCATGCTTCCAGCTCAATGGCATCGGACACCGCCAGATCGCGCGCAAACATGGCTTCCATTTGAACCGAAAAATCGCGCCCCAGAATCACCGCATTGAGTTCATCGTTGTGCAGGAAACTGCGCCAATCCAGATTGGTTGAACCGATGGTCGACCAGACGCCGTCGATGGAGGCGGTCTTGGAATGCATGACCGCGCCGCGCCGTTCGTAGATTTTGACTCCGGCCCGCAGCAGCTTGGTGTAATGCGAGCGCCCGGCGTTGAATACCGCCCACGAATCGGTATGGCTGGGCAGGATCAGGATCACCTCGACGCCGCGCTGCGCCGCCGCGATCAAGGCTTTGAGCAATTGCGGATCGGGCACGAAGTAGGCATTGGTGAGATGCGCGGAGTGCTCGGTGTTGTCAAGCGCCGACAGCAGGGTGAGATAGATCAGGCTATGCGGTT
Source organism: uncultured Gammaproteobacteria bacterium (assembly GCA_964532385.1). Taxonomy (GTDB): domain Bacteria; phylum Pseudomonadota; class Gammaproteobacteria; order SG8-11; family SG8-11; genus UBA6921. The sequence goes on along the minus strand of CAZHHW010000102.1, from coordinate 2,891 downwards.
CGTCGGAGGCGCTGCCGATGGCGCGTACAATTTCACCGCCCTGCCTTTCGAGCGCGGGAAAATAGTTTTTCTGCGCCAGCGGCGGGCCTTTTTGTTTGGCCCAGGTGTCCATGAACAATTTCTGAAAATGTTCAACCACCGGCCCCTCGATCTGCAGATGGGTGTCGCGCCAGCCGCCGTCGCCGGGATCTTTTTTCTCGCTGCTCGCGGCTTTTTTCTTCGCCGAAGGCGAGCTCGAATAAGACTCGCTGATATTAATGCCGCCCAGGAACGCACTGCGCCCGTCGACGATCAGCAGCTTGCGGTGGTCGCGGTTATTGAGCACCCATTCTTTTTTGTTTCCGGCCAGCGGGTTGATCGGGTTGTATTCAAGCGTCTGAATGCCGCTTGCGCGCAGGCGCTCGAAAAATTCTTTGGGCGTATGCAGGCAGCCGACGCTGTCGTAGATCACATTGACTTGCACACCGGCGGCTTGCCGTTCCAGCAACAGATCGGCGAACTGCTGGCCGATTTCGTCGCTTTCAAAAATATAAGTTTCCAGATTGATATGGTCGGTGGCCTTGCGCATGGCCGCGAACATCGCTTTGTAAGTCGCCGGTCCGTCTTCCAGCAACACCAGCTTGTTGCCCAGCACCAGCGGACTGTCCGCATTAATCGCCTGTTCGGTTTCCAGGTGTTTTTCCAAAATGTCGATATCGCCGGATTTGCGTTTGAGCGCGTCAAGAATGCCCGCGCTCTTGGCGGGCGACACCGTGCCCTGCGCATTATCGAATTCCACCGCTTTGGGAGGCGCCGCCTGAATCTCGCGTGCGGCATCGGGCAGGCTGGCGCAGCCCACACCGGCGAGCAAACACCCGGCGACCAGCGTCGCGCGTCTGAGACCGGCGCCAAAGCGGCGCAAGCCAAGCCAGCGCACTTGCGGCGCGGCCGAATTCCGACAGAACATTATTTTATCCTTGTTTTTCAGCGTCCCGCATAAGCCACGCGGGAGGGCGATCATTATTGCCCGCGCATGAACAGCTTATCCAAATCGCCGATGCTCATTTGCACCCAGGTCGGACGGCCGTGATTGCATTGACCGGCGCGTTCGGTGGTTTCCATGTCGCGCAACAACGCGTTCATCTCTGCAATTGTCAAGCTGCGGTTCGCGCGCACCGAACCATGGCACGCCATGGTCGACAATAGACTATTAATCTCTTCATGCACGCGCGCGGTGGCGCCGTGGGTTAATAAATCGGACAACACGTCTCGTAACAAATGTTCCACGTCGGCACCGCGCAGCAAAGCGGGTAATTGCCTGACCACCAGGGTTTCCGGGCCGAGGCGGTCGACTTCCAAACCATAGTCGCGCAGCAAGGCGCGCTGATCCTGCGCCAGCGCCGCTTCGCGCTCGCTGACCCGCACCGTCACCGGCACCAGCAAGGGTTGCGACACCAGACCTTCGCCCGCGCGCGCCTGTTTCATGCGTTCGTAGGTCACGCGTTCGTGCGCGGCATGCATATCGACCATCACCAGTCCATGCGCATTCTGTGCCAGGATGTAGATACCATGGAGCTGGGCGACGGCGAAACCAAGGGGCGGCACATCATTTTGTTCGTGCGCCTGCGGCGCGGGAAGCGCGGCGGTTTGCCACGCGGCATAGGCCGGTGCGGCGTCGCGCACCTGCAGCGCGCCGGGTTGTGAATGCGGAGTGTAGTTGAACCGGACCTGGGACGGCTCGGAGGTTGCGGGTGTTGTCAGTGGCGCGGCGTCGAGCGCGGCAAACGCATGCGTCGCGATCCCGGGACGCGCCTGCGCCAAGACCTGATGCAGCGCGCGAAACACAAAGTCGTGCACCAGGCGGCTCTCGCGAAACCGCACTTCATGCTTGGTGGGATGCGCGTTGACATCCACCAGCGCTGGGTCGATTTCGAAATACAGCACATAGGCGGGATGACGATCATGGTGCAGCACATCGCGATAGGCCTGCCGCACCGCGTGCGCCACCAGCTTGTCGCGCGCCATGCGGTTGTTGACATAAAAATATTGCAAATCGGCCTGGCTGCGCGAGAACGCCGGCAATGCCACCCAGCCCGACAGGCGCAAACCGGCGGCGGCGAAATCCACGCGCAAGGCGTGTTCGATAAAAGCCGCGCCGCACACATCCGCAACACGCTGTTCCATGTGTTCCAGAGTTTCCGCCGCGCGCAACGCGTACACCGGGCGCTGATTGTGCTGCAAGCGCAAAGCCGCATCGAAGCGGCTGAGCGCGATGCGTTTAACGACGTCGTCCAGATGCGCGAATTCGGTTTTTTCGCTGCGCAGGAATTTGCGCCGCGCCGGGGTGTTGTAGAACAGATCGCGCACTTCCACCGTGGTGCCGCGCGCGTGCGGCACCGGCTCGGGCGGCGCCACCACGCTGTAATCCGCCTGCACCCGCCAGCCGCGTTCGCCGCCCTCGGTGCGCGAGCTCAACATTAAACGCGCCACCGAGGCGATGCTGGGCAAGGCTTCGCCGCGAAAGCCGAGCGTCGTGACGCGTTCCAGTTCTTCCATGCTGCCGATTTTACTGGTGGCGTGGCGGCTCAGCGCGAGCGCCAGATCGTCGTGATGGATGCCGCCGCCGTCGTCGCGCACGCGGATCAGGCGCATGCCGCCCTGCTCCGTGTCGATCTCGACATTGCGCGCGCCCGCGTCGAGCGCGTTTTCCAGTAATTCTTTGACTACCGAGGCCGGACGTTCGACCACTTCGCCGGCCGCAATCTGATTGGCCAGGTGCGTGGGCAGTTGCTGAATGCGGCGGAATGCGGCGGGTTCGGACATGGCGGGGATTATAGCGCTCAATCTTGTCCCACCCACCACCCCGGCAACTGCTCCTGCGTTGCTCTACCTTCCGCCATCCATGGCGGTCG
>CAZHHW010000101.1:9690-10969 GCA_964532385.1 uncultured Gammaproteobacteria bacterium | reverse complement strand
AAAAAACTCGACAACGGGCACTATGACCTCATCATTCTCGATGTGATGCTGCCCGAAATGGACGGCTTCGAAGTCTGCAAGGCGATCCGCAAAACCAGCGAGATTCCTATTATCATGCTGACCGCGCGCGGCGACGTGATGGACCGCGTGGTCGGACTTGAAATCGGCGCCGACGATTACCTGCCCAAACCTTTCGAACCGCGCGAGCTGGTGGCGCGCATTCAAAACATATTGAAACGCACCGGCCGCGCGGCGGTGAATCCGGCGGTGCTGGACTTCGGCACGCTGGTGATCGACACGCAGATACGCAGCGTCACGCTGGAGGGCGCATTACTGAATTTGAGCAGCATGGAATATCAACTCCTGGAATTATTCGCGCGTCATCCAGGCAAAACGTTCAGCCGCGATGAAATTCTGAATGCGTTGAAAGGCATCGATGCCGACGATCTGTTTACCCGCTCGGTCGATATTCTGATCAGCCGCTTGCGTACCAAGCTCAAACCGCTGGACTGCATCAAAACACAACGCGGCAGCGGTTACTGCTTCGTCGGAAAAACCACCTCATGAAACCCCGCCGCCATTCGCTCTCCGGCAAGCTGGTGGTGCTGTTCATCATCACGGCGATCGCGTTCGTCTCACTGGTGGGTTTGAGCATCGGCAATGCATTCCGCTCGCACTTTCAAGACACCGTGCGACCGCACTTGCTGCGCTACATGCAATACATCCAGGCGGATATCGGCGTGCCGCCCAACCTCGCGCGCGCCGCACAACTGGCGGATGAACTGGACGTTGAGATTCATATTCATGGACCGGACGGCGCCTGGTCGTCCAACGCAACAGTGCTTGACTTGACACATATGCACGTGCACCGGCGCTTTACCAGCAACAATGTCGATTTTGAATTCGGCACCTGGGACGACCGCGAATATCTGATTGCTCATCTGCCGCAATACGCTTTGGCCTTGGGGACCACGACGACCCGTGAACGCGGCCCTTGGCATTGGCGCGTGGTGCCCTTGATTGTGTTGCTGGTGATTCTGGTGCTGCTGTACCACGGCACGCGCAAACTGTTCGCGCCGATTGAAATACTCAAGACCGGGCTCGCACGCATCGGCACCGGTGACCTTGCGCATCGCATCGACATCAAACGCCGCGACGAATTCGGCGATCTGGCGCGCAGCGTCAACAGCATGGCCGACGATATTCAACGCATGCTGGATGCCAAACGCCAGTTGCTGCTGGCCATCAGCCACGAACTGCGTTCGCCGCTGACGCGCGC
>CAZHHW010000101.1:0-9590 GCA_964532385.1 uncultured Gammaproteobacteria bacterium | reverse complement strand
ACAGCGAACCCGGTCAGGGGACGCGGGTGCGGGTCGGCCTGCCAATGTAAAACCGGTAGCGGTTAATTGTCCCGACCTGAATCGTGCGCATGGCGCACGCTACGGGTTGATATGGATACGACCCGAATACGTGTAGCGTGCGCCATGCGCACGTTTCCTCTCACTCGCCATAACCTTCACTGTCATCATTCCCGTCAAAATCGCTACCCCAATCCGGCGGGTATATTCCGCGCTCGACGAAACTATGAAAGCTTGAATGCGGCCAGTCCTTTACATTTTTAACGTATCCATGCTTGACTGGGTTCCAATGTATGTAATTCACGTGTTTTTCAAAATCATGGTCGTCGCGGATTTGGTGTTCCCAGAAACGGCGTTGCCAGAGGCCAAGTTCCTTACGTCGGAGTTGTGATTCTGATAGCGAAGTTGATTTCAGTTCGCGGGTCTGCAGGCTTACCTGACGTTTGATGATATTCCAGCGTGTGGAATAGTCGGCATCGAGTTCGGGCAAGGTCCAGATGCAATGCAGATGGTCAGGTAACAGAACAAACGCGTCGATCGTGAACGGACGTTTGTGCTTCGTATCACGCAGCGCGTCTTTTAATGCTTGGTAGTACGGCGGTTGAGTGAGGAGCTTTTGGCGGTGATATGTGACTACCGTGAAGAAATAGGTTGCGCCAGGTGTCGTGGATCTGCGGAAGGTGGCCATGGTGTGGTAATCGAAGCATCGTGCGCATGGCGCACGCTACTGCGGGTGTAGCGTGCGCCTTGCGCGCGAAATAACTTAACGCGTGCGTCCGGTTTGCGTGGCTTTCGCGTTCTGTTGCAGCGCTTGGTTGGCCAGGTATTCTTCGTAGGTGCCGCTGTAGTTGATCACGCCTTCCGCCGTCAGTTCGACGATGCGTGTGGCCAGCGACGACACGAACTCGCGGTCGTGGCTGACGAAGATCAGCGTGCCCGGATAATTTTCCAGCGCGGTGTTGAGCGACTCGATGGATTCCATGTCGAGGTGGTTGGTGGGTTCGTCGAGGATCAAGACATTTTTCTTCAGCAGCATTTGCTTGCCGAACAGCATGCGGCCCTGCTCGCCGCCGGAGATGATCTTCACGGATTTCTTGCTGTCGTCGGTTGAAAACAACAGGCGCCCCAGTACGGCGCGAATGGCCTGCTCGTCGTCGCGCGGCTGTTTCCACTGGCTCATCCATTCGAACAGATTCATGTCGCGCGCGAAATCCGCGGCGTGGTCTTGCGCCATGTAACCGACGTCGGCGTTTTCGGCCCATTTCACCGTGCCGCTGTCGGGCTTCAATTCACCGACCAGCGTGCGCAGCAAGGTGGTCTTGCCGATTCCGTTCGGGCCGATCACGGCAACGCGCTCGCCCGCTTCGACCACCAGATCCAGTCCGCGAAATAGCGGACCGTTATCGAAACCTTTGCTGACGCCTTTCATTTCCACGGCCAGGCGATACAGCTTTTTGTCCTGATCGAAACGGATGAACGGATTCATGCGGCTCGACGGCTTGATTTCGGCGAGCTCGATCTTTTCAATTTGCTTCGCGCGCGAGGTGGCCTGCTTCGCCTTGGAGGCGTTGGCGGAGAAGCGGCTGACGAAGGATTGCAAATCGGCGATCTGGGTTTTTTTCTTTTCATTGTCCGCCAGCAACTGGCTGCGCACCAATGACGATGCCGTCATGTATTCGTCGTAGTTGCCGGGATACACGCGCAGTTCGCCGAAATCCATGTCGGCCATGTGCGTGCAGACGCTGTTCAAAAAATGGCGGTCGTGCGAAATGATGACCATGGTGCTCTTGCGTTCGTTGATGACGCCTTCGAGCCAGCGGATGGTATTAATGTCAAGGTTGTTGGTCGGTTCGTCGAGCAGCAGAATTTCCGGATCGGCGAACAAGGCTTGCGCCAGCAACACGCGCAGCTTCCAGCCGGGCGCGACCTGGCTCATCGGGCCGTTGTGCAATTCCAGCGGAATGTCGAGACCCGACAACAGTTCGCCCGCACGCGCTTCGGCGGTGTAGCCGTCGAGTTCGCCGAATTGCACTTCAAGCTCCGCCACCTTCATGCCGTCGGCCTCGCTCATTTCGGGCAGCGCGTAAATCCGGTCGCGTTCCTGTTTCACATCCCACAACTTGGTGTGGCCCATGATCACGGTATCAACCACGGAAAATTTTTCGAAGGCGAATTGGTCCTGGCGCAATTTGCCGAGGCGCTCGTGCGCATCGATCGATACGTTGCCGTTGCTGGGCGCCAAATCGCCGCCGAGAATTTTCATGAAGGTCGACTTGCCGCAACCGTTGGCGCCGATCAAACCATAGCGGTTACCGTTGCCGAACTTGACGGAAATATTTTCGAACAGGGGCTTGGGCCCGAACTGCATGGTGATGTTGGCGGTAGAGATCACGGCGTATATTTTCCATACCAGTAACTGCGCCCCGGACCGGCAAGATGCACGGAGAAGCGAGGGTTAATTCAAGAGTTCAAAGTGCCGGATATTGAAGAAGCGAAAACCGCTAGGCGCTTACCAATACCGTGGCGGCGCGCATTGTCGCATATTTTTGCTGATTTTAGGGCGGTTATCTTAAGTGATGCCGATGATGTTGCAGTGAACCACCACAGCCAAATGGGACACAGAACGTACGCAAACGCTGAAATAGCCGCATTGACCGGCCTAAACTCCGTCCGGTCAATGCGGTTGCTGGCGACTTAGCCTTAACTCAACCTCTACTTCATAACGGCGCGCATGATTTGCGAATTGGTCGAATTAAACTGCGTCCAGGCCAGGCTGCCTTGCGCATTCATTGAGATGATGCCGTCGTTGACCGTGTTTTTAGTAAGCTGGGTTTTCGCTCCCGTCGCCGCTTGATAGGTATAAATCTCGTAATCGCTGCCGTCGTACAACGACCAGGCCGCGTTGCCGTTATCCGCCAGCACCAGTTCCGCAACCCCCTGATTCTGCGTGGTGGTCAACGGCACGATCTGATGCGTGGCCGCCACGTACAGATTCGACGTATAGGTGGTTCCCGCAATCGATGTCCACGCCACATCCCCGCGCGCGTTGATTTTCGGAAATACAAACCGGGGTTCATTGGCGATGACCGTAATTTGACCCGTGGCCGCCCGATACAGATTGATCACATTGGTGCCGTCGGGTAAATAAGCCACCCAGGTGATATCCCCCGCTGCGCCTTGTTTAAATTGATCCTCATCGTAACTGTCATTCGTCAGCTGGGTAACTTTGCGCGTCACCCCATCGTAGCGATACATTTCCGAGTCATTGCCATCCGACCCGTTCCACACCACATCGCCGCGGTCATCGATTTGCTGATTGCCGTAGGCATCCAGATTGCGCTCCGAAAGATCGGCGATGGATTTATCCGCGGCCAGAAAGCGCAAAATTTGCGAGTGGCTGCCGACGGTGGCAAGCCACGCAATATCGCCGCGGCTATTGATGCGCGGGTAAGCCTGCAGGGTGGCGCCTGGGAACACCAAAGGCGCCGCTGTTTTGCTGGCGGCACTGTAGCGGATAACCGCCGCATTCGCGTTATCCGTCCACACCACATCGCCGTTGTTGCTCAACTGTGGACCATTGTCGTCCGGATTGTAATTGCCGGAGGAAATTTGTGTGACGGCTTCCGTTCTGGCGTTATAGAGGAAAACTTCTTGCGCTGTCCCGGCAAACGACACCCATACCACATCACCGCGTGCATTGATCTGATAATTACCGTAGACCGCGTTGTCGTTATTCAACTTACGAACCTCGCCTGAGTCGTACAAAAAAACTTTCCGTCCCGTAGGCGTGGCAGCCGACCAAACCACATCGCGCTGCACATTGATTAAAGGGTTTTCGTTATAGAGGGGCTGCCTGCTGAGCTGGGTAATCGAATACCCGGCGGCATATCCTGTTGAACTGATGAGGGCGGTCAGCAATCCTACTGACATTTTGTTCAGCATCATAATTTTGCTCCTTCAAAGATGTGATGAGAAACAGTATTCCATGACGTCAAAACCGGACTCCTGAAATAAAGGTGTCCGGTTATGACGTTGGAATGTAGAGAGGAAATCTTTGGGGAAGTTCCATCGCGCGCAACAATTCCGCGCAAGCGCGATTTAATTTCCTTTATCCATCCTCTCCCGTCACATCTCCTGGAGCTGCGGCTTACAGCGCGTAATGCAGGTTGATGTTGAAACCGTTCGATTTCGCAGCTTGTTCGGGATCGCCGTTCACCGCGTGTTTCAATTCGCTGGTAATCGCCGCAGTGACTTTCAGGTTTTGTACCGGCTTATACAGAGTGCCGAAGCTCAACACCGCTTGTTTCGAATCCTGGTCCGCGCCGTTGTCCGTCATGTCGTAACGCGCTACGCCCATGAACTGTTTGGTGAAGGGAACGTTGGCCTGCAGCGTGAAACCGAAAATCTTCGGCCGATTGTCCGTGCCGGAATCCCGCGTGTATTGCGCAAGCAGGTCGACCGACGGCAAGCGCAAGTTTCCGGCAAGGCTCAGGATGCGCGTATCGACCCAATCCGCCGCCTCGTCCACAAAGTGCGAGTTGTAATACAGCAACGACACCGAACCGGTCTTGGCAATGTCGAAGCGGCCCGTCAGCCAATAGTCAAGATTGCGCTTGTCGGCCGGTGCCGGTCCGCCGATTTCCGGCGGATTCGCCACGGCACCCGCCCAGAATAAATTGTCAACATAGCCGTAATATTCGACGGCATGACGCGGCGTCAGCCCGGAACCCACCGCGGCGAATCCGTCTTTGCCCGCATCCGGGCCGGAATACACGCCGACGTGGTCGGTCTTGGCTTTAAAGGCTTCGGCCGCCAGGCTGGGAAACGAGGTCCACTCGGTGGGGTCCAGCGAACCTGTGCGCACATTGGCCACGGTCGTGCCGCCCAGATTGGTCATGCCGATAAAAAAGCGATCCGCTTCGACTTCGCCGGTTTCCGCATCCAACTCCATTTCCATGAACACCGGCATGTCCTTGGTTACGCTGCCCGTCGCCAGTAATGACAGCGTATGCGGAGTGCCCACGTGGATATTTTTGGAATCCGTATCTTTCGACAACGCGTCGACCACGCCGTAAATGCTGAACAGGTTGGACAGATTATTCAGATACAGATCGGACGCGATTTTCTTGCCTTCGTCCGGAGATGTTTCTTTCGCCTGGCCGGGCGCATCCAGGCTCACGCCTTCTTCGCCGCGCACCTGGAATCCGTTGCGCATGAAACGTTCGCCGCGCTCGTTCAGGCGCGGAAACATCTCGCTATGGCACTTGCTGCACGCCGCACCGGTGGCACGTGCAAATGCCGGAGTTGCATTCGCTTCGTTTCCTGCCGTTGTGAGTGCCGCGCCCAAAAATAATGTACCGGCCAAAGCCAAACGTACGGGCAAGACTATCCTTTTAAACATTGACTCATTCCTCTGGGTTGAAAAAATTCTTATTGCTTGAGCGCGACGAAATCCGCATCGCCTTTATCCAGCGCCAACGTGTAGCCGAACGACACGTAGTGAATACGCCCTTCCGCATAATCGTCGTGCAGCGCGAAACCGACGTTGTAATTCTGGTCTGGTTGGAGCGCATGGCGGCCTTTCTCTTCAACCTTGAGCTTGCGGCTCATGGTCACCGTCCATACGCCGTTCTTCAGTTCGGCATTGGCTTCCACCAGCGGAGTTTTCGAGGTATTGCGTTTTTCGAAAATATAACCGTCCCTGACATTCGCGCTGTGATCGCCCTTGACTTCCGCCTGCCAGAATTCCAGAAAGTTTCCGGCCGCGACCAGATTCGCCAATTCCGCCTCGGGCTTGACATTATCACCGCCGCCGTGGCGTGTGATCTCGGTGCGCGATGCGCCCAGATACAGCGGCCGTTTGGCATCCGCGGCGCTGGCCATGCCGGTCGCATCGTCATGACACGCGCCCCAGCATCCCGCGATACTCGACTCCTTCACCTGCTTGCTGCCGATCATCAGCGCCACCTTCACCGGATGCTCCGCATCCTTTTTGGTGCCGCTGTGAAAGCCGGTGTCTTTCCAGCTCATGCGCACATAGATGCGTGCATCGTCATGCGCGAACTTGACATTTACAGGAATCGACCCCGGCTTGCCGGGGATGGGCGCCGGTTCCATTTTTTTACCGGTCACCATTTTCTTGCCCATGTCGGCTTCTTCGGTGTCGTGGCATTCGCGGCATTTGCCGCCGGTGCGCACCGTCTTCGACGCGCTGTGATCCGACAAAACCCACTCCCAGGATGCTTGCCCCGGAAACAGCAACACCATGTCGCGGCCTTTAACCGCATCCCAATTCACCGCCCAGGCGCTGGGTGATGACAATATCAAGACGCAAGCCGCCGCGCCCGCGAGCGCCGTTACGCGTTGGCATCGTTTCATTAAAATTCTCCGCACTAGAATTGAAGGTTGAAGTCGTCTTTGGATTCGGTTTTCTGTAGCTGATCGTGCACCGCCTTGTGCGCAATGCCTTTGTGGCATTCCACGCAGGTCCTGCCGTCGGCCATGGCATTCTCGTGCTGTTTGCGCGCGCGCGGCTTCTGGCTCTCCAGCACCATCGCGTCGAACGCGTGGCAGTTGCGGCATTCCTTGGAACCGTTGGCTTTCATGCGATCCCACACGCGCTGCGCCATTTCCAGACGGCGCGCGTCGAATTTTTCGGGGGTGTCGATGGTGCCCAGCAAATGGTGGTAGACATCTTTCGCGGCCGCCATTTTACGCACCACCACATCGCGCCAGTCGTGCGGCACATGGCAATCGGCGCACACCGCGCGCACGCCGGCCTTGTTGGTGTAGTGAATGGTTTTTTTGTATTCCTCGTAGACGGAATCTTTCATCTCATGGCACGAGGTGCAAAAGTCCAGACTGCTGGTGTGCTGCACGAACGATGCGAATCCGGTACTTCCAATCAGTAGTCCAGCCGCCAAGGTGAAGGCAAGAATCAGGAAGAAACGGGGCGTCATTTTCATTGGGAGTAACCACCGCGCGGATGACGAGTGCGCAAGAGTGGCCTTTTAATATGAAACCAATATGAATCTTGCTGCCGAAAAACCGCTGTTTTACTTAAGAGATACTTAGCTCAGATAAGCGCATCAAGCTGACGGCGTGGAAGCCGTCACCAGCTCGCGTAACAGCGTCGTGGCGTAACTGCCGGACGGCAACATAAATTCCAGACGCAGGGTGCGTTCCGGACCGAACTCCCAAACCAATTGCTGACTCAGCAGCCGCAGCGCGCGGCGTTCCTGCTCCAATCCGGCGTGCTCAAGCCCGGCACAAAATAATGCGTAAGCGGACAACACCGCCTCTTCGAGACTGCGCGCCTCCAAGCGCGCGGCGGAAGCGCCGCGTCCCCATAAAGGTCCGGCGGGATGCAGGTCGCCGGAGTGCACACGCTGCTTGAGCGTGGCGTCGATCACCTCGGCAATGAAAAAACTATGCGTGCCGTCGAGCATGAGCGCGTCGCCGGGCAGTGCGGTGTTCCATGAACAATCGGTAACACGTCTTGACAATACCGCATTGAACAGCAGCGCACGCGCGGCGGACAGATACAGGCCGCGTTTGTGCCGGTCGGTGACTTGGATTTCGCCCGCGAACATCGCGCGTGCGTGTTCGATATTATTCGCGGCGATGCCGAAGCGCTGCTCGCCGAAATAGTTCGGCACACCGTGCGCGCGCACCGCATGCAGCCGTGCTTCGAGTTCACTTGCATCTCCATCCAGGTCACGCAGCGTGATCACAAAGCGGTTACCGTGATGCGCGCCGCGCTTCAATTTGCGCCGGTTACGCGCCACGCGCAGCACACGCGTATCGGCGGATTCCAGTTGCGCCCAATCGGGTTCCGTCTTGCCGCTGAGATTCACGCTGAACCATTGCGAGGTCAGCGCGTTGCGGTCTTTCAGTCCGCCATAACCGATGTCGACCTGCTTCACCCCCGCAAATTTAGCGAGATTGCGCGCCAGCCATTCCGTGTTGGTGTTGCGTTTTTGAATCAGCAACAGCGCATGATCGCCGCTGCCGTCTGGTTCAAAACCAAGCACCTCGTGCACCTCGAAATCTTCGGGCGTGGCACGCAAGGTCGCTGTGGCAAGCGGCACCCCCAGAGCGTAGGAATAATTCATTTCGAAAGTAAGCGCCTGGTTATGATATTTATCCCGGGAGAGAAGTAGCTCCTTCCCCCTGCAAGGGGGAAGGATGGGATGGGTGTGTGCAAGCACTTCGCCTTTTACATCACCCTCATCCTAACCCTCCCCCTTGCAGGGGGAAGAAATACTAATTTCTTGCATTTACGATTCTTCGATTAATGCCACGGCATGGCACCCAATGCCTTCGAGGCGGCCGGTGAAACCCATGCCTTCGGTGGTGGTCGCTTTGATGTTGATGCGATCCGGCGCGATACCCAGATCCGCGGCGAGATGGGATTTCATCTCGGCAATATAGGGGGCAAGTTTTGGCTTTTGTGCGACCACGGTGATGTCGACATTGCCGATTGAAAAATTTTTCTGCTTCAATGCGGCAACGACACGGCGTAACAACACGCGGCTGTCGATGTCTTTAAATTCGGCGCTGCTGTCGGGGAAATGTTTGCCGATATCGCCCAATGCCGCCGCACCCAGCAGCGCGTCGCACAGCGCGTGAATCAATACGTCGCCGTCGGAATGCGCTTCCAGCCCGTGCGTGTGCGGCACATTGACGCCGCCTAAAATCAGCGGACGTCCCGTGGTGAACCGATGAGCGTCGTAACCGTGACCGATACGCATTAACCGCCTCCTTCCTGACGGCGCAGATAAAATTCGGCAACCGCCAAATCTTCGGGCCGGGTGATTTTAATATTGTCCGCCGCGCCTTCCACTAGATGCGGCTTGAATCCCGCCAGCTCCATCGCCGACGCTTCGTCGGTCACCAGCCAGCCCCGATCGACGGCGTTAATCAGCGCGTCGCTCAATTCACCGAGCCGGAACATCTGCGGCGTGAGTGCGTGCCATAGTCCTTTACGGTCCACGGTTTCGAATACGCCGCTGTTTTCGTCGGCGCGTTTCATGGTGTCACGCACCGGCACCCCGAGCAAACCACCGTGAGGGTAGCTGCGCAATTCTGAAATCAGCTTGTCGATATCGCTCAAGCGCAGACACGGCCGCGCACCGTCGTGCACCAGCACCCAATCATCGGGTTGTGCATGTTTTTGCAATTCTTTCAGCGCGTTCAACACCGAATGACAACGCTCGGTGCCGCCTTTGGCCAGTAAGACAGGTTTTAAAAAATTTAACTCCAGACTTTGCCAGCGCACGTCGTTGGGTGCGAGCGCAACCAGGATGCCGTCGATCGACGGATGCATCGCGAGGCGCCCCAGCGCATGCTGAATCACTGTCTTGCCCGCCAGTGTCATATATTGCTTGGGAACCTGCGAGTCCATGCGCGTACCGCTGCCCGCGGCGGGAACCACTGCCCAATAAGCCATGCGTGCCAGACCTTAATATTTAAAAAGCGGAATGAAAAAATGTATTTCGCCGGAGATGCACGACCTTCCTCCCCTCCTCATTTTCGAGGAGGGGTGCCCCGAAGGCGACCGCCATGGATGG
>CAZHHW010000100.1:0-11466 GCA_964532385.1 uncultured Gammaproteobacteria bacterium | reverse complement strand
GGGTGCAAGGACTTGACAGTTTCAACCAGTTGCGTGCCGTCCACGTTGGAAACGAAATGCACTTTTAAATTGGCTTTCGAATACGGTTTCAAGGCTTCGGTGACCATCACGGGGCCGAGGTCGGAGCCGCCGATACCGATATTGACAATATCAGTGATGCGCTTGCCGGTGTAGCCCTTCCAGCGCCCATGCCGGACGGCATTGGAAAATGAACGCATTTTCGCCAGCACCGCGTTTACGGCCGGCATGACATCCACGCCATCGGCCAGAATCGGACGGTTGGAACGATTACGCAGCGCAATGTGCAGCACCGCGCGATCCTCGGTGGAATTAATGCGTTCACCGTTGAACATACGTGCGATCCACTGCTCAAGTTGCGCCTGCTGAGCCAGAGCGAATAACCGGTCCAACGTATCTTTGGTGATGCGATTCTTGGAGTAATCCAGCAGCAGCTCGCCGCAGCGCAGCGAGAATTTTTCGAAGCGCTGGCTATCTTGCGCAAACAGCTCGCGCATGTGCGTGTCTTTGATTTCCGCATAATGCGCAGCCAGCGCTTTCCAGGCGGGCGACTTCGTTAACGTGGACATGTTGATTTTTCCTACACCTTGTTAGAAAAGCATAGAGCAGGTTCGCGTGAAAGCAACGCGCTGCAATGACTCGAGGCTGGAATGCCGCGACAGTACACAGCAAGCCTGCTTTTTGTTAGCGCTCCGATTCTGGCGTAACATCGTGCAAAATTTGCAATCCATTCACTGTGCGGCGCACAGCCCAACGTAAAATAATCTGTAGACGCTTAAGCGGGTGAAGAGGAGAAAACATGGCAGCCTACATTATTTGGTTTTTGCTTGCGTTGGCGCTGCTTGCGGCGGAAATGGCGACGGGCACATTTTATCTGCTGGTGCTGGCGGTTGCGTTAGCGACCGGCGGCGGCGCGGCGCTTTTGGATTTGTCCTTGCCCCTGCAAATCACCTTGAGTGCGGTGGTGGGTATAACCGGCACGGTGATACTGCGCCGTTCTAAAATCACGCGGCCGGAACCGGCTGAAAATCAGAACCTCGATCTGGGCCAGCCGGTGCGGGTGATGCAGTGGCATGCCGACGGCACCTTGCGGGTCATCTACCGGGGCGCCGAGTGGGATGCCGAAGTTGCGGCCGCCGATACACCGCGTGATCAACCTTTATTTATTGAATCCATACGCGGCTCGACGCTGATTCTGAGCCCGATCAAGCCGCATCACTGATCCACCTAGAAAGAGGATTCAAGCCATGTTGGAAATCGCCGTGTTTATTCTGCTTGTCGCCATTATTTTTATTATCAAAGCGGTGAAGGTCGTGCCGCAGCAACACGCCTGGGTGGTGGAACGTCTGGGCCGGTTTCACGCGACGCTGGCGCCGGGTTTGAACATCGTGGTGCCATTTATTGACCGTGTCGCCTACCGGCACCTGCTCAAGGAAGTTCCGCTGGATGTGCCCAGCCAGATTTGCATCACCAAGGACAATACGCAGTTGCAGGTGGACGGCGTGCTGTATTTCCAGGTCACCGATCCCAAGCTGGCGTCGTACGGCACCAGCAATTACATTGTCGCCATTACCCAGCTTGCGCAAACCACGCTGCGTTCCGTGATCGGTAAAATGGAGCTGGATAAAACCTTTGAGGAACGGGCGCATATCAATACCTCCATCGTCGCGGCGCTGGACGAGGCGGCGTCCAACTGGGGCGTTAAAGTGTTGCGTTATGAAATCAAGGACCTCACGCCGCCCAAAGAAATCCTGCATGCGATGCAGGCGCAGATTACCGCCGAACGCGAAAAACGCGCGCTGATCGCAGCATCCGAAGGCCGCAAGCAGGAGCAGATCAATATCGCTACCGGCGAACGCGAGGCATTTATCCAACGCTCCGAAGGCGAAAAACAGGCCGCGATCAACAAGGCGCAAGGCGAAGCCGAGGCGCTTAAAGCCGTGGCCGAGGCGACCGCAAAATCGCTGCTGATGGTCGCGCAGGCGCTGCAATCACCCGGCGGCATGGACGCCGTCAATTTGAAAGTCGCGGAAAAATATGTCGAGGCGTTTGCCGGCGTGGCGCAGAAGGGGAACACGCTGATTCTGCCCGGCAACATGGCGGACATGGGTTCGATGGTGGCGGCGGCGATGAGCATCATGAAAGGCGCCAAATAAAGACATCAAGCATGGGGAGAGACTATGAATTTCAAGATCGCGTATAGCGCAGTTTTTATCATTATATTTGCCGCCGCGTGCGGCAAGACGGTTACCGAAACAGAATACCTGCAACGCGCGGATGCGGAGAAAAGTAAAGGCAATGTGGCCGCCGCGATCATCGAAACCCGCAACGCTTTGCAGCTCAATCCAAAAAACGCTGAAACGCGTGTGCGACTGGCGGCGCTGTACAACGAACAAGGTAATGGGATCGCCGCCGAACAGGAATTAGCGCGCGCCAAAGATGCGGGCATTGCGCCGGAAAAAATTGCCTTACACCTGGCACGTGCGCTGTTAGCGCAGCAGCAGTACAAGCGCATCGCCACGGAGATTGCTATCCCCGATTCGGCCGATGCGCAGACGCGCGTGGAGCTGGCGGCCATCCGCGCGGAGGCGCAATTGATGATCGGCGCCTGGGATGACGCCACGCCGGATATTGAAAAAGCGCTGAGTGCGAATGCGAACTACCAGCCGGCATTGCTGGCCGCGGCGCGGCAGAAGCTCTACCAGGGCGAGACCCAACAGGCGCAGGAATTTGAAAAGAAAGCCCAGGACGCACAACCCGACAGTCCGCAGGTATGGGAATACAAAGGCGAAGCGGCGTTGGTCGCGCGCCGTTTTGCCGATGCGCAAAGTGCCTATGACAAGGCGCTGCAGCTCGCTACCAAAGCGACTTCGCCGGTACGGATTTTTGAAATTCGCTACGGCCTGGCGTCGAGTCTGCTGGCGCTAAACAAAGACGACGAAGCGCTGCAACAGGCTGAAGTGTTATTGAAGATGAATGCAAAAGATCCGTCGGCCAATTACATGCGGGGCCTGCTAGCTTATCGCAAAGCCGACTACCAAAACGCGCTGACTTATTTCCAACGCACGCTGGAGCAGCGCCGGCCGGGTTCCACGCCGATCTTTGCATTACTGGGCGCATCGAGCTACGCGTTGGGTAACTATGAACAATCGGCCGAGTATTTGACCAAGCACCTGGGGGAAATTCCGCAGGATGATTACGCGCGCAAACTGCTGGCCGCGACGCAGATCCAGCTCAAGCAACCGGAGCGCGCGGTGAAGACGCTGGAAAATATCAAGACCGCGAACAAGAACAGCAACGACATTCTCACCTTGCTGGGTACCGCCGCGATCCAGATGAACGATCCGCGTGCCAGCCGCACGGTGTTGCGTAAAGCCGTCGACGCCGCGCCGCAAAGCGCATTGTTGCATGCGAATCTGGCGGAATCTTATTACCGCGAAGGGCAGTACGATGAAGCGCTCAAAGAGCTGGATAAATCCGCCGTCGCGAAGGAATCCGCGTTGCAGATCAGTTTACGTCGGGTCGCGACATTATTACGCAAGCAGGATTTCAAAACCGCGCTGGCGCAAGCGCAAAAGCTGGTGCAAGACCATCCCAAGGAACCGCTGGTGCACAATCTGCTCGGCTTGGTGCATTTCGATATGAAGAATGTCGCGGCGGCGCGTCCCGAATTTCACACCGCGATCGATTTGAATGCGGCTTTTTTCCCGGCCATGTTGAATCTTGCGCTGATGGACATGATGGACGGAAAACCGTTGGAAGCGGCGAAGTGGTATCAGCGCATCCTGGAAAAAAACGCCGACGATCTGGCGGCACTGATGGGTATGGCGCATGTGGAAATTGTGCAGGGCCATGCCCCCGCGGCGGATGAATGGTTGCAACGCGCGCGCAAAGCCGATCCGGCGGCGCCGCAACCCCGTTTATTGCTGGCGCGCGCGGCGATGGATCGCGGCGATACCAAACTCGCCGGCGAGCTGGCGCAGGAAATCATGGACAGGAATCCCGATAATCCCATCGGTTTGTCGCTCACCGGTGAATTGCAAATGATGCGCAACGACTACCGCGGCGCGGAAAACAATTTTGAAAAACTGGTGACCGCGCAACCGCAGTCGGCGACCGCGCGGCTGCAATTGGGTCAGGCGCAAAATGCGCTGAAGAAAATCTCTCAAGCCCGCAACAGTTTTAAAGAAGCGCTCAAGCTTGACGCCGACTTTTTTCCAGCCATTGCGGCGCTGGCCAATCTGGAAATCCGCGCGGGCAATGCAGGCAGCGCTTTGCAACTGGCCGACGCCGCGATCAAACGCAAGCCTGATCTGGCGGAGGCCTATACGTTGCGCGGCGATGTGTTGATGAGTCAGAAAAACTTTTCCGGCGCGGCCGCCACCTATGCGCAGGCGGCGCAGCATCAGTCCGCGACGTTATTGACCATTAAGCAGTATCGCGCGCTGGCGGCGGCGAATACGCCGTATGACCAACGCATCGCGCCGTTGCGAAACTGGCTGGAAAAGCATGCCGGCGATGAAGCCGTGCTGATTGTGTTGGCCGAGGCGCAATCGACGCAGAAATTACATAAGGAGTCGATGGAGACATATCAGCAGGTATTGAAATTGAATCCGAAGAACATCATCGCGTTGAATAATCTTGCGCTGGTATATCTCGCCGCCAATGATGCGCGCGCCGTGGAAACCGCTGAACAGGCTTACAAGGGCGCCGGAAATAATCCGCGCATTGCCGACACGCTGGGCTGGATTCTGGTCCAGCGCGGCGATGCCGCACGGGGCAAATCGATGCTCGAAGAGGCCGCGCGCGCTTTACCCAGTGACCCCACGATCAACTACCATCTGGCGTATGTTCGTCATGCTTCCGGCGATGTCAGTGGTGCACGTAATGTATTGAAGCGGACGTTGGATCATAAAGAAGCCTTCGAAGATCGTGCTGCCGCGGAAGCCCTGGCCAAACAACTGAATTAATTCACACAAATAAAAACCGCCCCGAAGGGGGCGGTTCTTGTTTTCAACAACCGAAGTAACAAGTGAAGCGATTAAGCCTGTTTCTTCGCGCGGCGGCTGAAGCCCAGACCGGCCAGACCTAAACCTAACAAGGCCAGCGTGGCAGGTTCCGGAACGCCACCGGGCGTGCCACCGGGGGTGCCCAAGCTGCCACCCAAGGCCAGGAAGGCGGAATAAGCCGAGGTACCATCCGGATTGGTGCCATACGCAGGATCGGCATCCACCAAGCTCAAGAAGCCCAGCGTATCCACGAAGTAAGATTTGGAATAGGCCTGATGTTCCCAGCAACCCAGTGCCGGAGGTTGCGTGAAGCCTTTGGCCAGCGCGTCGGCGGTGAAGACTTCCGCGTCGGTGCAGGTTGGTCCACCGAGGCCAGTATCATATCCCAACACTATACCACTCGGAGGCGTGGCCAGTACGGAGCTGATGAACGACCAGTCACCGCCCGTGTAATTCTGGATGGCAATGCTTCCACCGGCCGCATAGTAAGCCCCGATCTGTGCGCTGTAAGCCGAGGCGCCGCTGAGATTCTGGCTGCAGCAACCGCCGGGGCTCTGAATGTAGAGAGCGCTGTAAGAGCTGGAGCTCAGTCCGCTCAAATCACTTAGGAATACGGTATCGGAAGGCGCGGTGGTCATCAATGAACCCGTGCCTAACACGGCGACAGGTAAAGATGAACCATCTTTCAGGAAGGCGAATAACTGGGTGACGTATTCCAGACCGCCGGGTTGTTCATCGTGATACGTCGATGCATCCGATCCCTCCAGAACCAGCGTTTGCGCCTGCACCGAACCCACACCTGCCAACGCCAGCGCGGCGAACATACCGGTGGTAGCGCGTTTGACAAAAGTCATTTCTGCGTTCATTTGTTACTTACTCCTTCATTTATGTTGTAAGAGTTAATCATGAAGCTGACAGATGCTTTTACAGATAGGCTTTCACTTGTATCGTTATCAGCAATGCACGTGCCAGACTTTCAAGTAATTATTTTTAATAACTAAATCTTCGGGATGTAAATGAAGAAGGCGATGAGATGTAAAATTTTTCGACGATGGATGGGAACCAGGCCGAGAGATTTTTTTAGCCGGTGGTAAGTGCGGTGCGAAGAGAAGAAATTAGATTGGTGCCGGGAGGGAGAATCGAACTCCCACAGTGTCACCACTACTGGATTTTGAGTCCAGCGCGTCTACCAGTTCCGCCATCCCGGCTTTGATCATGGCATGGCGCAAAATCAGCGCCAGCATGTAAAGAGGCGGCCAAGTATAAAGCATCTTGTTTAAACGGCAATACGCGTTAGAACTCCTGCGCTAACTTTAGTGATGGGTCTGCCGATATGTTGCACAAGCTGCGTTGCAGTTTATAGTTTCACTTCACGGCTACTCACTTACCACTTGAGAACCTGACCTTCGTGACCACACCGGTTTTAATTTGCGACGATTCCAGTTTTGCCCAAAAGCAGATGGCGCGCGCTCTGCCCAAGGGCTGGAACGTCGATATCAGTTTCGCCGGCAATGGTGTTGAAGCACTCAAGGCGATCGAAGCCGGCAAAGGCGATATTTTATTTTTGGATCTGAACATGCCGGTGATGGATGGCTATGAAGTATTGCAGTCGTTGCATAGCGCCGGTACGCAGACCAAGGTCATCGTGGTTTCCGGTGATATCCAGCCGGAAGCCTATCAACGCGTGATGAAGCTGGGCGCGCTTGCGTTTATAAAAAAACCAATTGTCGAATCGCAGTTGAGCGAGGTATTGGACACGCATAAATTACGCGGCACTTCGGTCGCCCGCGCTCAATTGGTCGACGTCAAAACCGATTTGCGTGATGTGTACCGCGAAATTGCCAATGTGGCGATGGGGCGCGCGGCGGATTTTCTGGCGCGCTTGCTGGGCGCGTTCGTGATCATGCCGATTCCCAATGTGAACATGATCGAAGTTGCCGAGTTGCGTATGGCGCTCGACGAAATTGCCGCCGGTGACAATGTCACCGCCGTGTGTCAAGGCTTTATCGGTTCAGGCGTGGCGGGCGAGGCGTTGCTGATTTTTAATGAATCCAGTTTCAAGGACATTGCCGATTTAATGAAGTACGAAGGCAAAATCGACGAGAGCGTGGAACTGGAATTGTTGATGGATATTTCCAACGTGCTGATCGGAGCCTGCCTGAAAGGTATTGTCGACCAGCTTGACATTACCTTCAGCCAGGGGCACCCGATGGTGTTGGGGCGGCATATCAAGATCGCCGACCTGCTCAAGGGCAACGCCATGAAATGGAAACAGACCTTTGCGATCGAGATGGGCTACCGGATCGAAAATCGCCGCATCAATTGCGATTTATTGCTGCTGTTTACCGAGGACTCCATGGACTCCTTGCGCCGTCATGTGTGGCACCTCATAGAGTGATAATGTAAAGCTATGGAACTTGGTAAAGTCGATCTGCGGGAAATTCACTGGTTGCTGGATATGTTTCAGTCCATCGACGTGGGCATCATCGTGCTCGATCGCCAGTATCGCGTGCATGTGTGGAACGGGTTCATGGCCAACCACAGCGGCCAGTCGGGCGAGAAAGCCGTCGGCAGCAATCTGTTCGGCCTGTTCCCCGAATTACCCGAGCAGTGGTTTCGCCGCAAGGTGGAGTCGGTGGTGATGCTCAAGAGCCGTGCATTTACCACCTGGGAGCAGCGCCCGTACATGCTGCGTTTCAAGAATTACCGCCCGATCACCGGCAATGCGGAATTCATGTACCAGTCGGTCTCGTTTATCCCCTTGGTGGCTTCGACCGGCGAGGTGGATTACATCGGCGTGGTGATTTACGACGTCACCGACGTGGCGGTGAGCAAACGCGATGTGGAAGCCGCCAATAAATTACTCGAAGTCCTGAGCCGCACCGACCGTTTGACGCAACTGAATAATCGCGGTTTCTGGGAAGAATCTCTGGAGCGCGAATTCCGGCGCGTGCGCCGCACGCACGGACCGGCGGCGCTGATCATGTTCGACATCGACCACTTCAAGAAAATCAACGACACCCACGGGCACCCGGCCGGCGACGAAGTGATTCGCAATACCGCGGCATTGATGCGCCAGGCGTCGCGCGAAACCGATATTCTCGGCCGTTATGGCGGCGAGGAATTCGGCATCATTTTAGTCGACACCGCGGCGGAAGGCGCGCGAGTGATGGCCGAACGTCTACGCGTCGCGGTCGAAGCCTCGGTGGTGCATCACGACGGCCATGACATCCGCTACACCATCAGCCTGGGTGTCGCGGAACTGACGGAAAACATGGAGACGCATAAACAATGGATTGAAAGCTCCGACCAGGGGTTGTACGCCGCCAAACATGGCGGGCGCAATCAGGTCGTAGTGCATATACCCAAAAAATAACCCCGCCTTAAAAATTCAATACTGAGAGTTAAGTTCACTGTACGGGCGCCGCCGGTGCGCTGATTCCCGTCTCGGGTTCATCCATCTCGAGCCACTTCGTGATATCGCCTCGACTCCATAAGACGGCGGCGACCAAGATCACCGTCAGCAGAAACAGATAAGTGCCCCAGGGCCGCGTTTTCTCCGCGAATGGGTCTTTCAGCGAGCGCTCCGCACCCGGCGGCAACTTCGCAATCCCGGTGAGCGCGCGGCCAAACACCAGATTGATCTTGGCGCGGGTATTGACAGCCCAGCCATTCGCATCCAGCAGCGGTCCCAGATTGCGCTGACGCAGCTTCAATGCGGCGCTCACCATCGAGGGACCGGAAATAATCAAGACCAGACCCGCCAGGGCGATGGGCATTTGCCATAATTTAAGGCTGAAAAACCCGGCCGCGATCGATGCGAACGCGCTGCCCAGAACACCCAGGGCCAAACCGATCGCGGCAAAAATACCGGCAAATTTGGCGACATCGAAAGGCAGCGGCGCGGCGGGTTTAGCGACTTCGAGTTTCGGCGCGGCCACGGCGACAGTCGTGACCTGGTCTTGCAGCGCTTTATCCCGGGAAGAAGAAAACTTCTCGATTTGTTCGCCGATCATGCGGCCGATACGTTTATAGGGCGACAGGAAGGCCTGCCGGATACTGATCGGATGTTCGATGATTTTTATGATGACCGCATCCCAGTCGCGGCCCGCGCGATCGTAGAACACGCCATTGCGCCCGATCATGAGTTGATCCGGATCGCCGGCGGTGAAAGCGGCCGCGATAATCATTTTTTCGCTGCTGCCATGGCGCGAACATTCGCAATACGCCAGATAGATCCGGCTCAAGGTCGCAAGCGAGCTGTGTTTGGCGACGTCGTCGACGCGAATACACAATTCGCAACTGCGTCCGTCGAGATACAGCGTGCCGGCTTGAAACACGGCTTTGCTTTGCCCGCTGTAGAAGTAGCGGAGCGAGACAAAATTATTCAGCAGATGAAACAGATCCCGGTAAAAATGCACCAGCTTGCCGACGGCGCCGATGGCATTGGCTTCCGGTTCAAGCGCCTGGTCTTGATCAATAAGCTCCAGAATGCGCGTCTCGCTGCCGTTCGATAACAAGGTGCGCACCCGTCCCAATCCGAGGGCTTCAACCAGCGCGCCTGATTTGCCGGCCAGCCAGGTTTCATAGGCTTTAAATCGCGCGGACAATGCTTCCCATTCCATGGCGGTGAGCTGCTCGCGCGCGCCCAGCAGCGGTTGCACCACCTCCGCGCGCAGCCTCGCGACGGCCTCGCTCCAGGCCGGGTTCAGTCCAGCGCGCAGCGACAATGCGCCTCCCGCCTCGATTTTGGCGAGCGGAAAATCAGCCGCTTCGCTCACCGACGCCGAAAGGGTTTTTTGCGCCAGGATTTCATATTCTTCTTCGGCGCGATTCAACGAGCCCAGAGCGCGGGTATCGAATGCCGCCAAGCGGCAACGGGCGAAGAAATCGTCCACTTTGGCTTGCACGGTTTTGAATATCGCCATGCCCTCGACAGTCGCTTCTCCCAGCGGCAACACGCGGGCGGCATCATTTTCCGCCAGCGCCCACCAATCGGCATAGGCGCGCGCAGTGTCGTAGAATTGCGTGACGATGGGCCTGGATATTCCCAGCCCGCCATTGCGGTCGAGCTCGCCGCCGCAACAAGTGATGATGTCTTTTATGGTCTGCTGTAAATGCGGATGGTCGCTCGCCTCGGCGGTGACGATGCCGTCGCCATTGAAGCGGGTGTGCGCGAAAATACTGGCCGTATCGAGCAGGTCGTCAGAACAGATGGACGCATGATCTTCCTTGCCCAGGTTCTTCAGGATATGGCGTGCGCTGGCCAGCAATAACCTGCCTTCGGGATGCGTGTCATTGATCGCGGCCAGCGGCAACGAGGCGGCCGGCAAGGTGAGGTCGTCGGGATTTTTCAACATCGCGCAGGCCCACTGCACGGCTGCAACAATTTCCGGAACGCGGATGCGGCCGTCTTTGTCGGAGTCGATGTAATCCAGGGTTTTGTTATCGAACTCCAGTCCGCGCGTGGGACAGCTCAGTGCCGCCCATAACTTTTGATCGAGGCGATCAAGGGCCAGCAGATCGGCACTGTCGTTAAGCTGTACTTGGTCGAGTCCACCGGAACGAAAAAACCGCCAGCGATGCGCCGGGGCTGACCATTTTGCCAGGGGATTGATATTGACCATGAATGTGCCCCTGCTTTAAGTAGGTTCGCATTATTAGAAGGACAGGCGAAAAAAACAATGCCGCTTGAATAAGTAATTCAATTCTTGAAGTCCGCGAGAATATCCAGCGCCTGCCGCAACTGCGCTTGTGGTGTGTAGAAATGCGCCGAGAAGCGGATACCGCCGCCGCGCAGCGCACAAAACACATTGCGGCTGGCGAGGTATTGATGCAACTGGGCTTGATCCGCACGGCGGTGGCGGAACGTGACAATTCCGGCAAAGCGGCCGGAAGTGGCGGCGGTGATGAGTTCATAGTCCGGTAACTTGCCGATGTGCGTGAGCAGGAACGCGGCATTTTCCAGCACGCCGCGTTCAATTTCGTGCATGCCGGTCTCAAGCAAAAGCGCCACGCTTGCGTCCAGCGCATGGATGCCCAGCATGTTGGGACTGCCGCATTCGAAACGACGCGCGCTGTAGGCGGGCGTCCAGTCCGCGGCACTGTAATTGCCGGAGTCTTCGACCATGTGCCAGCCGTATTGATGCAGCCGCAGGCGCTCGCGCAGTGCCGCGCGGCAATAAAACACCGCCACGCCTTCCGGCGCCAGCAACCACTTATGGCCGTCGGCGGCGACAAAGTCGGCTTGGATTTCCTGCACGTCGAAACGCAGCGCCCCCAGGCTTTGAATCGCGTCGACGCAGAACAAGGCGCCGTGACTGCGGCAATGACGCCCCAAACGCGCCAAATCGATACGCAGGCCGCTGGCGTACTGCACCGAGCTGGTCGCCAGCACGCGGGTCCGCGCATCCATGTTCTCGATCAAGGCGTCTTCCGG
>CAZHHW010000099.1:0-11613 GCA_964532385.1 uncultured Gammaproteobacteria bacterium | reverse complement strand
AAATGGAATACGGCATTTTAAGTTCCATACGACTCACGAACAGCGTGTTGAAAAGGTGTTTTCTCTTCTCCTCCGGGAAAAGATGAAGATGAGGGATATTACAAATCACGTCCTTGCGAGTGCCCCACCCCCTCACCCCAACCCTCTCCCGGAGGGAGAGGGAGTTTTTCAGCAACCTGCTCGTGGCGCTCACAACTTTTGGTTGGATTCTTCGGCAGGCGCGTCAACATGACGTTCATCGTCGGCGGCGCGCGCAGCATCAATGAGATTCGACAGACGGATGCCGGACTCCACCGAGGCATCGTATTTGAAGCGAATTTCAGGCACGTGGCGTAATGTCAAGCACCGACCCACTTCGCGGCGCAGGAAACCGGCCGCGCCATTGAGAATCTTCACCGATTCTTTGTGGGTTTGTTCGTCGCCGCCGAGTTCAGTGACGAACACGATGGCGTGCTCCATTTCTTTGGTGACTT
The DNA here is from genome assembly GCA_964532385.1 of uncultured Gammaproteobacteria bacterium. Lineage (GTDB taxonomy): Bacteria > Pseudomonadota > Gammaproteobacteria > SG8-11 > SG8-11 > UBA6921. The sequence goes on along the minus strand of CAZHHW010000099.1, from coordinate 11,140 downwards.
CGACCGCCGTCACCGTGATCATTCCTAAGCGCGGATCTTTCAGTCCGCGCTGGATCAGTTGCGCCAGTTCGCGTTGCAACTGATCTTCCACGCGCCGCAGGCGGCTGCCGTCTTTTTTCATCGCGGCAATTACAATTTGCGCGCGACTTTAACGCGTTCGTAGACTTCGATTTGGTCGCCGACGATCACGTCATCATATTTCTTCACGCCGATACCGCATTCGGCGCCCATACGCACTTCGTTGACGTCGTCTTTGAAGCGGCGCAGCGATTCCAGCTCGCCTTCGAACACCACCACGTTGTTGCGCAACACGCGAATCGGACTGCTGCGTTTGATCACGCCATCCATCACCATGCAACCTGCGATCAAGCCCAGCTTGGGCGAATTGAACACCTGGCGCACTTCGGCCAGACCGATAATCTGCTCTTTGTATTCCGGCGCCAGCATGCCCGACAGCGAGCGTTTCACTTCATCGATCACTTCGTAAATGATGCTGTAATAATGCAGGTCGACACCGGCTTCGTCGATCATGCGCTTGGCGGTGGAATCGGCGCGCACATTGAAACCGATCATGACGGCATTGGATGCGACCGCCAGATTGACATCGGATTCGGTGATGCCGCCGACGCCGCTGGTCACGATCTTGACTTTAACTTCATCGGTGGCAAGCGCCGTCAAAGCATGGCTGATTGCTTCGACCGAGCCGTGCACGTCGGCCTTCACCACCAGATTGAGCGTGCGTGATTTGCCTTCTTCCAGATTCGAGAACACATCTTCCAGCTTGGTTTGCTGCTGGCTCGCCATTTTAACGTCGCGGAACTTGCCCTGCCGGAACAAGGCCACTTCACGCGCCTTGCGTTCGTCCACCACCACCACGACATCGTCACCGGCTTTGGGCACGCCCGACAGACCCAGCACTTCCACCGGCGTAGACGGGCCCGCTTCATCGATGGAGCGGCCCAGCGCATCCAGCATCGCGCGCACGCGGCCGTATTCATGGCCGGACAGGATCACATCGCCCTTGCGCAAGGTACCGGCTTGCACCAGCACCGTCGCCACCGGGCCGCGTCCCTTGTCAAGACGTGACTCGATCACGACACCATGGGCCGGACCGTCCTTGACGGAACGCAATTCCATGACTTCGGATTGCAGCAGAATCGCATCCAGCAGAGAGTCGACGCCCTGGCCGGTTTTGGCCGACACGCTCACGAACATCGTGTCGCCACCCCAGTCTTCCGGGATAACTTGTTCTTGTGTCAACTCCTGGCGCACGCGATCGGGATTGGCTTCCGGTTTATCGATCTTATTCACGGCCACCACCAGCGGCACGCCGCCGGCGCGCGCGTGCTGAATCGCCTCTTTAGTTTGCGGCATCACGCCATCGTCGGCCGCCACCACCAGCACCACGATGTCCGTGGCCTTGGCGCCGCGCGCGCGCATCGCGGTAAATGCGGCATGGCCGGGGGTATCCAAAAACGTAATGTCGCCCTTCTCGGTTTCGACATGGTAAGCGCCGATGTGCTGGGTAATCCCGCCCGCCTCGCCTTCCGCCACCTTGGTGCGGCGAATGTAATCGAGCAGCGTGGTTTTGCCATGGTCGACATGCCCCATGATGGTGACCACCGGCGCGCGCGACACCAGCTCGCCTTCGGCCGTCTTACCGCGATCCAGAACTTCTTCCAATGCATCGTCGCGCAACAGCTTCACCTCGTGGCCCATTTCTTCCACCACCACGGCGGCGGTCGCCTGGTCGAGAACCTGATTAATCGTGACCATGGTGCCCATGGTCATCATGGTCTTGATGACTTCGGCGGCTTTCACCGACATTTTCTGCGCCAGATCGGCCACCGTAATGGTTTCGGGAATACCCACGGCGCGCACCACCGGCGCGGTCGGCATTTCAAAACCATGCTGGGGCGCACGCGGCGCAACCGTGCCCGGCGCGCGGGGTTTTTTCTTGCGGCGCAGCGAGGATTTTTCCGCGGTGATATGCAGCTCTTCGCGCTCCGCGGGTTCCTGCAGTACTTCCTGGTCGACCTTGACGCGCTTGCCTTCTTTCTTGGTCTTGGCGGCACCGGGCTTTTCGCCGGCGCGTTTTTTGCGGCCTTCTTCGCTTTCGTCAACCACCGGCACCGGCTTGCGCGGTTCAGCGGCGCGGCGCGCTTCATCCGCCGCCTTGCGCACTTCCTCGGCTTTGCGGGCTTCCTCGGCTTTACGCGCCTCTTCGGCTTTGAGGGCTTCTTCTTCAATGCGCTTGCGCTCGTTTTGCTCGCGCAAAGCAATTTCGGCTTTCTGTTCGGCGGTCAGCTTGCTTTGTTCTTCGGCCGCTTTTTGTTCCGCCGCCTGCTGCACTTCTTCGGTAATCACGCTGCGTTTAACGTAGGTGCGCTGCTTGCGCACTTCCACGCTCACCGCCTTGGTGGTTTTGCTCGGACCCTGGCCCGAGGTCTGGCGCAATTCGGTCACGGTGCGGCGCTTCAGCGTAATTTTTCGGGGTTCTGCGCTGCCTGCGGCTTCCGCGCCGCGTTTGCTGCTCAGATGATCAAGCAAGCGCATTTTATCGTCGACGCTGATTTTTTCGTCGGCGTCCTTGAGCGTCACACCCACGTCATTGAGCTGCGACAGCAGCCGCTCCACGGGAATGCCGACGTCATTTGCAAACTGCCGAACGGTTACATCTGACATAGTGCCTTAGGCTCCAATTAACGGTTACTGCGGTTGCGCTGCAAACCACGGTTCGCGGGCGCGCATGATGAGCTGGGCGGCGCGTTCCGCATCCAGGCCATCGATGCCGGATAACTCGTCGACCGACTGCTCGGCCAGATCTTCCATGGTGCGCACGCCCTTGTCCGCCAAGGCCGACGCCAACTTTTGATCCATGCCTTCCATGTCGAGCAGGTCTTGCGCCGGTCCCGCATTGCCGCCGCGTTCTTGCTGGGCAATGGCGCGGGTGACGATGAAGTCTTTAGCGCGATTGCGTAACTCTTCGACAATCTGTTCGTCGAATTCTTCGATGCCCAACATCTCCTGAACCGGGACATAGGCTATTTCTTCGATGGTGGAAAATCCTTCCTGCACCAGAATGCTCGCCACTTCCTCGTCCACGCCCAATTGCTCCATGAACAATTTCTTGGCGCCTTCGGTTTCCTGCTCACCTTTCTTGGAAGCGGAAGACTTGTCCATGACATTCAATTCCCAGCCGGTCAACTCGCTGGCCAGCCGCACATTCTGTCCGGCGCGGCCGATGGCTTGCGAGAGCGTTGCGTCTTCCACGGCGATGTCCATGCTGTGGGCTTCTTCATCCACCAGAATGGAAGCCACTTCCGCGGGCGCCATGGCGTTAATGACATATTGCGCGGGATTTTCGTTCCATAAAATAATGTCAACACGCTCGCCCGCCAGTTCGTTGGAGATCGCACGCACGCGCGAACCGCGCATGCCCACGCAAGCACCCACCGGATCGATACGCGCATCGTTGGAGCGCACCGCGATCTTGGCGCGCGCGCCCGGGTCGCGTGCCGCGCCCATGATTTCAATCAGGCCTTCGCCAACCTCCGGCACTTCGAGCTTGAACAGCTCGACCAGAAATTGCGGCGCGGTGCGGCTGACGAACAACTGCGGCCCGCGCACTTCGTGACGCACGTCTTTCAGCCAGCCGCGCAAGCGGTCACCCGGCCGCACCGCTTCGCGCGGAATGAGTTCGTCGCGCGTGACCAGGGCTTCGACATTACCACCCAGATCGAGAATGATATTGCCCTTATCCAGGCGCTTGACCACGCCGGTGAGTAGTTCGCCCTTGCGTTCCTGGTACGCCGTCACCACCTGCTCGCGTTCCGCCTCGCGCACTTTCTGCACAATGACCTGCTTGGCGGTTTGCGCGGCGATGCGGCCGAACGGCACCGATTCCATCGGCTCCTCGATGTAGTCGCCGACCTGAATATCCGCTTTCTGATCCAATCCATCCATCAAACGGATTTCACGATCGGGAGTTTCCATGACCGCATCGTCGGCGATCACTTTCCAGCGGCGAAATGTCAAGCTGTCGCCCGATTCGCGATCCACCGCCACGCGCACGTCGATATCGTCGGTGTATTTCTTTTTCGTGGCCATGGCCAACGCCGCTTCCAGCGCCTCGAAAATGACGTCTTTTTCCACGCCTTTTTCGTTGGACACCGCATCCACGACCATTAAGATTTCTTTATTCATAGCTCCAGCCTCACTTCTCGGCTCATCGATTATAAATCGGGTACCAGATTCGCATTTTCAACATCGCTTGCCTGCAATGCGAACTCCACACCGTCCACCTTCATGCGCACTTCCTCGCCCGCCACGCTTACTATGGTGCCGCGAAAATTGCGGCGGCCATCGACCGGCGCATGTAAACGCACGCGCGCGTCGCGGCCCACATAACGCGCAAACTGGGCGGCGTTAAACAAAGGCCGATCCAGGCCCGGCGACGACACCTCCAGCGTGTACGGTCCCGTGATGGGATCCTCGACTTCGAACACGCCGCTCACCTGATGACTCACTTTTTCGCAATCATCCAGAGTAATGCCGGCCGCCTGATCAATATAAATCCGGATCAAGGCCGATCCTGCGCGCGGCAAATACTCCATGCCCACCAATTCATAGCCCATGGCCGCGACCACGGACTCGACTAATTTGTGTAACTCACGCGACGCTGCCCGCATTTTCCTGACCAGTAAATAAAAAATGGGCCAACGGCCCATTCAACTTCAACGACAAACGAACGGCGGCAAGTATAGCCATCCTTCCTTGCGTCCGCCACCCGCGAACTCATTCCGCTCCGGTAATCTACTTCACCTGCCAGGATGCCGCATTCACGCACCCCTTTTCAGAGTGCGAGAATTATAGGCGGCGACGCGTGCTTAGGCAACCCGCCAGATTTGTGCCGTGGATGAATCATTTTTCCACGGCATCGAAAATTGCGTTCCACCTATTATTCTTTTGGGATTTGAAAATCCATGTCTTCATCCGTGAAGGGGCAATGAAACCGCAACTGGACGGCATTCAGTTGCAACCCTGCCGGGCTCTTATTACCTGTGCCGTATTTGGGGTCACCGATGACGGGGTGATTCAAGCCCGCCAAATGACGGCGGATCTGATGCAAGCGCCCGGTACTGATAACAACGCTTAAAATCGAACTGTCCGACGCGGGATCATAACTTTCGACGCTATAGCTTGTATGCGCAGGTTTGCCGTCCAGCGGCGTATCGATCACGCCCTGTGCCGGCGCAAGCCGGCCACGCACCTGCACCCAGTAGCGTTTATAAATCGCGTTCTCCTGAAATAATGTCGACAAGCGCGCCGCGGCATTCGAACTATGCGCCACCAGCATCAGACCCGAGGCTTCGCGATCCAGACGATGCACCAGAAACACCGGCCGTTGCATTTTGAAATGCAACTCCGCCTGGCGCAGCAGCGAACAGTGATCGCCTTCCATGGTGCCTTGCGCCAGCACGCCGCCCGGTTTGAACCACACACTGTAATTTTGCTTGTCGGCCAGTAAAACACTCAGCGGTACGAGCTTGGCCAGCACTTCATCGTTGTAGTGCAATTCGATTTTTTCACCAGCGTGCAGCATCGCCGTGGCACGCCGCAAGCGTTTCATCGGCCCGCTGGGCGGAACCAGCCATACGGCGCCTTTATTCATGGCATCCTTGATTTTTCCTTTGGAAAAACCCGACTGTGCTGCAAGCAGCTCGCATGCGGTTGCGGATTCAGCGCCTGTCACGGTGTGCCGGATTACGCGTGTCGTTCCCATGCTCATTGCAGATTCAGGCTCCCGGTGGTGTGTCGATCGTAAATCAATGTTGCGGACTCGCGCCGGACTTCGGCACTCAAGATGTGCTCGCGTTGTAGCTTTGTATCCAGCAGATGAATCACGCGCATGCCGCGCAACAGCGCGGCATCTGAGATCAAACGGCGATGACAATTTTCCGGTAAATGTTCAGCGCACAAAATGGCCACCGGCTCACCTTGTGCGAGATTGAACAATTGAGCAAGACCACGCTGGAACTCCCCGGTGCCCATATGGTCCGCAAAGCCGCGCGACGCGGGGTCCGTTAGCGCGACATGCGGTGAATTGGACGACGCGCTGCGCCGGCCGCCCAAGGCACGCCCCGCCCAGTGATAGCTGATCTGTGCCGCGTTCAACGCCGTACGTAGCGCGTCTTGACCAAAGTGGGGGTAGCGTGCGGAGTGAGGGACAGCGCGCACGTCGACTACACAGCGGACCTGCGCGGTCTTTAATATTGCCAGCAAGTCCCCCATCGAAAGATGACTGTGGCCTACAGTAAATAATGTGCGCGTGCCCATCATGGATTTTTGTGAGCTCAGCGTGGGCCTGAATAGAGCGTGGATTTTATGAAATCCGCCGGAATATTCAAAGTGTATTGCGAATCAGCAGGGGCTATGGCAAAACGACTCAAGATTATCAAGCATTCACCGTAATACAGTACGGACTGTTGTCCTTCCATTTGCCCGGAGCTTCCATGTACACCCGCTTTTTTACACGTGCCGCCTTCGCCAGCCTTCTCATCCTGGTCGTACCACCTGGTAATACAGAGCCTGCGGCGGCAAGTTCGCCCCAAAAGACCTTGCTATTCGGCGTGGTACCGCAACAAGCAGCGGAAAAGCTGGCACAGGCATGGAAACCGTTTCTGGAATACCTGAGCGAAAAAACCGGGCGCACGTTTAAATTCGAGTCCGCCGCAGACATCGACGCCTTCGATAAACGCGCGGCTAACGGCGAATTCGATCTGGTGTACATGAACCCGATGTTTTATACCCAGGTGCACCAATCCGTCGGCTATGAAGTGTTCGCCAAAGAAAAAGATACGATGCTGAAAGGCATCGTTGTAGTCCACAAAAACAGTCCCTATCAAAAGCTTGAAGACCTGTCGGGAAAAACCATCGCCTTTCCGGGTCCCAACGCCTTCGCATCTACCGTCTTGCCTTTGATTCAGTTCAAAGCGCATGGAATCAAGATCGTACCCGTTTATATTGGCTCACACGAAGGCGTATACAACGATGTGGCACGTGGACTGTATACCGCCGGCGGGGGTGTGGCTAAATCGCTGGCGCAAACGGACAGCCCGATACGCGACGAGCTGCGCGTGTTATGGAGCAGCGAAAGCTACACACCGCATCCCTTTGCTTACCACCCGCGCGTCGAACCTGCGCTGGTTGAACAGCTCACGAAAATCATGTTTGACCTCGATAACAACGAAGCCGGTAAGAAGTTATTAAAAGAATTGAGGTTTCGCGGCTTTATCGCGGCCAAAGATACGGAATATGAAAACCTCAAACTCCTGAACAAACTAAGGTAATAAAGGTTTTATAAGTCAAGCCAAGGCATTTAACGGCACGCGTATTTCCCCAAGCGTCTGGTGTACCATCGTGCTCCGCACCTGTCTCGGAGAACGCGTATGTGGAAAAAAATAACGGGCGGTCTGCTCGCAGTCGTGGTCATTGTCATCGCGGCCGGTTTACTGCTGCCAAGTAAAATTCACATTGAACGCAGTACCGTAATTAATGCCCCGCCAAGCGCGGTGTTTGCCTTCATTGATGATTTCCATAAATTCAATCTCTGGTCGCCCTGGGCCAAACGTGATCCCAATACGCAGTACACCTTCAGCGGTCCGGAACATGGGGTGGATGCCAAGATGGAATGGCACAGCGAGCACCGTAATGTCGGTAGCGGGCAACAACTCATCGTGGTCAGCAAACCCGGCCAGTATGTGCAGACGGCATTGAGTTTTGATGGCATGGGCAGCGCATTTGCAAGCTTTAACCTGGTCCCCAGCGGAACCGGCACGCGCGTCACGTGGAGCTTTGATCAAGACGTCGGTTACAACATTACGGGCCGCTATTTCGGCTTGATGATGGACAAAATGATCGGTCCGGATTATGAACAAGGCCTCGCCAATTTAAAACCCCTGGCTGAAAGCATCCCGCCTCCGGCGGCAACCCCAACCGTGACACCCGTCCCCGTGGCGGATACCGCACCCGCTTCGATAAGCGGCCCCGGGCTCGAGCTTGCGCGTAAAAGCGGTTGCCTCGCTTGTCATGCGATCGATAAAAAAGTGGTGGGTCCGGCATGGAAGGATGTCGCCGCGCGCTATAAAAATGACAAACAGGCGAAGTCGCAATTGATTAATAAAGTCAAGACCGGTGGCAAAGGAAATTGGACCGCGGTCACCAACGGAGCCGCGATGCCGCCGTATTCACCGCGCGTAAGCGATGCGGACATCACTACGCTGGTCGAATTCGTGCTTGCATTGTGAGAGCTGTGGGCGCCTCGATCTGCGGGGCGTTGCTGTTATTCTGCGGTTCATCCGTAACGGCATTTGGCGCGGAGATTTCGCCCGCGTCGGTGGTGGGGCAGCGGCGTCCAGCCTTCGACCTGCCTGACCTGCACGGCAACAGCATTTCGGTTTCACGCTGGAACACGCGTCCGCTCGTGCTGAATTTTTGGGCCACCTGGTGCGCTCCCTGCCGCAAGGAAATCCCGCTGCTCAATGCTCTGCAAAAAAATTATGCCGCGCGCGGCGTACAAATTGTGGGCATCGCGGTGGATAACCTGGATGCGGTGAAACAATTTATGCATGCGGTTCCGGTCAGTTACCCGGTGTTGATCGGTGATCAGGAAGCCATCGAACTGATCGAAGCCTATGGTGACCGCGCAGGCGCCCTGCCCTACACGGTTTTTATCAATCGCGACGGGATGATCGACAGCTTGGCCAGCGGTGCCCTTACGGAAGAATACGCGCGCAAGACGATTGAAAAATTGCTTAAAAATTAGCGATGGTTCACAACCACTGCGTTACATAAAACACCCGCAATCCTTCGGATGATCGCGAGGGGCCAATGACCAACGCGGCAAATAAATGTTGCTGCGCGTCTGCCCCGGACAACGCCGCCGCCGCATCGTGCATCAGACGCACACAATTTTCCGGGACACGCGCGCGTTTCTGTTTGGGCGCATATACCAGCGCATAGCGCGGTTTGGATGTATCGGAATCATCAAAAGAAATGTGGCTGGGCACCGCATGAATTCCAATTCTTAAAAAAGATGACCGGAAAAATTTCCTTTCTCAATTGGCGTTTACGACAAATTATGAAATTTGGCAATTTGTTAGCTGTATATTTTAAAGCAACTTGACATTGACCAAACTTAAGAACCCCACTAATCTTAACTATGTAAAAGCCGTTTTTTTTAACGTTTAGCCTAAGGGGAGTGTTATGGAACTTGGAATCATTTTATTCGTAAGCTTGTTCAGCCTGGCATTCATGGGGATGGTGTTCGGACAGTAAATCCAATAACTAGAAATTCGTCATTACAGATAATGTTGTAACAATATCAAGCCAGGTGTGACTTCGTCCATCTGGCTTTTTTAGTGCCCAGCCTGTGCCAGTTCTCTAATTTCGCTGCTTGGTTTTTTTGCCGGAAAAATCTTTTGCGTGCTTCTTGAGCTGCGCCGCGGTCAACATAAACACGCCGCCTCCGCCGCGTTCAAATTCAATCCAGGTGAATGGCACTCGGGGATAGCGCTCGACCAGCGCGTGTTCACTGTCACCGACTTCCACAATCAAAATACCGTGCGCCGAAAGATAACCGGATGCATCGCGCAGAATACGCAGCGCGAATTGCAAACCGTCCGCGCCCGCCTCAAGCCCAAGTGCCGGTTCTTGATGATATTCCGGCGGCAAGGCCGCCATCTCGGCGCTGCTGACATAGGGCGGATTGCTTACGATCACGTCATAACGCGTTTTGGGTAGTGAATTGAACAGATCGGAGGCGTGTAACTGCACGCGTTTATTCACGCCATGTTTGGCGACATTAATGCGTGCCACGGCCAGCGCGTCGGTGGAAATATCCACGGCATCGACCTGGACTTCCGGGAATTCCACCGCACAGGCGATTGCGATGCAGCCGCTGCCGGTGCATAAATCCAGCACACGTTTGACACGCGCCTCCGCAATCCAAGGCGCGAATCGATGCTGGATTAATTCCGCAAACGGCGAACGCGGTATCAATACGCGCGTGTCGATATAAAACGGCAAGCCGGCGAACCAGGCTTCGTGTGTGAGATAGGCGGCCGGCATACGCTTGTTAATGCGCTGTTCGAAAATAGACAGGATGGATTTTTTTTCCGCGCTGGTCAGGCAGGTGTTGAGCAGGCCTTGCGCGGCTTCATAGGGCAAGTTCAGCACGCTCAATACCAGACCGGCGGCTTCGTCCACCGCGTTATCGGTGCCGTGCCCGAACACCAGGCCGGCTTCATTAAAACGGCTCGCACCCCAGCGAATGAAATCCTGAATCGTGTTTAATTGCTGATATGCGTCGTCACCGAACGCCATGGCGTAGATCCTGTGCTGGATAAAGTGCCACGAAGCATTCGCGATTTGATCATGGGTGTCAATGCAAGGCTCGGGTAAACTCCGCTGTATGTCTGCCGATAACCCTATGTGTCATTACATTTTATGGACTATTCTTGATCTCCTCTATGCATAAAATATTTTTGAATGGATTGCTGTGTCTTGCCTTGGGTGTGGGTACCGCGCATGCGGTTCTGCCTGAACCGCCTAAGCAGATGCAGGTGCGCGTGATCGGTGTAAACGATGGCGATACGCTGACCGTGATGGACAGCAAACAGAAATCCTATATTGTGCACTTGGACGGGATCGACGCGCCGGAAATCGGGCAACCCTACGGCGAAGCTTCGAAAAAACATCTCGAACGCCGGATTCTGAAAAAGAACGTGGTGCTGATGTGGCACAAGACCAGCAAAGATGGCGCGCTGATGGCCAAGGTCCTGCTCAACAACGGCGACATCAATTTGCTGCAACTGCGCACCGGTTCGGCCTGGCTGACTAAAAATATCAGCGTGAATATCGGCGGCACCGATACCGGCCGTTACGCCAGCGCCCAGGCGCATGCCAAAGAAAAACTGCTTGGCCTATGGCGCGATGAAAATGCCATCCAACCCTGGGATTGGCGCACGCAGCACGAAACAAAGTAATTTCTGCCCCACCTGCGCGGTTAGTCGCGCATAAAATTTCCGCTATACTGCGCTTCCCTAATTTTTACGGCGCAAACCTCCAATGGCCCAAT
>CAZHHW010000098.1:0-11791 GCA_964532385.1 uncultured Gammaproteobacteria bacterium | reverse complement strand
ACATCAGGGTTATGCGGTGCAGTAACACAAGGGAGCGCAGCATGATCCTGTTGAAATGTCCCGCGTAACGCCGTATAGGATTCCGAACGCGGAGATTACGCCGCCGTGCATCGAATCAAGAGGCGTGCGGTGCCACGGCGTGACAAGAGATTTTTGAAAAAACAATTTCCCACGGCGGGATGCCGGGTTCAGAATCAGGTTTTTCTACACCGTCGTTAGGCCAAATAAAAATCATACTCAATGATCTTACCGCTAAGACAGACCCTTGCGCGGGGGTGTATCCGCGTCAACAGATAGGAGATAGATCGTGTTCACAACCGCACCGATGACAGTTATGTTGCCCGTTATTGACATGAAGCGCGCACGGGATTTTTACGAAAGTAGACTAGGCCTAAAGCCCGGTACGACAAGACCGGATGGAAAGTTCGTTTATGTATGTTCCGGCGGTACTTCCATAGCGCTCTTTCCTAAGGAAAGTGGAACTAAAGCCGACCATACCGCAATTAGCTTTCAAGTCGAGGAAATCGGCTCAGCCATAACAATGCTAAAGAAGAATGGCGTTGTTTTTGAGGATTATGATTTTCCAGGTCTAAAAACTGTAAATCATGTATGCGTCCTGGGTTCGGAAAAAGCTGCTTGGTTTAAAGATACCGAAGGTAATTATCTTTGTATTCACGAGGATTTAGCCTAACCCATATGAGGCCCCCGCCCGTCAACTGACGATGTTGCAATATTGTGAGTTCATCCGGGCCACAGGTTCACTGTCTTTACAATTAAAAACGCAGGTATTGCCCTAAACACATATTGAGAGTCGTTGACGACGTTGTTTTGTCGTCGCTCTAGAAACGATGAGAAGATCGCGAATTACGGAAGGACGTAGCGAGATACCCGCGCGACGGCCCTGCCCAAGGGTTCATAGCGTGACATCAACGCGACACACCCCGATCATGCCATGTCGACAAACTGCCGTTTACGAAAATGCGGACCGCTGATACTGTTTGCGAATTGGGTTTTTCTACAGGCTCGTTAGAGCGCATGGCGTCAACCCGAATCATGCTAAGAGGAATACCTATATGTCCTTGAGAAGCCCTGTGGTTCCACGACTCATCATCGCAACTGTCGCTCTGATCATATGTTCTTGCGTCACGGCGCCGCTCGCGCCGGGCGCTGATAAGGTAAAACTCACGCAAAACGCAGCCGATGTTGCCGGGTGCAAAGCTGTAGGCAATGTGTCCACGGAATATAACTTGTGGGTTGAGGCTAGCCTACGTAATAAGACTATCGGACTCGACGGGAACGTCCTCTTTCTAACGCTAGAGACGGCAGAGCGAAAAGAGGGTGTAGCTTATCGCTGCCCGTAAAATGTGCTATCCCGGCGCTCAACCGGACGCTCCAAAAGCGGTGCGCCCCTCAACTTCACGTTTGGGATACTAAAAAAGTCACTATGCGAATCCTTTTCTATTTGTTATTTAGTGCATCCGCAGCATGCTCGTCGCAAACAAAACGAGTTGATCATTTTGTTTCTTGTGGCGTATCTCCGTTAACTCAACGAACGGAACAAGGCGTCAAGTGTGTAATTTCAGAAACACCGGCTTTCCTACGCGACCTTGTAAGGGCTTATCAGTACGCACGTCGATCCGATTGGTTAACTGAAGGTAACGTAGTAGTTGTATTAAATGTCGCACCAAATGGTCGCGCGCGGGCAACTCTGGAGCGCAATGACATCAACAGCCACGAATTCGCGATAGAAGTTATTCGTATTTTTGAAGAAATAGATTATGGCATTTCTGGGGGAGACGCCGTTGTTGTTAACTATCCTTTCGAAATGCGCCCAAACTAAAACAATGAATCGGCTTAAGTCTTTGACACTCACTCGTGCCCAACCCCGCGTTCACCGCGTTCAACACGGATCTTCGGGTTGCTGCGCGCCCCTCGGCCGGTTAGCTCCAACGTTATGCGTATGTAAGCGAGCCTCATGAACAAGTGGAAAATATCCTTCTTCGTATTCGTGGCGCTCCTGGTAGCCACCAACCTCTGGTGGCTTTACGCTGCAATCGACGCAGGCGTCACTTCTACCTACCAGCAAGTCAGCTTCGATGAAAAATCGAAAGCAGTAGAAATGCTTGGCGCTTTGGTGGTGAGAGGCGGGCAGCAATACACAAAAAAAGATGTTCTTCACGTCCTGCGCCAACTAAACAAGGGCGCCTTCATTGTTGAAGAAGAGAATCTTATTGATGTCGAGGGTGTGAAGTTCATCTTTCTCAATGGGAAGCTGTCTGAGGTCAAAGGGTGAATACGCACAACCCATATGAGGCCCCGCCCGTCAACAGACGAAGTCGTCCCTACCGTAAACATTGCAGTATCGTGAGTTCATCCGGGCCACAGGTGCACTGTCTTTACAATTCAAAACGAAGGCGCTGCCTTAAGCTCATATCGAGAGCCATTGGCGGTCTGGATAGACCCGTCACTCTAGAAACGATTCAAGCGCAGTGGAAGCTGTTCATCCTGGTCCACAACATCGAGAAGATCACGAATTACGGCAGGGCGTAGCGAGTTGACCGCGTGACGGCATGCGCGACGGTCCACAGCGTGACATTAATGCGACACCCCTCGATCAAGGCCATGTCGACAAAATCTTATGCTACTCAATACGGAGGCGTCGCTGGAGTTGTCATTTCTTGCCGCAACTGGACTGCGCGGCCGCGCTTACAATAGCTGAGAATTGATCCTTAGTGATGAGGTCGGAGATAAATAAGGAATGTGCCGTCTCGACAGTGGACGATACATACTCTCCATGATTCTTCCAGACGCCACCCGAAGCGGGGCCGGAACATGGCAAAAGCTGATCGATGTTATCGGGGATGCCGTTTCGATCGCTATCAAGGGCGGCGACAATTTTTAATCTCGCCACGAAGTAGCCGCCGCCTTGGGGATAGATCTTTACATCCTGATAGTTCAACAAGTAGGGATGATCAGGCGGGCCGAAATAACATCCATCAGTATAACTATCCATCTCGCCTACGGAGGTGCCAAGGCCTGTCAGATTGACTATTTCGCTGAATGTCGTTTTACAGAATGTGGGGAAGATCGCAGAGATCTGAGTATTCGAAGTTGTGTTCAGTTCGATCCGGTAGGACGCGCTCTGGAAATCCAGAAATGTGGAGTCATAACCGATGATATTATCACCGCCTGTACCAGCCTGATTCCAATCAAAGTAACCGGTGAGTGGCTCTGCCGGGCCTATAGCGAATTCGCCGGCGTAAGGCGTTATCGTGCTACCAGGCATTAATGTATATCTAAGGGCATCCGCTGCGTATGTGTTGCTCGCGAGGATCAGACAAAACAACAGCAAAGATTGTTTCACCATTCCTTTTCTCCTCATTCATATCTTGTTAACGTGATGTTTGAATTACTTGGGTAGCAGGTCGTTCCATTGCTGCAACAGTATTCTTAGATGGCCATACTCCCCTCTGTGCGACAACAAACAGAACTAATTTTTCTTCGAGCCTGTGTTTATCACAGCGATATTCATCGTACTTGAGCTGGTTCGACCCGGAGGGCGCGATGAACCAAATGACTGCGGTAAGAAACTTGAATCCGGCCGTTCCAGTCTTGTAGATCGCACCTACGAACGACTATCCGGGCCTCATTAAAGTCAAGCAACAGATGATTGATGCTCTACCCAAGAATCCCCACACCAGACTGTATGGACCGAGCTCAAGCCATATAACCGCACCATCTGCATAGATAAAAGAGATCACCGAATGGACCATTGCCGTATCAAACTCTTAGTAGGAGTGAAAAGCCGCGCAGGGTGATGAACTCAGATGTTTAAGCTGTAGAATTACCCCGGCCATGTGTCAAAACCTGGCCGTCGCGGATGATAAACGCAAATCATCATCGATTCGAAAGCACATGGCATGGGGTCGGAGCAAGAACTCCTGATGCCGGTGGTTACGACGCAGGCCGCTCGCACCACCAATGTTACGGCGCTGGCGCAGCACGATCAGTGGTGATGTCGCGATGAAGTTTCACATAAAATTGAAATAGTAATTCAACAGATGGCTTCACCAAGTACCCATCCTGCAGGAGGAGATAGCGATGTCCAAGGTCAGCGTGCGCTACATAATCAATGACGTTCCAGCTGCGATCCGTTTCTATACGACACACCTCGGTTTTACATTGGAGCAAGACGCCTCACCGGCCTTCGCGTCGGTCGTGCGTGACGGCGTGCGCCTGCTCCTCAGCGGTGATGGCAGCTCGGGAAAGCGCCCATTGCCTGACGGCCGCCGGCAGGTATCGGGCGGCTGGAACCGCGTACACCTGGAAGTAACCGATCTCCCTGCTGAAATTGAGCGGCTGCGTGCGGCAGGGGTTTCATTTCGCGCGGAGGAGATCGTGAGCGGGCCGGGCGGTGCCCAAATCATTCTCGATGATCCATCGGGCAACCCCGTGGAGTTGTTCCAGCCTCGCCGCACAGAGCCTGAATGAAGGAACCAGCGCCGTATCGCGAGGCAAACTGGCACATCATGATGATGCGTTCACTAACCGAAGGGGGCGTCGCATGCATCTGTATGAAATATTCGAAGAGCGAATTGAATAGCGTAAGTCGAGTCAACAAAAGAAAATGGCGCCATGGCATGACATACAACGCCTGCAAAAATTACTTTCCAAATCCTGGGCATCGGGGTCAGAGTTGGATTTTTCTACACCGTCGTTAGATTTAACAGAGGAGATAAGTCAATGAACCGCTTTGCCGCAACAATTGGAGTAATTAGTTTAGTTATCACATTAAACATTTATGCAGAGGAGCTACGACACGACTCCCTGGACGGCTGGAAACAGATAATGAACGAGAAAACAGACGACTGGCTGCATATCGAATATTTACCAAATTCCGAGACGCTAGAAGACTGGACCCAGATGGTCACAGTCCAAACATTTTACAAGATGGCCAACATCAAACCTGTCGACTTTGCCAATGATCTAAAAAAGAAGTACGAGGCGGCCTGCGGCGATGTTATCGCGAATGTGGATTCTATCGATAAGGAAGATGACAACTGGGTATTTGTCGGTAAGCTGATGTGCATTGGAAATAAAGTATCGAAGAAAGACGAGCTTACGTTCCTCAAGATAATCCAGGGTAAGAGTGCGTTGTACACTGTGCAGTGGGCCAAGCGGCCGAGCGTTGGAGAAAAGTTAGTTACAAAGGACGATGTTAAGAAATGGCCAAAGTTTTTACGTAATGTAAAACTGACACCGTGAAGCTTATCCGCATAAAAATCTAACACGTTGTTAGTACCGATGCCGGTGACAGCGCACCGTTTCCTGATATCTCAGCAGCAGCGCGGTACAACAACACGTTGGAGCAGACATTCCGCGATATCGCAGCCCTAGCTCATACGGCAAGTCTGGTGGAACGCCGCTCAATTCAAACACCTTAGCACTCAAAAATATGCGCGTCACTAACCGAAGGGGATCGCCGCATGCAATATATCCAGACAATCCGCGCCGTATGAAATGTTCGAAGGTGGCTAATTGAATAGCATGAATCGAGTCAAAAAAATAAAATGGCGCCATGGCATGACATTCAACGCCTGAAAAATACTTTCCAAAACCTGGACACTGGGTTCAGGGGCTTGGTTTTCATACGGATTAGGGACTACAGTAGTCCATAGCGTCATTCTCGGCAGCTTGGATGTAAGCGTTTTCCATTGGGCGCCACATCCTAACAATATGTTCGAATTCGCCCCTTCGATCGCCGGATCTCGCCGACGCTCGGCCGCTTAAACAATATTTGGCACCAGACCTCCTGCGAAGGTGAGCGTGAATCTCATGGCGGTTGCTAGTCATTTCGAATTTCCTGGTTTAATCCGCATCCTGGTCAAGGGATACGCGGTACTACTCATGGTGTTCGTCTGTTCAATCCCGAGTCTTGCAATAGCTTATTTGTATTTTTTTCAGAATTCGGCGCTTCAATTCGAACAGCATGGTTTTCATGAGATCGCCATCGGTATTTCGCTGTTGCAAAGCGGATTTATCGCATATGTCACATACCTTTGTTATGTACGATCCGGAGAGCGGTTTCTGTGCTGGCTCACGCTCGGCTTTCTGGGGTTTACCTTCATCTATGCTTTTCACGGCGCATTCACTGGTTTATCGCATGACAACATCTGGCTATTCATTCTGTTTGGCCCGGCATCTCGTCTGACGATGGCGGGCTGCTTGCTGGCCGGGTTGATGGCCTACAGATGGCAAGAACAAAGCGTCGCTCAACGATACTCTTTACGCTACTGGCTGACTTGGCTTGGCGTGTTTGCTGCCATCAATGTTCTTGTCTTTATGCTGGCTTACTCGCCGTGGGCGCCGCTGTCGCGATGGTTAATGGAAATGTTGGCCATGTGTATCATGTTGGGGTGCGCGCTGATCATCGTCGTGCGTCGCATTCGCTCGCCTCTGATGTTGATCTACATGTTGTCGGCCGTGTTTTTTGCCCAATCTTCTTTCGCCTTTTTGCTGGCATCGGTCTGGAATCACATGTGGTGGCTGGCACACGCTATTTTTGCGACCGGTTTCATGGTGCTGAGCTATGGGGTCATCCAGGCGTTTCTGACCACGGGGTCCTTCACCAAGGTTTATAGTCAGGCAGAGTTGATTGAACAGAACCGGGCCGAGAAAGTGCGTACAAAAGATGCCTTGCTCAAGTTGCAGCGCGCGCACGAGGAGCTCGAAACTCTCGCTGCGACAGATTCACTAACAGGGGCTACGAACCGCCGTGAATTTGAGGCTCGGGCAAAGGCGGAACTCGCAAGCGTCAAGCGTAGCGGAGAGTCACTTTCATTCGTTGCGATCGATCTCGATCACTTCAAGCAGATCAATGATCGCCATGGGCATCGGGCCGGAGACGAGGTGCTCAGAGCATTTGTCGCCTGCGTAAGACTGACTCTGCGCCCAAGCGATTTGATTGGACGGATCGGTGGCGAGGAGTTCGCCATGATTCTTCCATGCACTCCGTGCGAAGGTGCCGCGAAGCTGGCGGAGCGACTGCGGCAACGCATCGAAAATGAAGCTGTCACGATTTCCGGTACCTGCGTGCGCTTCACCGCAAGCTTCGGCATAGCGCAGTACGGTCCCGACGGAGAGACATATGAATCCATAATCGAGATAGCAGACAATCGCATGTATAGAGCAAAGCAGGAAGGACGAAACCGAGTCGTCGCGCAGTGAGCGTAGCGGATCGCGACATTAATTTTCTTCACCAAACGCCTAGCGCAATTCCTATTACGTAAACGCGCGGGTTCCATCACCGCGCGGCCAAATTTGAATCGCACAAAAAATCAACCGCCGCAGTCTTTTTAAGTCGCCATTCTGCGCAAATCCAAGGTATGCGGATATTCCGGATGTGCTTCTTCCTGCGGCGGTGTCATCGGAGCGGGCGGGTGCCCGTGTGGGTAGAAGCGATTCAGGCTGGTTAATTGCGGCGGCGGCTCGATCACGCCGGGGGTGTGACCGTAGTTCTGGAAGCGGCTGATGCGGCGGGTTTCGGCGACGTAGGAGTTCACCGGAAAGTCGTCGTAGTTGCGGCCGCCGGGATGGCTGACGTGATAGGTGCAGCCGCCGATGGAACGTCCGTTCCAGGTGTCGATAATATCGAATACCAGCGGCGGATGCGCGCCGACGGTGGGATGCAGCGCCGACGGCGGCGCCCAGGCTTTATAACGCACGCCCGCGACGTATTCGCCGTGGGTGCCGGTGGAACGCAGGGGTACGCGCCGTCCGTTGCAGGCGATGGCATAACGTGAATCGGCAAGACCGCGCGCCTTGATCTGCACGCGTTCCACGGAAGAGTCGACATAGCGAGCGGTGCCGTGCTGGGTAACTTCTTCGCCGAGCACCGGCCAGGGTTCGAGCGCCATGCGCAATTCCAGTTCGATGTCGCCGGTCTTGACCGATCCATAATGCGGAAAGCGGAATTCCAGAAACGGCGCGAGCCATTCGCGCTGAAACGCATAACCCGCCGCGCACAGCTCGTCGGCGACTTCGCAAATATCGGCCCACACATAATGCGGCAGCATGAATTTGTCATGCAATGCGGTGCCCCAGCGCACCAGTTTGTGCGTGTAGGGCTGCTTCCAGAAGCGTGCGATCAACGCGCGTAACAGCAGTTGCTGCACCAGACTCATGCGCGCGTGCGGCGGCATTTCAAAGGCGCGGAATTCCACCAGGCCCAGGCGCCCGGTGGCGCTGTCCGGCGAGTACAGCTTGTCGATGCAAAATTCGGAACGGTGCGTGTTGCCGGTCAGATCGACCAGCAAATTGCGCAGGATGCGATCCACCAGCCACGGTTGAGGTACCTCGCCTTGCGGAATCTGCGCAAAGGCGATTTCCAGTTCATACAGCACTTCGTCGCGCGCTTCGTCGACACGCGGCGCTTGCGAGGTCGGGCCGATGAACATGCCGGAAAATAAATACGACAAGCCCGGATGATGCTGCCAATACGTGACCAGGCTGCGCAGCAGATCGGGGCGGCGCAGCACCGGACTGTCGGCGGGCGCGGCGGCGCCGATGGTGATGTGATTGCCGCCGCCGGTGCCGGTGTGGCGGCCGTCGAGCAGGAATTTCTCGGTGCCCAGGCGCGTCAGGTGCGCGGCTTCGTACAACACCTCGGTGTTGACAACCAGCTCGTCCCAGTTCGCGGCCGGATGGATGTTGACTTCGATCACGCCGGGGTCGGGTGTTACCAGCAAGCGTTGCATGCGGTGGTCGCGCGGCGGTTCGTAGCCTTCCAGCACCACCGGCAATTCCAGTTTCGCGGCGGTCGCTTCGATCGACGCGACCAGGTCGAGATAATGTTCCAGATGCGTGAGCGGCGGCAAAAACACATACAGCTTGCCGTCGCGCTCCTGCACGCACAGCGCGGTGCGCGGTATTTCCAGCGGGGCGGCCGCCGCCGCATTCACGGCGGATTGCGTGTGGATTTCCGGATGTATTTTATCCGCGCGCGTCACCTGACTGTAACGCGCCGTGACCGCACCGGCGGGGTCGGTTAATGCCGGCAACGGCGCGAACAGCGATTGTTCATGTTTGATTTCGCGCTGATGTTCCGCCACCCACGGCAATTCCTCCAGTGGCAGGCGCAAGCCCATCGGCGAATTGCCGGGACTCAAATACAAACGCTCGCGGCGGAAAGTCCACGCGCCGCTGCTCCAGCGCTGCTGGATTTCATTCCAATGCAAGGGCAGCAGGTGACCCACGGGCTGATCCAGGCCGCGCGACAATAGCGCTGCCAGCGTGCGGCGCTCGAGCGAATCCTTGAGATTGGCTTTGAGCGGATCGAGATTGATCGGCACCGCGCTTTCTTTCCACAAGTGGTAAAGCGTGTCCTCGTACGCAGGCGTGACATTTTGTACCGCAACGCCCAGGTGGCGCGCCAGCTCCAGCATGAAGCGCTGCGCGTCGTGGGAGGTAATGCCGTCCGACTCCGCTGAAGTGGACAGCCAGCGCAGGTCGCGCCAGACAGGAACCGCGTCTTTACGCCAAAAACAACCGAGCGCCCAGCGGGGCAATGGTTCACCCGGATACCACTTTCCCTGCCCGTAATGCAACACGCCACCCGGCGCGAAATGCGTGCGCAAGCGTGTCAGCAACTCGCCGGCGAGGCGGCGCTTGCGTGGCCCTAACGCGGCGGTGGTCCATTCCGCGCCTTCCATGTCATCGATCGAGACGAAGGTCGGTTCGCCGCCCATGGTCAGGCGCACATCTCCGGCATTTAAATCGGCGTCGACCTTGTGACCCAGCGCGAGCACGGTTTGCCATTGAGCGTCGGTATAAGGTTTGGTGACGCGTGGATCTTCGTGAATACGCGTGACCCGATTGTGGTGTTCGAATTCGGTTTCGCATTTGTCGGTCGCGCCGGTGATCGGCGCCGCGCTCACCGGGTGCGGCGTGCAGGCGAGCGGAATATGGCCTTCACCGGCGAACAATCCCGACGTGGGGTCAAGTCCAATCCAGCCCGCGCCGGGCACATACACTTCGGCCCAGGCATGCAGATCGGTAAAATCTTGCGCCGGGCCGGAGGGGCCATCCAGCGATTTGACATCGGCGGTCAGTTGCACCAGATAGCCGGACACGAAGCGCGCGGCGAAGCCCAGATGCCGCAGGATCTGCACCAGCAGCCAACTGGTGTCACGACACGACCCCAGTTTTTTGGTCAGCGTGACTTCGCAGGTTTGCACGCCGGGTTCGAGACGAATGTTGTAACCGATGTCTTTGCACAGGCGCTGATTGAGCGCGACCAGAAAGTCGTTGGTGTTGGCCTTGGCGCGATCCACGCCGGTCAACCACTGCTTGAGCAACACGCCTTGCTCGGTGATTTCCAAATAAGGCTTGAGTTCCTTGAGTGTTTGCTCGTCGTAACTGAACGGCACCTGCTGGGCATATTCCTCGATAAAAAAATCGAACGGGTTGATCACGGTCAGATCCGCGATCACTTCCACTTCGACGTAGAGCTCGCGGGTTTTTTCCGGAAACACCAGACGCGCAAGATAATTGCCGAATGGATCTTGTTGCCAGTTGATGAAATGTTTTTCGGGCCGCACGCGCAGCGAGTAGGCTGTAATCGGGGTGCGCGTGTGCGCCGCCGGGCGCAGCCGCACCACATGCGGCGACAGACTTACCGCGCGGTCATAGCGATAATGCGTGATGTGATGAATGGCAACGCGTATGGCCATGAGGTTTTTAAACTCCCTGTGATGTAGAGGCTTGAGCAAGCGATATGCCACACGGTTACGAATCGCGCGGCGCGCGCGCCGTGCGGCGCGGAACAGGTATTTTCAGCGGTGAATTGGGTTACGCATACTCAAGCCACGCGCACTTCACATGCGCGGTTGACGCGCACATCTGCACTGTATCGATTCCTATCACTTCCGTATCGCACCGCATGAGTGCGGATAATAACGCTAATGCTGTTGTGTGTGCGTCTGCACCGCGTGCGGCGTGCTGGCGCATATTTTGCTGATTAGTTATGAAGAGCAGCAGCATGATGCACTTAAAAATTGAAAATCTAACTGAAGAATTGATGTACCCCTTCTCCCTTCAGGAGGAAAGAAATATTTTTTTCAAGCGATGGTTCATGATGCAAAGCTGCGCTCCTTCGCCCTGCAAGGGGGAAGGGTGGCGACTGCCATGGATGGCTGAGCGTAGAGCAACGCAGATGTAGTTGCCGGGATGGGGTGCAAGTACGCAGTATTTTAATCACCCCCATCCTGACCTTCCCCCTTGCAGGGGGAAGGGATGTTGTGTTTGAGCGACTTGGTCATGGTGCAAGGGAGCTCTGATTATTTAGACGTTGTGATTCCGGCGCTGGAGTGAATCCAGAAATGGTTCAAGTGTGAGCTGGCATGAGGGGCCAGGAGTTAACGGAGGTCCCCGTAGAATATGAGGTACACATTGTGATGGGAATTATAATGACAACTAAAAGCTGCGTTCCTTCCCCCTGCAAGGGGGAAGGATGGGATGGGGGTGTGCCAGTACACTACATTTTAAATCACCCCATCTCGGCAACTGCTCCTGCGTTGCTCCTTCCGCCATCCATGGCGGTCGCTGACCTTCCCTCTTGCAGAGGGAAGGGATGCTGTATTTGAGCGAGTAAGTTACGGCGCAGGCGAAAATCTGGAAATGGGTGTGCGCCGGCATGAGGGGTCAAGAGTTAAACGGAGGTTCCCATGAATACGAGGTGCACAGTGATGGGAATTAAAATGACAACAAATTGCTCCTTCCCCCTGCAAGGGGG
>CAZHHW010000097.1:0-11834 GCA_964532385.1 uncultured Gammaproteobacteria bacterium | reverse complement strand
ATCCCGCCGGCACGAAAGTTAGGGTTCACTACGACCCGGCACGTCCTGAACGAGCGACGCTCGAACCCGGTCTTGCGCGGGGTGACTGGATGATCTTCGTGCTGGGTGTCATCGCCGTGCTATTTGGCGCAGTGTTCTTGTGGTTCGGCAGCGTGTAACCCGCCTCAAGCATCGCGCGCGCAGCGCAACCCCACATCGTCGCTTTCCATTTCCGGTTCGGCGAATTGTCGAGTCGAGGCACGATAGAAATAACTGATGCCGTAATGTCCCACGCCGCCGCTGCCGCCGCGAATCACTTTATTCTTTTTTCCGAATTCCTTGCTGGCGTAGTCGGAACCCGGATAGGCATCGTACCAATCCTGCACCCATTCCCAGGCATTGCCTGCCATGTCCTGCGCGCCATAGGGTGATTTGCTCTGCGGATAGGAGCCCACCGGCGCGATGCCTTCCTCATAGCGGCCATCTTCGCCGGTGCCGACGATTTTCGGATTCCACTCGTTACCCCATGGAAACTCCAGACCATTGGTTCCACGCGCGGCTTTTTCCCACTCGGCTTCGCTGGGCAGACGCGCGCCGCGCCACACGCAAAAGGCATAAGCCTCCATCCAGTTCATACCGCCGGCGGGGAGCGGGTCTTGCAATTTTTGCTGCTGTTGCAACGCGCTAATCAAAGCCTCTTTACTCATGCTGCGCGTGTCTTTGTCGAGCTTGAATACGTCGGTAGCAAGAGTGCGTAGTGCTTCAACAGTCATGCTTTGCATTTGATCCGGCGTGTACCTGTATCCATTTTCCGTCCACATCAGCAACGGTTTGCGGCCGGTAGTCTGCACGAAGGTTTTGTATTGCTGGTTGCTGACTTCGAAGGTGTCGATATAAAACCCCGGCACGGCGATTTTTTGTTGCGGATGCTCATCGAGAAACAAGGGCGCCGCGAAACCATAACGTTGCTGCAAACCTTCGGTATCAACCACATTGCTGCCGCGCGTGAAGTCGCCACCCGGCACCAGCACCATGGGCACGTTCAGCGCCGCGCCCGGCGAGGAAATTTGTGCCACGTCTTTACCGCATGCCGTTAACAAAACCAAAGCGGAAATTACCAATACACTAAATCGCATTCCTACTCCCCAGCAAAAATCACTTCGTATTCTTCGCGCAACGGAATCCAAAACTGTCGTTCTTGGTGCGTGTGGCAAAAAACGCACGGTTGAACGCCGGCGCGGAAACACCGCATTGATAAAATGAACAATCGAACCACGAACCGCCTTTCAAGGTTTTATAGCGCTCTCCGTAATTTTCCGAGGCTACCTTGTTGCCCGGATACGGCTGATACCACGAGTCGGTCCATTCCCACACATTGCCCGACATGTCGTACACGCCATACGGACTTTTGCCGACTTCGAATGCGCCTACCGGAGTGGTGTCGCCGAAGGCTTTGAGTTCCTTCCAGCGTCCCGGCACATTGGCTTTGTGCGGATCAAATTCGTTGCCCCACGGGAAGCTGCGCCCGTCGGTGCCACGCGCGGCTTTTTCCCATTCCTGATCGGTGGGCAAGCGTTTACCGGCCCAGGCGCAATAATCGTGCGCATCTTCCCAACTGACGTTGGTCACCGGATGATCCACGCGGCCCTCGGGGTAGGTGCGATTTTTAAAATGAATCGGCGAGCGGCGTTCCGTGGCTTTGATGAATTGCTCGTATTGCAAATTAGTAACTTCATATTTGTCGATGTAAAACGCGGGGAGCTTGACTTTATGTCGCGGCCCCTCATCGGGCAGACGTTCGTCCGTGCCCATAATGAACTCGCCTGCGGGCACGAGAGCCATCGGGTTCGGTTCCTTCCCGACCCGGGTCTCGTTATAAAATTGCGATCCGTGCATTCCGAACGTGGCGAACACACCGCTGGGTGCAGGCGTGGTGGTGGATTGAAGCGGCGCCCGTAATGCAATCTGCGTAACGGCCTCAATCTGTTCGGGGCTGTGACATTGCGTGCAACCCTGCATCACATTTACAGGTAGCTGGTTGTGACAGTTGATGCAATCGGAATGGGCATGTGCCGGAAAAGCTGTAAAAAACCACGCTACTATTATTAGTATTAGCGCCAAAATACGTTTTTCAGCATTGGCGGGCCAAGTTACGGTAGCGATATACTTTGCAAAATATGCTCGAGGTTTCCCTCCTTCCTCCTGGAAGGGGGAAGGAATCCTATGTTTCCGCTTCGCACGAAAAGGTCGGTTGTTTTTATAATCGTTCCCCATCATGGCGCGTTACTCTTGCCGAAAGGTGCCACATATTTCGCCGCATAATCGCGCGCAATTTTCTTTGCCTGCTCCATCTGCGCTGCCGTCATACGCTGCGCGGTAAGGTCGCGATTCTTGCGCGCGTTGTCCTTGCCCGCCCGCGCAAACGCGGCATCGAACCAGGCCCATGCTTGCACAAGATCCGGCACCATGCCTTTGCCCGTGCCATACAACAAGGCCAAATTGTATTGCGCGTCGGCGTCGCCTTGCTGCGCCGCCTTGCGATACCACTGTGCGGCCTGTGGATAGTCTTGAGGCACCGCGGAGCCATTGGCATACATCACTCCCAAACTGAATTGCGCGTCCGCCAAGCCTTGTTGCGCGGCCTTGCCTAGCCACTGCAATGCCAGCGCTGGATTTTGCGCCGTACCGCGTCCCTCGTTGTACATGACAGCTGCATTGTATTGCGCTTGCGCATGACCCAACTCCGCCGCGTTTAAATACCAGTGCACGGCCTTGCTCGCATTTTTTGGCACCCCTTGTCCGGTGTCGTACATCACACCTAAATGGTATTGCGCTTCCGCATTGCCGCGTTTGGCCTCGGGCTCCAACTCGCGAAATGCAGCTTCGTAATCGCCTTCACGGCTCGCAGCCAAACCTTCTGCTAATCCGGCATGGGCAGTAACAGTAAATAACAGCAGCATGAATGACAGGGCTCGCGACATAGGCGCGGGATTTTAGCCTAGTGCATGCAGGACTGCGAACCGCCTTTTACTGTGAACGGTCAATCTTCTTATGATCCGCTTCGACTGACCTGAACATCCATTGCTCGTATTAATCCCGCTACAGTATTTACCCAGTTGCGGCGCACCCGGCGCGAGAGCAAGATCCGATGTTAATCGAACACTCAGAAAGGCTCACATGGACATGCACAATCAATCGGAAATGAATCGCGCCCTTCGAGCACTACCCGCCATTCTCGGCACTGTGCTGATGTTTACGTTGCTCACTGCGTGCGGCAAGGGCTCATCGGACAGCAAAAATACCGGCGTAAATCGTGTGTCACTGGCCGCGCTCAAACTCAATACCCTGACAAGCTGCGATGCTTACAAAACCTATGCCACCGACGCGCTGGTCGAACAATACCGGCCGCAGCGTGGCGCGCAACTCGCAGTCGAATCCAATTCCGGCGGTACGCAATCGCCGCCCGCCTCGCCCGCTTCGACAGGTGCTGCAGCCGGTAGCGCCGATTCGGCAACCCCGACGCATGTCACCGGCACCAACAATCAGGAAACCGGTGTTGACGAGCCCGATATTGTCAAGACCGACACAAAAGGCAATCTTTACATCGCGCGCGGCCAATTTTTGCGGATAGTCGCGGGTCATCCGCCTACCGCGCTCAAAGAGCTGGGCGCACTGGATGCGGGCGGCAATGTGTACGATCTGTTTCTTGACGAAGCGATGCGGCGCGTGGTGCTGTTCGCCGCGCA
Source organism: uncultured Gammaproteobacteria bacterium (assembly GCA_964532385.1). Classification (GTDB taxonomy): domain Bacteria; phylum Pseudomonadota; class Gammaproteobacteria; order SG8-11; family SG8-11; genus UBA6921. The sequence continues at coordinate 8,109 of CAZHHW010000097.1, read as the reverse complement.
TTATGAGCAATTGGTGCCGGTTTCTCCGCCGCGTGGCGATGCCATCACGTTACCGGCCTTTTATCAGCGCGTGCAGTACGTCGTTTCGTTTGTCGATGTGTCCGACCTCGCGCACCCGGTACTGACTGAACGCTGGAAACTCGATGGCTTTCCGCTGGATGCCCGCCATACCGACGCACGCATTCATGTGGTGTTATCCAATCCGCTCCAACTCCCGGCGAGCCTCAGCAACGACCCTGCATTCTGGAATCTTTACACCGACTATTACAATGCTCCGGACGCCGACGCGGCCAGCGTGATTGAGCAAAAAATCGTTAGCGCCATTCGCACGGCGTTTGCAAATGTGGATGCTGCGAAATTGCTGCCGCTCGTTACGATAGAAGGAAACGACGGTCAGACCAGCACCCAGACCATCGTCGGTTGCGGGGATATCAGCGCGCCCAAGGTGCTGATACGCCCGTCGCTACTCACCGTGGCCAGTTTCGATACCGACGGTAGCAACCTCAGCGCCTCGGCGATCACCGCGGACGGCGCCACCGTGTACGCAAGTCTAACGCATTTTTATGTTACTCAAACCAGCGGTGGCTGGTTCAACACGGGAGACTACCAGCCGCAAACCGCGATTCATCAATTCAGTGTCTCGGGTGCCGCGCCAAAATATGTCGCGACCGGCGTCGTGGACGGCTGGATTCAGAACTCCTACAACCTCAGCGAATACAACAGCGACCTGCGTGTCACGACCAATACCAACATCTGGAGCAAGGGCGTGTCCACGCGCACGAATGACTTGTTCATCTTGCGCAGCAATGGCAGCGGCGAGCTGGCCGTGCACAGCGCAGTGCGCGATTTCGGCAAAGGCGAAGCCATGTTCAGCACCCGTTTCTTCGACCAGCGCGCTTTTGTCGTTACTTTCCGCAGCGTCGACCCCTTGTTCGCGTTCGATCTGAGCGATCCGGATCACCCCACACTGGCCGGGGAACTGACTATCCCAGGCTTCAGCAGCTACATGCATCCGCTGGGCGACAACCACTTGTTAACCATCGGCCGCGACGGCGCCACCTGGGGAACCCAACTGCAAATCTTTGACGTGGCGGATTTGGCTCATCCGCAACTTGCGTACAAACATTCGCTTTTGCTGGAGGAGGGGTATTCCTACAGCAGTGCGGAATACGATCCCCACGCGTTTACCTTCGACGCAACCAGCAAGGTGCTGGCGATTCCGTTGTCGTACTCGAACTCCAGCAACTATTTCAACGGCATCGCTGCATTCAAAATCGACGTCGCGAGCGGTATCACTGAACTTGTAAAAGTCGATCATGCGGACCTGGCGAACCAGGCCACAAATTGCAGCGCCGGAACAACCATAACCCTCGCCGCCGCCTGCAACTATTGGTATGCCGCGAATCCCAGCCGCTCGGTCATCATGTCGGCCGATACCGGGCTCACGCTGTATTCGATTTCCGATGCCGGGGTCAAGGCGACCAGCCTCGTCTCACCTTATGCGCCGTTGGGATCGGTGGTATTCCCATTCGACCCTCCGCTTCCCACCCCGGTCTACTTTTCGGCTTTTGTAGTTGAATGAGGGCGCTGCTGCGGCTTGACAGTCACGCCCAAAAACCGCATATTAGCGGGCCTTCAAACCCTAGAAAGCTTTAAGGAGTTGTCACTTGGCCAATATCGCATCAGCCAAAAAGCGCGCCCGTCAGGGTGAGAAACATCGCCAGCATAATGTCACGCTGCGCACTCGTATCCGCAGCGCCGTCCGAAAAATCGAGAAAGCCATCGAAGCCGGCAAGAAAGATGAAGCCGCCAGCGCGTTCCGCGCCGCCACTCCGGTGATCGATTCGATGGTCAACAAAGGCATCGTGCACAAGAACAATGCCGCACGAAGCAAAAGCCGCCTGAACGCACGCATTCACGCGATGACCTGATCTTTGCATTGCCACGGCTTTAAGCAACAAACCCGGCGCCTGCCGGGTTTGTCGTTTTTGCTTCTAAATCAATACCAGATTGTCACGATGAATCAGTTCCGGCTCATCCACGTAACCGAGGATTTCTTCGATGCGGTCGGACGCCGAGCCCATGATGCGGCGGGTTTCATCCGCGCTGTAGTTCACCAAGCCTCGTGCCAGCTCATGCCCCTGCTCGTCGACACACGCGACGACTTCGCCGCGCATAAAATCACCCGCGACGTTTTTCACACCCACCGCCAGTAAACTGCGGCCCGACTCGCGTAGCACGCGGACCGCACCGGCGTCGATAACTAACTTGCCACGCAACTGTAGATGGCTGGCGAGCCATTGTTTGCGCGCGACAAAGGTTTCCTGGCCGGGTGTAAACAAGGTGCCGGTTTGCTGCCCGGCGGCAATTGCGTCCAGCACGCCCGCGCTCCGCCCCGGCGCAACCAGGGTGCTGGCACCGGAACGTGCCGCGAGTTTCGCGGCACGTACCTTGGTCAGCATGCCGCCGCGCCCGACTTTGCCGGCGCTGCCGCCCGCCATCGCTTCCAGCAGCGGATCCGCCGCGCTGACCTGCGGCAATAATTTTGCGTCGGGGTTGCTGCGCGGATCCTTGTCGAACATGCCCGCCTGATCAGTGAGAATCACTAGCACATCGGCCTCGACCAGATTGGCCACCAGCGCGGCCAGCGTATCGTTGTCGCCGAAACGGATTTCTTCCATTGCCACGGTATCGTTTTCGTTAACGATGGGCACGACTTTAAGCTTGAGCAGCGTGCGTAGCGTGCTGCGTGCGTTCAGATAACGCTTGCGATTGGCCAGGTCGTCGTGGGTCAACAATACTTGCGCGGTTTTCAGGCCATGTTTTTGAAAGCTGCTTTCATAAGTCTGCACCAGACCCATCTGCCCGACGGCGGCGGCGGCCTGCAATTCATACAATGCGCTGGGCCGGGTTGCCCAGCCCAGCCGCGCCATGCCTTCGGCAACCGCGCCCGACGAAACCAGCACCACTTCGACGCCCTGTCGGCACAGGCGTGCCACTTGCGCAACCCAGTCGTCAATCGCGGTCTTTGCCAGGCCACGCCCTTCGTCGGTCAGCAAAGAGCTGCCGATTTTTACTACCCAGCGGCGCGATTGGCCCAGTTGTTTGCGTGTGTCGGTCATAAATGATTTTCACATCGTGCGCGCGGCGCACGCTAGGATTCAATGTCTGCAATGTCCGATGTTTCTTCTGCCGGGGTAGCATCAAGGTAGTTCATGATCTTTGCCATCATCTCTTGCGTTCCGACTCCGGCCAAACCGGAAATGTAAAATACCGGCCCATTCCATTTCAGCTTTTTTACAATCTTTGCGCAATGCGCGTCACGCTCGCCGGGCGGCAACATGTCGATCTTGTTCAGCACCAGCCAGCGTTCGCGCGCCGCCAGATCGGGGCTGAATTTTTTCAGCTCCTTGGCAATCACGCGTACGTCATTTACCGGATCGGTATGTTCGCCTAAGGGGATCACGTCGACCAAATGCAGCAACAGCCGCGTGCGCGCCAGATGCCGTAAAAATTTAATGCCGAGTCCTGAACCTTCAGCGGCGCCTTCGATGACACCCGGAATGTCGGCGATCACAAAACTTTGTAACTGGCCCACACGCACCACGCCCAGATTGGGATGCAACGTGGTGAACGGATAATCGGCCACCTTGGGCCGCGCCGCCGACACCGAGCGAATCAGCGTGGATTTTCCGGCATTGGGCAATCCCAGCAGGCCGACGTCGGCGAGCAGTTTTAATTCCAAGCGCAGATTGCGCACATCGCCAGGCTCACCCGGGGTGCATTGGCGCGGCGAACGATTGGTGCTGCTTTTAAAGTGAATGTTACCCAGTCCGTGGCGGCCGCCTTTGGCAACCAGCAGTTCTTGTCCGGCTTTGACGATGTCGCCGATCAATTCGCCGGTGTCGGAATCGTAAACCAGGGTTCCGCGCGGCACGCGCACGCGCAAATCGTCGCCGCCGCGTCCGGTGCAATCGCTGCCCATGCCTTTTTTGCCGGGCTCCGCGCGGAACACGCGCGTGTACCTAAAATCCGCCAGTGTATTGAGACCGGCATCGGCGACCAGAATGACATCACCGCCATCGCCGCCGTCACCGCCGTCGGGGCCGCCCAAAGGCTCGAATTTCTCGCGCCGGAAGCTGGCGCAACCGTTTCCGCCCTTGCCCGCTTGCACGATGATTTTTACTTCGTCGACGAATTTCATTAGAACGAACACCAAAAACAAAAGCCCCGCTAACGGGGCTTTTGAGCTGTAAAACCAGTTAATGCAACTTAAGCGGCAATCACGTTTACATATTGGCGATTGGACGGGCCCTTGATCGTGAAGCTCACCTTACCGTCCGCCACTGCGAACAACGTATGGTCACGACCACAGCGCACGTTCAACCCCGGATAAAAGCGCGTGCCACGTTGGCGCACGAGGATATTGCCGGATTCTACTTCTTCGCCGCCGTAACGTTTGATGCCTAAACGTTTTGCATGTGAATCGCGGCCGTTGCGTGAACTACCGCCTGCTTTTTTATGTGCCATTGCCGTCTACCTCAGATTAGCCGCCGGAGATATTGGTGATCTCAAGCTCGGTGAAATACTGGCGATGCCCTGCCTCTTTATGGTGATGTTTGCGCCGACGATGCTTGACGATGCGAATTTTTTCGCCACGCCCGTGGGCTTTTACAATTGCACTGACCGTGCTGCCCGCCACAAACGGCGTACCGACTTTAATATTGTCGCCGTTGGCAACCAGCATGACTTCGCTGAAGTCAACACTGGCACCGACTTCCGCCGGCAACAGTTCCACGCGCACCTTGTCACCGGCCGCTACTCGATATTGTTTTCCGCCTGTCGCAATTACCGCGTACATAGTTTTTAATCTCCGCTCTCACGTCACACACTGGGACGCGATTCGTAAAGGACGCGCATTTTAGCGTTTGCGCCCCGCAAGGTCAAACTCCATAATGGGCATCGTCGAATTCCAGAAATGCAGATCCACGCAGCTTATGAACTGGGCAACCGCATCGCAATCCGTACTTGTGGCCGCGCCATCCGACGCCCGTCCTGACCTGTCGGCTGTTTATCGCCTGATCGAAGACGACTTGCAGGCGGTCAATCAGACCATTGAACAGCGGCTAAGCTCCGATGTTGCGCTCATTAACCAGATGGGTAGCTATATCGTCAATAGCGGCGGCAAGCGCATGCGGCCGATCATTTTACTGCTATGCGCCCGCGCCATGCAGCACAGTGGTCAGCAGCATATCCCGCTTGCTGCGGTGATTGAATTTATCCATACCGCGACGCTGTTACATGACGATGTCGTCGACGCCTCCCAATTGCGCCGCGGCCACGACACCGCCAACGCGATTTGGGGCAACGAAGCCAGCGTTTTGGTCGGCGACTTTCTGTATTCACGTGCGTTTCAGATGATGGTCGAAGTAGGCCAGCTACGGGTGCTGGAAATTTTAGCCGAGGCCACCAACACCATCGCCGAAGGCGAAGTCATGCAATTGCTCAACTGCGGCGACGCGAGCACCACCGAAGACCGTTATTTAAATGTAATCCGTTGCAAAACCGCCAAACTTTTCGAAGCGGCTGCACGCATCGGCGGTGTCATTAGCGGCGTTTCCGCCGAACAAGAAGCCTGCTTGGCGCGCTATGGCATGCACCTGGGCACCGCGTTTCAACTCATCGACGATGTGTTGGACTACAGCGGTTCACCGCAAGATATTGGTAAAAATTTGGGCGACGACTTAGCCGAAGGCAAACCGACACTTCCGCTGATTTACGCCATGCGCACCGGTAATACCGAACAAGCCGACGCGATCCGGCATGCCATCGAGCACAACGGTTTGCAAGATATCGAGTTAGTCACGCGGACGATTGAATCCACTGGGGCCATCGCGTACACTGCGCGCTCTGCGCAGAACGAAGCGGATTTGGCCGTTGCAGCCTTGGCGGATTTTCCCGACTCCCCCTATTTAGATGCGCTTCGATACGTTGCTTTGTTCGCCGTTAACCGCAGTTTTTGATTTTGAATCGGGGTGTAGCTCAGCTTGGTAGAGCACTTGCTTCGGGAGCAAGGGGCCGCAGGTTCAAATCCTGTCACCCCGACCATCCACACATGAGACTGTTGCGGATCATCACGTTGCGGTGAATGTCTGATGCGCTTGCGGTCTTACTCGGGTGACTCATGGGAATAGCTCGTACCCTACTTATTGCCGTCGCCATTTTCGTGGCGCTCATGATCATCAAGCGGTTGCTGGCCGGGCGGCCGCAAACACCCCCTGCACAAACTCAGACGCCGCGACTGGTGCAATGCGCCCATTGCGGAGTGCATGTGAACGAAGCACAGGCACTGCGCTCCGCTGACCGCTATTTCTGCTCCGCCGATCATCAACAGCGCGGCGAGAAAACCTGACTCGCATCCCAGACAACCTCGCTGTGAAGCTAAGCACTCAGCTTCGTCAATCAGATGCCGATCAAAGCGGCATGCATGCCATTCGCTTCAGTAACACCGCCCCCGGCACAGCCCACACTGCCGATGATGTTTCGCGCACCTGGAAACCGCTCGGCTTCCTGAATATCTATCGCTTCATCTTGTCCGCCGTGTTCACCGTGCTGCTGATCACGCGCGACAAACCGTTGTATATCGGCGCATTTCACCCGACGTTCGCATTGTGGACGACAGCGCTTTATCTTGCGTTCAGTGCGGCATGCGGATTCTTCATTGCGCGCCGCTGGCCGCGTTTTACAGTGCAAGCGTATGTACAGATCTCGGCCGATATCCTCGCCATTACCCTACTGATGTATGCCAGCGGCGGCGCCGTCAGCGGCGTGGGCATGCTGCTGGTGGTGGCGATTGCCAGCGGCGGCATCATCATGACCGGCCGCACGGCCAACTTCATTGCTGCGCTTGCCACCGTCACGACCTTAACCGTCGAAGTCTTCGCCGATCTTACCCATAGCTTTGCACCCAGTTACCCGCAAGCCGGGTTGCTGGGCGCGACATTTTTTGCCACCGCATTTCTCGCCTATGTTTTGGCCAGCCGCGCGCGTGCCAGCGAAGAACTGGCGGCGCAGCGCGGGATCGATTTGGCGAATCTCGCCCAACTGAATGAACATGTGATTCAGCGTATGCAGTCCGGTATCGTGGTGGTGGATATTGAGCTGCGCGTACGCCTGATGAACGAGTCCGCCTGGTTCATGCTGGGCATGCCCGTCATGAATAACAATGCCACGCTGGGACAACTGTCACCGTCGCTGGCCGAACAGTTGCGGCACTGGCGCAACAACAATGCGCTGGAACCGCAAATATTCCGGATTGCCGCCACCAATGCCAACCTGCTGCCGCGCTTCACCCGCATCGGCTCGCCCAAATCTTCAGGCACGTTGATTTTTCTGGAAGACTCCGCATTGCTGGCGCAACAGGCGCAGCAGATGAAACTCGCTTCGCTTGGGCGCCTGACCGCGAGCATCGCACACGAAGTACGTAATCCGTTGGGCGCGATCAGTCATGCCGGGCAACTGTTGTCGGAGTCGCCGCAGTTAAATACCGGCGACAAACGTCTGACCGAAATTATCCAAACGCAGTCACGGCGTATGAATGCCATCATCGAAAATGTACTGCAACTCAGCCGTCGCGACCGGTCCAATCCGCAGCCGCTGGTCCTGCAACCCTGGCTTGCGAATTTCGCTGCGGAATTCACCACCGAGCACCATATTGACGCCCGCAGCGTGAGCATCAATATCGATCCGCCGGAGCTTGTCATCCACGTCGATCTGTCGCAACTGCAACAAGTGCTCACCAATTTATGCGACAACGCCTTACGCCACAGCGGCGGTTATGCGGGCTTGATCAAGATCGAATTGCACGGCGGCATCACGCGTGAATCGGGGGGCCCATTCCTCGACGTGATCGATCACGGACCCGGCATTCCGCCGGACATCGCGCAAAATATTTTCGAACCGTTCTTCACCACCGAACCCACCGGCACGGGGCTGGGTCTTTACATTGCGCGCGAGCTATGCGAAATCAATCGCGCGCGCCTGAACTATTTGCCGATTCCAAACGGCGGTAGCTGCTTTCGGCTAAACTTTACTGACTTCGAACGGCGT
>CAZHHW010000096.1:0-11878 GCA_964532385.1 uncultured Gammaproteobacteria bacterium | reverse complement strand
CCGGCTACGTCACCGACCCGGCTCCGCGCCTCGCGGGCTCGGGATTTGACAATTTAATTCCGGAAATACAGATCCGCGAAATGGAGTCTTTACTGAAAATCGACAGCAATCAGATCGCAGTGCTGGGCGGACTGATGCAAAACAAAATTTCTAAATCCACGGCCGGTATTCCACTGCTGTCGAGTCTGCCGTGGATCGGTCACTTGTTCAGCTACAAAGACGACGAGCTGACCAAAACCGAACTAGTGATCTTCCTGCGCCCGACCGTGATGCGGAATGCGTCTTTAACCGCTGAATTAAAGGATTTCCGGCGCTTTTTGCCGGAAGTCGGGCCGGGAGTCCCCAGCGCTCCGGACACGGAACCGGGCCATGCGTCGCAAAAGTAACGGAGCGCCAGCATGAGCCTGTTGATGGAAGCTCTAAAGAAGGCGGAGCAAGCCAAACGCAAAGTCACCGAGGCACCCGCAGCGGTCGCGCCTGCACCCGCGTTGACGCTGGAGCTGACTCCGGCGGATGCGGCGGCGCCCAAACCTGCATCGATACCCGCAGCCCAACCCGCCAGTGCCGCGGCGCCCGCGCTGACGGCGGCCGCCTTTACATTGATGACCGGCCGCGTGGCCGACAACAACCCATCCGTGGCCAGCCTGGAAATGCAGGCCGCGAGCGCTGCAATGCAAATCGAAGCGGCGCCTGCGCCTAAATCCGCACCGACGGCGCCGCAAATTACGCCCGCGACCCTCAAATTAGAGCCTGGTCTTGACCATTCAGCATCCACCCGCACTGCATCCGCCGCGCGCAGGCTGCCACCGCGCCGGGGCCTGCCCGCCGCGTGGACCGCCGCCGCCGTCGCGCTGTTATGCGCACTGGCAGGGGGCGGGTATTGGTATTACAACTCCATGGCGCAATACCTCACGCAGCAAGCCACATTAGGTGCGCCGCAGACGGCGCTGACGTCCATCACTGAACCCCCACCCGCCGTGGCCGCGCCGCTACCGGCGGTGACGCCCGCGGCGGATAAAATCCCGCCGCGCGCACCCGTAAAAATAAAACCGGCGAGCAAACCACCACGCGTTGAAATTACACCACTGGCGCTCGCATCCGCCCCGCTCAACCCACCCGCCGCGAACGTACCCGCGCCGGTGATCGCCGCCCCCGGCCCGGCTGCGCCTCCTGCCAGCAGCAATCCCGCTGTGAATCCACCGGTTACGGCGCCGGAACCACTTGGCATCAGCCGCGACACGCAGCAAAACGACATCTTTACCGCGCTACAAACCGCCTACCGCGCTTATCAAAGCGGCGACGATGCCCGTGCGCAGAATTTATATTCGCAGGTGCTGAGCCGCGACGAACATAATCGCGACGCCTTACTGGGCATGGCTGCCCTTGCCGTGCGCCAAAAAGATTTTGTACGCGCGCAGGAAATCTATTCGGAATTGTTAACGCTTGACCCCAGAGACAGTATTGCGCAGGCCGGGTTCGTCAGCGTGAGCGGTTCGTTCGACCCCTTGCAGCAGGAGGCGCGCATCAAGGCCTTGCTGGAGCAAGAGCCGGGCGCATCGCATCTGTTGTTCACCTATGCCACGTTTTTGATGCAGCAGCAGCGCTGGCTGGAAGCGAGCCGCACCTTGCTGCCGGCAGTGCAGGCGCAACGCGACAATGCCGATTATGCATTTAATCTGGCGGTCTGCTTCGACCATCTGGGACAAACCGATACGGCCGTAAAGTATTACCGCGCGGCGCTGGATTTGGCCGCAAAACAGTCCACCCGCTTTCGTCCCGCCGATGTTCAGCAGCGGCTGCAAGCCATGGGTGCATCCGGCCGCGGTGGCACCTCGCCATGAGCATCGCCAAGCCGCGCAAACGCATGCTTGGCGAAGCGTTGCTGGAAAAGGGCCTGGTTAATCAGGACCAGTTGCGCATCGCGCTCACCGAACAGAAAAAGCAAAACATTCCGTTAGGCAAAATCCTCATCCAGCTTGGCTTTGTATCCGAAGCGTTGATCCGCGATGCGCTCGGCGAAACCACCGGTCAGGAAAGTATTTCGTTAGCCAACGTGATCGCCGACGCCGACGCGGTGCGCCTGATCCCCAAGGATGTCGCGCGCCGTTACAAAATGGTGCCGCTGAGTTTCGACGCGGAACATAACCTGCTCACCGTGGCGATGGCCGATACCTTCAATGTGGTCGCCATCGACCAGCTCAATGCGGCGCTGGGGGGCGAGATCCAGGTCAAGACCTTATTGGCCGCCGAACCCGAAATCGAAGCGGCCATCGACAATTTTTACGGCTTCGAGCTGTCCATCGACGGCATCATCAACGAAATCGAAACCGGCGAAGTCGACTACACCAGCCTGAATGCCAGCAACAACAATGAATACAGTCAACCCCTGGTACGTCTGGTGGATTCCTTGCTGGCGGATGCGGTAAAACACAGCGCCTCCGACATCCACTTCGAACCGGAGCAGGGTTTTTTGCGCGTGCGTTACCGCGTCGACGGCGTGCTGCGGCAGGTGCGCACGCTGCATAAAAATTACTGGTCGGGCATCTCGGTGCGCCTGAAAGTCATGGCCGGTTTGAACATCGCCGAAACGCGCGCGCCGCAAGACGGGCGCATTTCGCTGACTTTGCTGGGCCGCCCGATCGATTTTCGCGTGGCCGCGCAGCCCACCACGCACGGCGAGAATATCGTGCTGCGCGTGCTCGACCGGCAAAAAGGCATTGTGCCTTTGGAAAAACTCAATCTGACCGAAGACATGCTGTCGCTGCTCAAACTGCTGATGGCGCGCCCCGAAGGCATCATTCTGGTCACCGGCCCGACCGGCAGCGGTAAAACCACCACCTTGTATTCGATGCTGAATCACGTCAACAGCGAAAGCATCAACATCATGACGCTCGAAGATCCGGTCGAATATCCGATGAGCATGATCCGCCAGTCGTCGGTCAACGAAGCGACCAAGATGGATTTCGCCAACGGCATTCGTTCGATGATGCGGCAGGACCCCGACGTGATTCTGGTCGGCGAAATCCGCGATGAACAGACCGCCGAGATGGCGTTTCGCGCGGCCATGACCGGGCATCAGGTGTATTCGACGCTGCATTCCAATTCCGCCGTTGGCGCCATACCCAGACTTTTTGATATCGGCGTGAAGCCCGAGGTTATGGAAGGCAACATCATCGGCATCGTCGCGCAGCGGCTGGCGCGGCGTCTGTGCCAGCATTGCAAGGAGGCCTACACGCCTTCCGAACTCGAACGCATGCTGCTGGGCCTGGCGGATGCTCAATACGAGCAAGTGCAGTTGTATCGCGCCACCGGCTGCGAACGCTGCGATCAACGCGGTTACAAAGGGCGTTTTTCGCTGCTGGAAATTTTACGCATGGACGCCGCGATCGACGAGTTGCTCGCGCGCCGCGCTTCCAAGCACGAACTTGAACAGCATGCGAAAGCGCGCGGCTTCAAAACCCTGGCGGACGACGGAGTGCGTTTCATTCTCAACGGCGTGACCAGCCTCGAGGAAGTGTCACGTGTTGTCGACCTCACTGCGCGCATTGGGTGAATTTAAAATGTCGCTCTATGCAATAAAAATGGAATCTCATAATTGTAGAGCTCCGTTCTCTTTTAAATTAAGCACTCCTTCCCCCTGCAAGGGGGAAGGCTGGGATGGGGGTTGGTTGGTATGCTCCTGCGTAATTGAAACCACCCCCATCCTAACCTTCCCCCTTGCAGGGGGAAGGAAGGTTCTCTTGGGGCCATTAGTGAGTCGATCGTTGCAGTCTCAAACGAGAGATGCGGTGTCCCGCCATGCCTATATTTAAATACAAGGCCATCAGCCGCGACGGCAGCACCGTCACCGGCAATGTCGATGCCGCCAACGAGGCGGATCTTGACTTGCGCGTGACGCGCATGGAGTTGGAGCTCATCAGCTTCAGCGCCGCGCGCGCACGCATCGGTTCGCGCAAAAAAGTCACGCGCCGCGACCTCATCACGTTTTGCTATCACCTGGAACAACTGGCGCGCGCGGGCGTGCCGATTCACGAAGGCCTGGTGGATTTACGCGACAGCGTCGACAACCCGGTGTTTCGCGAAGTCATCTCGGCCATCACGCAGAGTATCGAAGCCGGTAAAACCCTGTCGCAAGCGCTGGCCGAACATCCCAAAGTGTTCGACGACGTGTTCGCTCAACTGATTCGCGCCGGTGAAGAGGCGGGCCAATTACCCGACGTGCTGAAAAATATTACCGAGAACATCAAGTGGCAGGACGAGCTAGCGGCGCAAACGAAAAAAATTCTGCTGTATCCGACCTTCGTCGCCGTCGTGGTGATCGGCGTGGTGTTTTTTTTGATGATTTACCTGGTGCCGCAACTGGTCTCGTTTATTAAATCCACCGGCAACGAGCTGCCGATCCACACGCGGATTCTGATCGTGGTCTCGAGCGCCTTCGTCAACTACTGGCACGTGATCATCGCCGTGCCGGTCATCACTTTTGTCTCGATCATGGTCGCGGCGAAACGCAGCGAAGCGGTGCGTTTCCGTCTCGACAGTTTCAAATTGAACATGCCGGTGGTCGGCCCGATCCTGCGCAAAATCATTCTCACGCGCTTCGCCAACTATTTCGCGCTGTTGTACGCATCGGGCATCACCGTGATGAACTGCATGCAGATCGTCGAAAAAACCACCGGCAACCGCGTCATCACTCAGGCGCTCAACGACGTGCGCAAAAAAATCAGCGAAGGCAACAGCATCTCGGCCAGCATGGCCAGCGTCGGGCTGTTTCCGCCGCTGGTGGTGCGCATGCTCAAAGTCGGCGAGTCCACCGGCGCGCTCGATGCCGCGTTGTTGAATATCAGCTATTTCTACAATCGCGATGTGAACGAATCCATCGAACGCGCGCAGTCGATGATCGAGCCGGTGTTGACCGTGGTGCTGGGTTTGATGCTGGGCTGGATCATGCTGTCGGTGCTGGGGCCAATTTACGACATTATCGGCAAGATCAAAACATGAGCGCGCGCGTGATATTGATTTCCAGCAGCCATGCCGCCGTGTATGTGTGGCAGGGCAAGCATTTGCACGGTCCGATGGAATTTCCGGCCAATGATGCCGGCTACGCGGCTCTGGCCGAGCATCTGGCGCAAGACGCGGGCCGCGTGACCGATTTGCTGGTCGACGTGATCGAAGAAGAATTTCGCACCGAACGCGTGCCGCATGTTGCCGGGCGTGATCAAACCGCCCTGCTTAAACGCCGCGCCGAACAGGCGTTCCGGGTCACGCCGTACCGCATGGCATACATTCAAAACAAACTGGTCGACGGCAAGCGCGAAGACGAGGCATTGCTGTCGGCCATCACCAATAATGATTTGCTTGCGCCGTGGGTCAAATCCCTGCTCAGCAGCAAGGTGCCGCTGCATGGTATTTATTCGGTTGCGCAACTGTACGGGAAGCTGCTCAAACCGCTGGATGTGATTGAGAAGCGCGCCTTGATCATCACCCGCCAGCAGCATGGCGGCATGCGCCAGGCATTTTATCTGGATCAAAAACTCAAGCTCAGCCGCTTAAGTCCCGCGCCCAGCACCGATCCCGAAAGCCACGCGGACCAGTTGCTGGCCGAAGTCGACAAGTCGCAGCGCTATCTCACCCGCCTGAAGCTGCTGGGACGCGACGACATGCTGGTGGTGCACTGCATCAGCGGCGGAGCGGAGCTAAAGGCGTTGCGCGAAACCTGCCGCGATACCACCACTCTGCAATTTCGCTTTCACGATCTGGGTACGCTCTCGACAGCATTTAAAGGCTATCCGCATACAACCGCCGCCGCATTTTGCGACGAGTTATTTGTGTTCCTGCTTAAATCCCATCCGCCTGTGCGTGACTACGCCACGCCCGCCGAACGCCGCTACGATGTTTACCGGCGCGTGCGCATCGCGTTACATTTCGCCAGTGCGGGTCTGGTATTGACAGCATTGGGATGGACCGGCATGAACCTGATCGATGCGCGCCTGATGCAGGAATTCAACCACAGTGCCGGGCGCATCTCGGGTGATCTCCAGCAACGCTACGACCGTGTTATGGAAGAATTGCCCAAGACGCCGGTGAGTCCGCAAAACCTGCGCACCGGCGTCGAGCTGGCGCAAACCTTATTGAACCAAAGCACGCTGCCGCAACCAATGCTGTACGCACTGAGCGCAGGCCTGCGTGACTTTCCGCAAGTGGATGTGCAATCCGTCGAGTGGTTTGCGACTAATGAACCGGCCTCCGTCACGTTCAGCACGACCACGGCGGCGGTTGCACCCGCCGCCCCTGCCGCGGGCGATGGCGTCCCAGTCAACGACCTTTATCAGGTGGCGCAAATCAAAGGCAGTTTGCGTGCGTTCGACGGCGATTATCGCAAGGCTTTTGAACAGGTGAATCGCCTGGTATCGGTATTAAAATCAAATGTCGAGCTTGAACAGGTGCATGCGGTGGAGTTGCCGCTGAACACCGATCCCGGCGTATTACTGCAAGGCAAAACCGGCATACAGGAAACCAATCATACAGCCCGGTTCATCCTACAAGCGGTCATGAAGGTCAAACATGAAACTCGCTGAGATCGAATGGCCGGTGTTGCGCGGCGCGTTGACCGGCATCGCGATCGCTTTCGCCGTGAGCGTCACGGCCGTCGGCGCTACCCATTATTACGTGAGCGGGCTGGCCGCGGAGAACAGTCAATTTCAGACCGCGCTGAATCAGATTCGCGACCGCTATGTCGCCGCCATTCAGGAGCGGCAATTGGTGGAACATTACTGGCCGCTTTATCGCCGGCTGCAAACCAACGGGTTTGTGGGCGAGGAGAACCGGCTCAACTGGATCGATCTGCTGCACCTGATGGCGGCCAAGCATCGCGTGCTGGGCTTGAGCTACGAGGTACTGCCGCGCGCGCTGGCGGTGCCGAACCAAAATATCAATACCGGAGAGTTTCAGTTGCAGGGCAGCGAAATGATTCTGCGCCTGGATTTGCTGCACGAAGGCAATCTACTCGCTCTGCTGCAGGATCTCAGCATGCAGAACGCGGGCATTTTCAATTTGAAATCCTGTTCGATTGATCGCGTGCAACCTGAAATCGCCATCAGCAGCGCCGCCGCCAATCTCTCCGCGCAATGCAAATTGGTCTGGCACACCATTCAACCTCCGGCTCAGCCTCCGGCGGCGCCGTCATGATGCGCGTGGCGTGCATGATATTGTTTGCGGCACTGTCGAGCAGCGTAACTGCGGCGGATGGACTGGGCTATTTGTTCACCACGCCAGCCCAGCGTGCCGCGCTCGACCGCCTGTCGCTCAAAGCGCCCGGCACCGTGAGCTCCGCAGAGCCTGAGGTTGCCGCAGGCGGCGAAGACGAAAAAGAAGCCCCGCCAAAAAAAGTCAAGGTTGGCGGAATGATCGTCAACAGCCACGGTAAAAACACCACCTGGCTCGACCAGGATGGTGACAAGAAAGTGAAAGCCACCGGCGTCTCCTCCGGTCACGTCGAGGTCACACTCGGTACCGATGGCAAACACATCAGCCTAAAACCGGGCCAGGAGTTCGACCCTGGCACCGGCAAAATCCGTGAAACATACCAGGGCGCCACCGATGTTAAAGTGCCAAGCAGCGGCGCCTGCACCAGCACCAAAACCCCCGAAGGCGAATTGCACCTGATATGCGAACCGCACCCTGCCAAACCTTGAACCGCACCCGCCAACGCGGCGCGGCACTGCTGGTGATGCTGGTCCTGCTGATCACCGGCGGGGCGTATTTGCTGGTAGGCCAGTTGAACCGGGCAAGTGGACGGATCGAGGCAGAGAAGAAAACCGCAGCGGCTTTAGCGCAGGCGAAGGAGGCGTTGATCGGATGGGCAGTGGAGAATATGACAACTCCTGGAACCCCTGGAATGCTCCCCTATCCGGATAGGCGTAATGATGGTAACTACGATGGGCTCAGCGATTGTCCAGCAACCAACACCCCTACGTCCGTAGACACGCTGCTTGGAAAATTTCCGCGCATTGCTCCCGCAAATCCCTGCCCCATTCCCTATACGGCGTTGGGTCTGGATGCCGTCGACGGTGCCGGAGAAGTATTGTGGTATGCGGTCAGCCGCAACATGGTATCCGCGCTGGGCGTCGCCCCGGTCATTAATCCGGACATCATGAATACTCCGCCATTTCCTTGGCTGATCGTGCGCGATCAAACCGGCGCCATCATTAATAACCGGGTAGCCTTCGTTTTAATCGCCCCAGGCTCGCCGCTGCCCGGACAAAATCGCAGCGGAGCAGCACCTACACCCATTCAATTTCTTGAAGGTATCGGCGCGGTCACCAATGCGGACTCCAATGGAAGCTATGATGGTGGCGTACCGGCATGCCCGTTGGGCATGTGCGAGGATTTTGTCATGTCCGATCCGTGGCCGTCGGCCACGACTCCAACCTTCAATGACCGGATACTGTACGTCACGATTGATGAGCTGATGCCGTTGATTGAAATGCGTGTGGCAAGAGAAGCGCGTCAAGCGCTTATCAGGTCCGCTGCGACCAATGGGGGAATATTTCCTACGGCTGCTGCACTGGGGTATCTCGGTAACAGTTGTGGTAATCCTGATGGTTTCTTGCCACTGTCACCTTGCGAATGCACGAGCGATGGAACTGACTTAAGTTGTAATTGTCATTTCGACGCCACTGCGGGCACGCTTGCATCCATCACTTACCGCCACACGGGCCCTGGAAACTATACTGCAGCAATCGGATGTAACCTGATTGGACCAAGATCTTGTCAGTGCTCTGGGGTAGGAAGTTGTTCGCTAACAACAGGACCAATAAGACGCACATTTCAGTGCAATGCAAACGGAACTTGCACTGCACGCAATAGTATCGCGACCCCTAATTTTGATGTGTCATATAGCCTGCCGTCTACCGTCACTGGCCTTGGCTTTGTCAGTGTTAATGAAACAACCGTTCCGCCGAACTGCACCCTCACTCCGTCGACTCCTGGACGCACTATGACATGTAGTAACTTCACGCAAATACAAGGGATCGTCAATGGATGCCCACAGGTTTTAAATGGGCTACCTAATTGGTTTTTCGATAGTAACTGGAAGCAATTCATGTATTACGCATTTTCTAATAGCGTGCCATTTCTCACCGTAGGCGCAACTACTAATGTTCGCGCGGTGGTGATATCGACTGGCACTACATTAGGAATTCAGACACGGCCTCCATCGATTATCAATAACTACCTTGATGATGTTGAGAACCGCAACGGGCCGCCTGTATTTACCGGTATGGGCCGGCCCTTGACAAATATTTTCAATGACCAAGCCGTGATCGTTGCACCGTAACTCATGCTGAGACGAACCCCCATGCTGCGAACTAAAAATGGCTTCACCCTGATCGAAATAGCCATGGTGCTGGTCATCATCGGCCTGCTGCTCGGCGGTTTACTCATGCCGCTGGCGACACAGGTTGATGTGCAGCGACGCATCGAAACTGAAAAGACCATGGAGCAAATCAAAGAAGCCTTAATTGGATTCGCCATGGTAAATGGTCGACTGCCGTGTCCAGCAAACCCCGCTGCGCCTACCGGTACATCCACTGCGGGAGTGGAGCGTATTACGGCAGCGCCGCCAGCGCCGGCATGTGGTACAGCGGGGGAATATGGTGTGGTGCCGTGGGTAACCCTAGGCGTGAGTGAACTCGATGCCTGGGGTCGGCGCTTTACTTATCGCGTGACCCCATCTTTTCCCGATGCAATCGTTGCTGGAACGATAGCGCCAACATCGCCTCCAGGTTGCGCGATACCAACGAATTCTTCATTCGCACTGTGCAGTATTGGCGACATGTTGATCACCAATGGTCCCGCGCTAGGAAACGCAACAGTTGCGCAGGCGATTCCCGCTGTGATTGTTTCACACGGTAAGAACGGGAATGGCGCATATCTGCCTAGCGGCATTCAGATGCCTTGCCCTGCTTTGCCCCCTCCGTTCCCTGCTCCGCCGCCACCGCCCTCGGAAGAAATTCAGAATGGGATTTGCCCCCCCGGCGATACGCCAACGACTTTCATCAGCCATCCGCCGACCACTGCAACTTCACCGGGCGGCGAATTCGACGACATCGTGACCTGGATCGTGCCGTCGTCCTTAATGGGCCGCATGGTTGCAGCAGGCCGTTTGCCCTGAACCCCTCGTAGTACCTAAATGCATTTCTGCCATGAAATCTGGAAATTGACATCTTTAATATGTAATGGCATTTTCTTAAAGAGTGGCCAAACTGGCAGCGAGGTGGCGCAATGGACAATTCAGTAAAACTCGGCAAGGGTGGACGCGTGGTGATTCCCGCCGGTCTGCGTCGCCAGATGGGTGTTGTGGTGGGCGACGAGCTGGTGCTTCGTTACCGTGACGGCCATCTGGAAATTCTGACGGCCCGGCAAGCGGTGCATGCGGCGCAGGAATTGGTAAAGCGTTATGCGGGCGGCAAGCGCGATCTCGCGCTGGAACTGATCAAGGAACGGCGCCGGGATGCAAAAAAAGAATGACTGACTATTTGCTCGATGCTTCCGCGCTACTCGCTTTGCTGCATCGTGAACCGGGGGAAAAGAAAGTTGCGGCAATCGTAGCGAATGCCGCCATCTGCACCGTCAATTTGGCTGAAGTCGCCGGCAAGCTACAAGATACGGGAATACCCGACGAAGCTGCTCAAACCGCAATTGAAACACTCGGTCTGCGCGTGGTTGCCTTTGATCAGGCAATGGCATTCGAGGCCGGGCGCTTACGTGCGCTCACACGCTCGATGAATTTGTCGCTCGGCGACCGCGCCTGCCTCGCAGCCGGGATGGTTCTTGAATTACCGGTGCTCACGGCGGATCGGGAATGGCTAAAACTAAAGTCCAAGCTGGGTATCGTGATCGAAACCGTGCGTTGATGATTATGCCAACCCGCCCGCCTGCTGATCCGCGTGATACGACGACCTCACCATGGGTCCGCTCGCGACATTTTTGAAGCCCAGCGCGTAACCGACCTCCGCCAGCCGATCGAACTCCGCCGGTTCTACGTAGCGTGCAACTGCCAGGTGGTGTTTGCTGGGTTGCAGGTATTGACCCAAGGTCAGCATGTCGCAGTCGTGGGCGCGCAGGTCGGCCATCACGGCTTCGATTTCTTCCGAGGTTTCGCCCAGGCCGAGCATCAGGCCGGATTTGGTCGGCACGTTTGGATAGAGTGCTTTAAATCGCTGGATCAAAGTCAGCGACCATTGGTAGTCCGCGCCCGGCCTGGCCTGCTTGTAAAGTCGTGGCACGGTTTCGAGGTTATGGTTGAACACGTCGGGCGGGGCTTTGTTCAGGATATCCAGCGCTGTGTCCATGCGGCCGCGAAAATCCGGCACCAACACTTCGATGCGTGTTTGCGGTGCCAAAGTGCGAATGCTGGTGATGCAATCGACGAAGTGCTGTGCGCCGCCGTCGCGCAAGTCGTCGCGGTCGACTGAAGTCACGACCACGTACTTCAAGCCCATGGCCTGAATCGTTTTGCCGAGGTTGACGGGCTCGTTGACGTCGAGCGGGTTGGGACGGCCGTGGGCCACATCGCAAAACGGACAGCGGCGCGTGCAGATGTCGCCCATGATCATGAAGGTGGCGGTGCCGTGGCTGAAACACTCGCCGAGGTTCGGACATGAGGCTTCTTCGCAAACGGTGTGCAGATTGTTTTCGCGCAGCACCTGCTTCAGGCGCGTGACTTCCGGACCGGACGGCGACTTGGCGCGAATCCACGCTGGTTTACGCTGCGGCGTTACGGTCGGCACCACCTTGATGGGGATGCGCGCCGTTTTGAGTGCGCCGCGTTCATGGGTAGGTTTGTTTTGTTCGGACATTTCGGTGCCTTGGTAAATTG
>CAZHHW010000095.1:11055-12215 GCA_964532385.1 uncultured Gammaproteobacteria bacterium | reverse complement strand
AGTTATAAACTCGTAAGGGATAAGGCTGGGTAAGCGAATGCGGGCGCAGTAAAATACAGGGTTACGCTAGCTCTCGTTGTGAAAAGCGCTTGGCCACCGTAAGCTTGCTCGAAAGAAAATCAAACGATGAGTTTGCCTATCTACAAATTGCTAATTACTCATAATCCGGCTGTGTGAAACGTAGGAATGTTTTCATCCTTTTTCAATCAATGGTGGCACAGACCGCTGCGAACACGTGATCGAGTGGGTGCTGTGGTTATAGGTATATTTGGCGGTTTCTGGACGTCGTTGCTTGGGCGGCTGTTATTTGCGTCTGGGTCAGTTGCATTTTCTGAACTTGGGTATTGGGCAATTGGCGGAGTTATAGCCGGAGCTATTCTTGGTATCAAATTTCCGAGAGTAGTCACCGTAGTTCTGTACCCATTTGCCTTCATTGGTATAGAAGGTGGCTAATCACCATGCTAAACAACTTCTGTGAGTCAGAGCCAGTCCATCATAGGTAAGACCCGGATTGAAGCATTTTTCACGGTGATCGCGGTCACCATAGCACTGGAAATGAAAGTCACCGCGTGCCCTGACGGACAAGGAATGATAACTTAAGCATTGCAGCGGACTCACCGGAAAGCCCGCTATGGATCAGCCGGAGGTTAGACACTCGATGGAACGACGCCGCATTATTCTGCTGACTTCATTCGCAATTCTCGCAAGTACGGTTATCGCGGCTTTCGCCATGCCATCAGGGGAAGCGGCACGGCGGTACGGTTTCGAAGAAATCGGCGCGCGGCTTTTGAAGCAGCCCATCGTTCCGGCACCGTTTACATTAACCGACCACCTTGGCAATACCTATACACGCGAACGCTTAACCGGTGCATGGAACGTGGTGTTCTTCGGTTACACGCATTGCGCGGATGTTTGTCCGACCACGCTGTCAACATTGGCACGCGTCGAGGAACGCTTCGCACAGCGGAAAGAAAACGAGCGGCCCAAATTCGTATTTGTATCCGTCGATCCGAAACGCGATTTAACCGTTACCCTGCGCAAATATGTGGCCTACTTCAGCCCCACCCTGGCCGCCGCAACCGGTAGTCCGCGCGAACTGCATGCGTTAATGCAAAGCCTTGGCAGTTACTACGACTACCTGGATCGCGACACGCGCGCGC
>CAZHHW010000095.1:0-10955 GCA_964532385.1 uncultured Gammaproteobacteria bacterium | reverse complement strand
GAGGTGTCTACGATGAACGCAATACATCCCGGACGAATCCTGAAGCGCGAGCTGTTATCGCGTGAGCTGTCAGCCAATCAACTGGCATTGGCCTTGTCAGTTCCCTCAGGGCGTATCGTCGACATCTTAAACGGCAAACGCGCAATCACAGCAGATACGGCATTGCGCCTGGGTCATTACTTCAGCAACAATCCGCAATTCTGGATGAATTTGCAGAGCCAATACGATCTGGCAATTGCGTCAAATGAGCACGGTGAAGCGATCAAAAATCAGGTGCGGCTGAGCGCCTGATCGTCTGTACCCTTCCAAAAATCGTGGACGTCGGTGACCGCACCCGTTCACTACCTTATTTTCACTACCCACCCAACGCCCGCCGCAAATTACCATCGATCGCATCGAGAAACGCTTCGGTGTTCAAATACTGATCCGGCGTGACGTTCTCGCCGTGCACGCACACGGCAAGGTCTTTGGTCATCTTGCCGGACTCGACTGTTTCGATGCACACGCGCTCGAGGGTTTCGGCGAATTTTGTCAGCGCGGCGTTATTGTCAAGCTTGCCGCGATGCAGTAAACCGCGCGTCCACGCGAAGATCGAGGCGATCGGATTGGTCGAGGTGGGTTTGCCCTGCTGATGCATGCGATAATGTCGCGTCACGGTACCATGCGCGGCTTCGGCTTCCACGGTTCTGCCGTCGGGCGTCACCAGCACCGAGGTCATCAAGCCCAGCGAACCGAAACCTTGCGCGACCGTGTCGGATTGCACATCGCCGTCGTAATTTTTGCAGGCCCACACAAAGCCGCCGCTCCATTTCATCGCCGCGGCGACCATGTCGTCGATCAGGCGATGTTCGTAGGTGATGCCCGCCGCCGTGAACCGGTCTTTAAACTCGCTTTCGTAGACCGCTTGAAAAATATCTTTGAAGCGGCCGTCATATTTTTTCAGAATGGTGTTTTTGCTCGAGAAATACAGCGGCCAGCGCTTTTGCAGCGCCATGTTGAAACATGACTGGGCAAAACCGCGAATCGACTCGTCGGTGTTGTACATGGCCAGGGCCACGCCGTCACCTTTGAAATTAAACACCTCGTGGGAAATTTTTTGGCCATTCTCAGCTTCGAAAGTAATCGTAAGTTTACCCTTGCCCTTGGTGACGAAATCGGTGGCGCGGTATTGATCGCCGAACGCATGGCGGCCGATGCAAATCGGCTGGGTCCAGCCCGGCACCAGGCGCGGAATGTTTTTGATCACGATGGGCTCGCGAAACACCGTGCCATCGAGAATATTGCGGATCGTGCCATTGGGCGACTTCCACATTTCCTTGAGCTTGAATTCCTTGACGCGCGCTTCGTCGGCGGTGATGGTCGCGCACTTGATGCCGACGTTGTATTTCTTGATCGCCTCAGCCGCATCGACCGTGACTTGATCGTTGCTGCGGTCGCGGCTTTCGATACCCAAGTCGAAGTATTTAATTTCGATGTCGAGATAGGGTTGGATCAGCTTCTGGCGGATGAAGGCCCAAATGATGCGTGTCATTTCATCGCCGTCGAGTTCGACGACAGGGTTCGCGACTTTGATTTTGGTAGGCATGGTTTCCATCTTTGGTTTTATTAATCAGCATCCTAACTTCAAGTAAAGTTACGGATATCCCTCGCAGCAACATTCTGGCCAAATGCGGACTGCACCAGCGTCGGTACAAAATTCAACGATGGCAGACAAATTCGCACCAGTATGCAACAAGACGGTCCTGTTTTTCACCAGGACTGTGCAAGCAAGTGATGACTGCCCGTGGAGTTTCGGCTGAACTGAATGCCGTATTGCAACCGATTCGAGCAACCGCCGCAGCGCGCGTAAGACCGCGCAAAAAATGTTGATACGCGGCGTGATTCTTGCTCCAACCAAGCTGTAGCGTCGTTGACTTCATATTCACCACAACATGATCAAGGAGCGTTGCCATCATGCCAGCACAAAGCAAATCCCCATCTGCAAAAGCCCCGCGAAAAACCGCCCCGGCAGTAAAAGCCAAGGCCATTCCAGCTGCAACCGCCGTGGTGACCTCGGAAGAACGCCATCGATTAATCACCGAAGCGGCCTATTACATCGCCGAAAAGCGCGGTTTCCAGGGTGGCGATCCGGAACAAGACTGGCTCAACGCCGCCGCCCAAGTGGACAAGATGTTCATGGAGAGCGGCAAGGGACAAGACACCTGAGCTGGAGCGCGGGCATCTTGCCCGCAACAGCGAGCGGGACGCTCGCGTTCCCAGGAAAATGCAAAGAGGTGAGCTCCCTGCGTTAACAGGGCAGGTGCCGGTTGTATGTCTCTTATTTTTCAAAACATGACGCCTTGTAATGTGGGGGCAAACCCTATAGTGTCGTTTCAGCTGGCACCAGGAACGGTCAGTGCCGGTATCTTGCTGTAATACGCGAAGTTATGTAGTTAACCGTACAGACCGCAAATGACAATACGCGGATACTATGCGGCTAGAATAACAGGCATTTAATTCATCCGGTTTTGCTGCGCTCTTCCCGCGTTTTTGTCGTGTGATCTGCCTCCAAAAAACTTTCATGTTTTGTAAGGAGGCAGAATGCATCTGCTACCCATCCATTTTCCGCATTCCCGTCCACGGCTGTTGTGCATTGTGCGCCGCTTGGGAAGGCTGCCCAGTGATTTCCCAAGCGCATGTTTGCTGAGCATCAAGTATGGGAAAGCCTGCCATCCGCGCTTGCCTGCAGAACCAACCAAACCATGTTGAGCCCGCTGGAAAATGTCGAGAAGGTCATGGAGACGGCCGCGCTCCACGACATCGGCATACGCAGGGAAGCACAACAGCATCAACTACGGATGGAGGAAGCAGCTCGTGGGTTGCGGGAGCCGCCGCCGCTTGCGAAACGCATACCCCTGCTTACCATCATCATCGTGAGCATGGTGATCATTGCCGTGCTCGATTTTTGGACTTCAGAGAAACTGATCGGGTCGATCCTGTTCGCTTTACCGATTGCCTTGTGCGCTCTGCAACCCTCACGCGCATGGCTTTGGGGCACCGTGACGGCGGCAGGCGTTCTGACCATGGTATCCGAGTTCTGGGGAATCAATCGGACGGAGTCACTGGATGTCTCGCTGGATTTGATCAATCGCGGTCTCCTTATGGTGAGCTTGTTTACTCTTGCCGCGTTCATCCATCTGTCGCTCAAAAAAGACCGCAACGCGGCGCTTGATTCCAGGGAAATAAAACGCCAACGCAACGACCTGCTCGCGCTGAATGACCAGCTTGAACTTTTAGTCGTGGCGGCCAGCGGCGATATCAGCATGCGCCGCGATGCGGAGCAGCATCTGGCGCAGAGCGAAGGCGGACGCCAGCGTGTAGAAGCGGCGCTGCGGGAAAGTGAAAGCCAATATCAAATGCTCCTCGACGGCGTTAAAAATTATGCGATCTTCATGATGGACCCGCAGGGCCAGATCGTCAGTTGGAATGCCGGTGCGGAACGCATCAAAGGCTACCGCGCCGATCAGATTATCGGCCGTAACTTTGCGTGTTTTTTTACTCCCGAAGATATCCAGCTCGGCAAGCCCGAGGAAATACTCCGGATCACCGCTGCCAGCGGCTGGTATGAGGAACACCGTATACGCATACGGAAGGACGGTTCACGATTTTTGGCCAGTATCACCTTCACAGCATTGCGCGATGCGGCAGGAGATCTGCGCGGGTTTTCCGAGTTCAGCCATGATCTGAGCGAGAGCGCAGAATCGGAGGCCAAGTACCGCGGACTCCTGGAAGCGGCTCCCGATGCGATGGTGGTGGTGAACCCGGCGGGTGAAATTGTGTTGCTAAACCTTCAAGCGGAAAAGCAGTTCGGCTACCGCAACGATGAACTTGTCGGGCAAAAGGTCACCAATATTGTTCCACAAGGTTTCGCCGAACGCCTGCAAGCGGACGGTCGGCGCTCCGCCGCCGACGCGCTGGCGCAGCAGATCGGCACCGGCATCGAGCTGACCGGACGGCGCAAGGACGGCAGCGCGTTTCCAATCGAGATCATGCTCAGCCCGCTGCAAAATGCGCAGGGAATTTTAGTCACCGCGGCGATCCGCGACATCAGCGTGCGTAAAGAGGCGGAAAATCATCTGGCACAGATGGAAAGCCGCTACCGCGGATTATTGGAAGCCGCGCCGGACGCGATGGTGGTGGTGAATCAAAGCGGCGAGATCGTCTTGCTTAACCTGCAAGCGGAAAATCAGTTTGGCTATCGCCGCGATGAACTCGTGGGACAGCAAGTTAAAAACATCATTCCCGCAGGTTTTGCCGAACGTCTTATTGCAGATGATCTGCGTTCGGCAGCCGATGCCTTGGCGCAACAGATCGGCACCGGCATCGAATTGACCGGGCGGCGCAAAGACGGCAGCACGTTTCCGATTGAAATCATGCTCAGCCCGCTGGAAAACAGCGACGGTATTCTGGTAACGGCGGCGATCCGCAACATCAGCGTACGCAAGGAGGCGGAAAATCATTTGGCGCAGATGGAAGGCAGGTACCGCGGATTGTTGGAAGCGGCACCGGATGCGATGGTGGTGGTAAATCAGGACAGTGAGATCGTGTTGCTAAATCTTCAGGCGGAAAATCAGTTCGGCTACCACCGTGATGAGCTGGTCGGGCAGCAGGTGAAGAACATCATCCCCAAAGGCTTTGCGGAGCGATTGCTGGCCGACGATTTGCGCTCGGCGGAAGATGCGCTGGCGCAGCAGATCGGTACCGGCATCGAGCTGACCGGGCAGCGCAAGGACGGCAGCCAATTCCCCATCGAAATCATGCTCAGCCCGCTGCAAAACACCGACGGCATTCTAGTGACGGCAGCGATCCGTAACATCACTACACGCAAAGAGGCCGAAACCCATCTGCTGCAGAAAATGGATGAATTAAAGCGTTCGAACCAAGAGCTGGAACAATTTGCCTACATCGCCTCGCATGATTTGCAAGAACCGCTGCGCATGGTTGCAAGTTATACCCAGCTGCTCTCCAAACGCTACAAGGGCAAGCTCGATGCCGATGCCGATGAGTTTATTGGCTTCGCCACCGATGGCGCGCACCGCATGCAGCGCATGATCCAGGACATGCTGGCTTATTCGCGCGTGGGCTCCCAGGTCAAGGAGCTGCGGAAAATCGACAGCGAAGCAGCCTTGCAAGCCGCGCTCACGAATCTCGATGGCGCCATCAAACAAAGCGGCGCCGTGGTGACGCACGATCCTCTGCCCGGCGTGCTGGCGGACGAAGGCCAACTGATTCAGTTATTTCAAAATCTGATCGGCAACGGCATGAAGTATCAAACGCCCGGCGCTATCCCGTGCCTACACATTTCCGCGGCAAAAAATGTCGACAAGTGGTTGTTCTCGGTGCGCGACAATGGACTTGGCATCGAGCCGCAATATTTCGAAAAGATTTTCGGCATGTTCCAGCGCTTGCATAAACGCGATGCCTACGACGGCACCGGCATTGGTCTTGCGATTTGCAAAAAAATCGTCGAACGCCACGGCGGCACCATCTCGATCGAGTCGCAACCTGGGCAAGGTTCCACGTTTCGCTTTACCTTGATAGGAAGTCACACAAGTTCATGAATGCCTCGGAGAAAAAAATATGACCATGAACGTCCTTTTAGTCGAAGACAGTCCCGGCGATGTGCGGCTTACGCAGGAAGCCTTTCGCGATGCCAACCCGACCATTCACCTGCATGTGGTTTCCGACGGCGTGGAGGCCATGGCCTTTCTAAATCGCGAAGGTGCTTATGTTAATGCTCCGCGGCCGCACATTATCCTGCTGGATCTAAACCTGCCGAAAATGAACGGCCGCGAGGTTCTGGCCCATATCAAGGAGGACGACAACCTGAAGACCATCCCGACGGTCATCCTGACCACGTCCACCTCGGAAATCGACATTGTGAACAGTTATCAACTGCATGCGAACTGCTATCTCAATAAACCTGTGCAACTGGATGCGTTCGAGAGTCTGGTCAAGAGCATTAATGATTTCTGGCTGACCAAGGCCCAACTGCCGCCACTTGGTCTGAACTAATGGACGAAAAAGCCACCACCCGGCTCCTGCTGATCGAAGACAATCCCGGCGACGCCGTTTTGATCCGCGAGATGCTCAGGAATACCCAGATCGAACTGATTCGCGTGGAGTGCATGCGCGACGCCGAGAATTATCTCGCGCAGCATGCGGTGGATATTATTCTGGCCGACCTGGGCTTGCCCGATGCGTTCGGCGTGGCCGCGGTCCGCCGGGTGCACGCGGCGGCGCCGCAAGTCCCTCTGGTGGTGCTCACGGGCCTGGACGACGAGGCACAAGCCGCCCAAGTTTTGCAGGAAGGCGCGCAGGAACATCTCATCAAGGGCCAGGTCGATACACGTGGGCTGCTGCGCGCCATGCGCTATGCGGCCGAGCGCAAGAACCTGGACGAGGCATTATTCGCGGAAAAGGAACGCGCCCAAGTCACCCTCAACTGCATCGGTGACGCGGTCATTTCCACGAACATCGCCGGCAACATCACCTTCCTCAATAGCCTCGCGGAAAAAATGACCGGCTGGCCATTTAAAGAAGCGGAAGGTACACCCCTGGCCAACGTGTTTCGCGTGGTCGACACCATCAACCGCGAAATCACGCCGAATCCTATCGAGCTTGCCATCGGCATGAACAAGACGCTGCATCTGCCTTTGAATTCCAGTCTGATCCGGCGCGATGGTTTTGAAATTCCGATTGAAAACTCCGTCGCTCCGATCCACGACCGCGCCGGTCAATCCACCGGCGCGGTGATCGTGTTCCGCGATGTAAGCGCCGCCCGCGCGATGGCGCTGAAGATGTCCTATTCAGCGCAGCACGATTTTCTGACCGGGCTGCCCAATCGCACGCTACTGAACGACCGGGTTTGTACCGCAATCACGTTGGCGCGGCGCCACATGAAACAAGCCGCTGTACTGTTTTTGGATTTGGATGGGTTCAAACATATTAACGATTCTTTGGGACATCCAACCGGCGACAAGCTGCTGCAATCCATCGCAAAACGGCTGAAAAATTGTGTGCGCAGTTCAGACACCGTTAGCCGCCAGGGCGGCGATGAATTCGTCGTGCTGCTTTCAGAGCTGGAACAAGGCGAACATGCAAGCATCACGGCGAACAAAATTCTGCAGGCGGTCGCCGAGACGCATACCATCGATCAGCATGCCCTGACGGTGACCACCAGCATCGGCGTGAGCATCTATCCCGACGATGGCTTGAATGTGGAGACGCTGATCAAGAATGCGGACACCGCGATGTACCACGCCAAGGAAAATGGACGGCATAGTTTTCAGTTTTTCACGCCCGCCATGAATGTGCAGGCGGTGGAGCGGCAGTCCATCGAGCAGGCGTTGCGCCGCGCCATGAAACTGAATGAATTCACGCTGCATTTCCAGCCCAAGATCAATTTGCGCACCTGGCAAATTACCGGCGCGGAAGCCTTGCTGCGCTGGACGCATCCGGAGCGCGGCGTGGTCTCTCCGGCGCAATTCATTCCGGTGGCGGAAGATTGCGGCCTGATTGTGCCAATCGGCAAATGGGTGCTGCGCGAGGCATGCCGGCAGGCGCGCGCGTGGGTGGATGCAGGCCTGCCGTTAACCACCATGGCGGTGAATGTTTCGGCGGTGGAGTTTCGCGACAAAGCTTTTCTCGAGGGGGTGCTTGCGATTCTCAAGGAGACGGAGCTTGACCCAAACTTTCTTGAGCTGGAACTCACCGAGAGCGTGCTTATGAAGCACGCCGACTCCACCGCGGACATTCTCAAAAAATTGCGCACGCTCGGGGTGCGGGTGGCGATCGATGACTTCGGCACCGGCTATTCCAGTTTGAGCTACCTTAAAAAATTCCCCATCGACGCGCTCAAAATCGACCAGTCGTTCGTGCGCGAGATCACCACCACGCCCCAGGAAACGACTATTGTGGCCGCGGTGATCGGCATGGGTCAAAGCCTCAAACTGCGCGTCATTGCCGAAGGCGTGGAAACCCTGGAAGAACTGGCATTTCTACAAAACCACCACTGCGATGAAGCGCAAGGATTCTATTGCAGCCGGCCGGTGCTTCCGCAGCAGTACGCCGACTTGCTCAGCAGCGGCATAGCCGCACCGCCGCCGCTGCCCTGGCAACCCTCGATGCACTAGTGTAGTGCCGCATCAAGTCACCGGCGGCTTGAGCATCTGTATCTTCACCGCCTCGGCCCGCCACATCTCCTGGCTGTATTCGCGAATGGTCCGGTCGGATGAGAACTTGCCCGAACGCGCGGTGTTGAGAATCGACATCCGCGTCCAGCGGGGCGCATCCTCATAGGCAGCGCTGACCGCATCTTGACAATTGATATAAGATGAAAAATCCGCCAGCGCCAGATACGGGTCGGAACCCAACAAATTGTCGGTCAGAGGACGGAACAGGTCGGCATCGCCGCGTGCGAACAAACCGCTGCGCAGCACATCGATGACTTCGCGCAAATGCGCATCGGTGTGATACAGATGGTAAGGCGAATAACCGGCCGCGCGCGTCGCATGCACCTCCTGCGTATTCAAACCGAACAGGAAAAAATTCTCGGCGCCGGCCTCCTCGCGAATTTCAATGTTCGCGCCGTCCAGCGTACCGATGGTCAATGCGCCGTTCATGGCGAATTTCATGTTGCCGGTGCCGGAGGCTTCCGTGCCCGCCGTGGAAATCTGTTCGGAAAGATCCGCCGCCGGGTACATGTGCTGGCCGTTGCGCACATTGAAATTGGGCAGAAACACCACGCGCATCCGATCGCGCACCAGGCGGTCCCGATTCACCACGTGCCCCACCGAAGTGATGAGCTTGATGATCAGCTTGGCCATGCGGTAAGACGGCGCCGCCTTGCCGCCAAACAGAAACGTGCGCGGCTGAATGTCAAGATTTGGATTCGCTTTGAGCCGCAGATACATGCTGATGATATGCAGTACGTTCAGATGCTGGCGCTTGTACTCGTGAATGCGCTTGATCTGCACGTCGAACAGCGAATCCGGATCGATACCCACGCCGGTCTGGCGCCGCACCAGCACCGCAAAGTCGTGCTTGTTGGCGCGTTTGATGGCGCGCCAGCGGCTGGTGAATTCCGCATCGCCGGTGTATTTCTCCAGGGCCTGCAACTTGGCGAGATCGGTGATCCAACTGCTGCCGATGGTCTCGTTCAACAACGTCGTCAGCCGCGGGTTGCTCACCACCAGCCAGCGCCGCGGTGTCACGCCATTGGTCTTGTTGCTGAATTTGTGCGGCCAGAGCTGATAGAAATCCATCAGCACGCCCTGCTTGAGCAATTCGCTGTGTAATCGCGCCACGCCATTCACCGCATAGCTGCCCACACACGCCAGATGAGCCATACGCACATAACGCTCGCCCGCTTCGTCGATCAGCGAGAGCCGCGCGATGCGCTCCACGTCACCCGGAAAACGTTGCCGCGCCTCCTCCAGAAAGCGTGCATTGATCTCGAAAATAATTTCCATATGCCGGGGCAACAACGAGCGGAACAGCGGCAAGGACCAGCGCTCCAGCGCCTCCGGCAATAAGGTGTGGTTGGTGTAAGCGAAGGTGCGCTGCGTAATCGCCCACGCCTGATCCCACGGCAGGCCCGTCTCGTCAAGCAGCAGGCGCATGAGTTCCGCCACCGCAATCGCCGGGTGCGTATCATTGAGCTGCACCGTGAATTTCTCATGAAAGTTCTTGATCGGAATACGCTGCCTGCGCATCACGCGCAGCATGTCCTGCAACGAACACGATACGAAAAAATACTGCTGCTCCAAGCGCAACTGTTTGCCTTGCAGCGGTTCGTCATTGGGGTACAGCACCTTGGTGAGATTTTCCGAGGCGACCTTTTGCTCGACCGCGCGGTAATAATCGCCGCGATTGAACGAACTCAGATCGAAAGATTCCGGCGCTTCGGCGCGCCACAGGCGCAGGGTGTTGGCAGTATTGGTGTGGTAGCCAAGAATCGGCGTGTCGTACGGAATGCCTTTAACGACTTTGCTCGGTTTCCACAGCGCGTGCTTGCGGCCTTGCGCGTCGACACTGTGCTCGACCACGCCGCCAAACGGAACTTCAATCGCCCACTCCGGGCGCACGATTTCCCACGGGTTGCCGTGACTTAACCACTTGTCGGTTTTCTCCACCTGCCAGCCGTCGACGATCTGCTGCTCGAAAATACCGAACTCGTAGCGGATGCCGTACCCGATGCTGGGAATTTCCAGCGTCGCCAGCGAATCCAGAAAACACGCGGCAAGCCGCCCCAGACCACCATTGCCCAGACCCGGCTCGGGTTCTTCGTGCAGTAATTCGTCAAGCACCAGCCCCAGTTCGCCCATGGCCTGACGCACCATGTCGTAAATGCCGAGATTGACCAGGTTATTGCCGAGATGCGGCCCCATCAAAAATTCCGCCGACAGGTAACACACCGTGCGCGATTTACGCTGCGTATAAGTCTGCGCGGTGCTGACCCAGCGCTTGAGCAACTGGTCGCGCACCGTGTAGGCCAGCGCCAGATAGTAATCCTGCATCGTCGCCAAGGCCGGAAACTTGCCCTGCACGTAGAACAGGTTATTGAGAAACCCGCGTTTGATGACATCTTTGTCCAATCCGCCGCGCTCGGTCTCACCGCCACGCAACGGAATGGGTCGCGCTGTGATCGTAGTTGCCACCGTCATTTTCGTTACCCCTCTTGAATATTGCATGCACTCTGGAATTCATTTTTGTAATACAAAGATCTCGCTTCTCTCTCAAATACAACCTCTCTTCCCCTTGCAGGGGGGACGGTCAGCGACCGCCATGGATGGCGAAAGTAGAGCAATGCAGGAGCAGTTGCCGAGAGGGGGGTTATTAAGAATTGAGGTGGCATGCCCCCCCCCATCCCAGCCGTCCCCCTTGCTGGAGTACGGTCCACACTGTTGTCATTT
>CAZHHW010000094.1:2202-12575 GCA_964532385.1 uncultured Gammaproteobacteria bacterium | reverse complement strand
GTTCACGATACATTTCGCCCAGCGACGCGTTCTTGCCGCCGACCAGCGCGACGTCATGGATGCCCAGTTCGGCGAAACGGCGGATATAGTTCATGGTGGGGGTCCGTTAATTTGCACAAATGCCATATGGAAAAAAATTCTGGAAAAGCGCTCGAGCAAAGCTTCTCTTCCCCCTGCAAGGGGGAAGGTTAGGATGGGGGTGATTTAAAAGGCAGCATGCGAGAGCACCCCCATCCCCGCCTTCCCCCTTGCAGGGGGAAGGAGCGCCGTATATCGAAGAGCAATATCCATTTGAAACTCTAAATTTCTTTTGCTTCTACAACTGCGTTAGGTAATCACCGTCGGCCGCTCGCGCCCGGTGAATTTGCGAATCTGTGCGATTTCTTCCGCGATGCGAATCAATTCGCCCAGCGCCGCCTGCGCATCCTGATTTTGCCGGGCCACGTCGGCTTCAAACGACTCGACGTAAACCCGCAAGGTGGCCCCGGAAGTGCCGGTACCCGACAAGCGCAGCACGATGCGCGCGTCGTCTTGCATAATGATGCGGATGCCTTGTTGCTGCGTGACGCTGTGGTCCACCGGATCGGTGTAACTGAAATCGTCGGCGAATTTCACGCGGTATTGACCGAAGCTTGTGCCGGGCAGCGTGCTCAGTTGATCGCGTAAGCCCTGCACTAATTCCTGTGCGGCGGCGGCATCGACTTCTTCGTAGTCGTGGCGCGAATAATAATTGCGCCCATAAGTGCGCCAGTGATCGCGCACGATGCTTTCGACCGATTCGCCGCGCACGGCGAGAATGTTTAACCAGAACAGCACCGCCCACAGGCCGTCTTTTTCGCGCACATGGTCGGAGCCGGTGCCGAAGCTTTCTTCGCCGCACAGGGTGGCTTTTCCGGCATCCAGTAAATTGCCGAAGTACTTCCAGCCGGTCGGCGTTTCGTAGCACTCGATTCCCAACCCCGCGGCGACGCGATCCGGTGCGCAACTGGTGGGCATGGAGCGTGCGATGCCCTTTAGACCGTTCTTATAGCCCGGAACCAAATGCGCATTGGCAGCCAAAATGGCAAGACTGTCGCTGGGGGTGACAAAGAAATTCCTGCCCAGAATCATATTGCGGTCGCCGTCGCCATCCGAGGCGGCGCCGAAGTCGGGTGCGTGTGCGCTGTTCATGCGCTCCACCAGCTCATGCGCGTACACCAGATTGGGATCGGGATGACCGCCGCCGAAGTCTTCTAGCGGGGTGCCGCGGATGACGCTGCCGGGCGCGGCGCCGAGGCGCTGTTCGAGAATCGCATGGCCGTAGGGCCCGGTTATGGCGTGCATGCCGTCAAAACACATGCGGAATTTTCCGGACTTAAACAGGGAACGGATGCGTTCGAAGTCGAACAGCTGCTCCATTAACTGCGCATAGTCCGCGACCGGGTCGACGATTTCGACCGTCATGCGATCCAGCGCATAGGTTCCGGGAGTATCCAGGTCAATATCCGCTCCATCAGAAATACGATACTGGCCGAGCGTGCGGCTGCGCGCGTAGATGGCATTGGTTATCGTTTCGGCCGCCGGGCCGCCGTTGGTGCCGTTGTATTTGATGCCGAAATCGCCTTCGGGTCCGCCCGGATTATGGCTCGCGGATAATACTATGCCGCCATACGCCTGGTGTTTGCGAATGATCACCGAGGCTGCGGGTGTCGACAGCAAGCCGCCGCGTCCGACCAGCATGCGGCCGACTCCCGCCGCCGCCGCCATTTTGAGAATGATTTGCAGCGCGGGCCGGTTGAAATAACGGCCATCGCCGCCGGCGACCAGTGTTTTGCCTGCGATCTCCGGCAAGGTATCGAACAACGCCTGCACGAAATTTTCGAGGTAGCGCGGCTGCGCAAACACAGCGCTTTTCTTGCGCAAGCCGGAGGTCCCTGGTTTTTGATCGGGAAAGGGTGTAGTTGTGATGAGATTCACGGACATGGATTACCCTGGGAAAGAGCGTTTAAATGGCGTCGGGCATTGTAGCCAACGCATTGCGTTGACGATAGTTCATACATTTTCAACCTGAAGAATTCAACCCGTCTGCCGCTAAAGTATGGCGATGAATTGTTCCGCGGGGTGGTTTGAAATTTGCGCTGACGGGGATGTAGAACATGGCGGTGGAAAAGAAATTAATCGATAAAGCGGTGCTGAAAACATTGGTGCCGTGCGATGCGTTGTCCGATGAAAATCTTGGCGTGCTGGCTAAAAAAACCTATGTGAGTTCGTTGCGTACCGGTGAGATTCTGTTCAAGGCGGGGCAATGCGACAGCCTGCGTTATTATTTGCTGTCCGGGGAGTTGCAGTTAGAATCGCCCGGTCAAGCCGCGAAGCTGTTGCGGGGCGAAGCGGCCGCTAAACATCATCCGCTGGGCCATAATCAACCGCGTCAGGTCACGGCGATTGCGAAGAGCGCGATCACCGTCGCCGTGGTGGACGAGGACGAATTGGGAACCATGCTGACCTGGGACCAGTCGGCCGGTTACACGACTAGCAAATCCGGGAATGAAGTCGAGACTCCCGCCGGTAGCGACACTCAAGACGACGACTGGATGACACGCATCCTGCAAACCAAAAGTTTTTACCGCGTGCCGCCCGCCAACATTCAAGCAATGTTCATGCGCTTACAGCCGACCAGTGTGGTGGCGGGTGAAGTGGTGGTGAAACAAGGTGACCCGGGGGATTATTACTACATCATCAGCCGCGGGCGCTGCAAGGTGACGCGTAAGATTCCGGAAACCGGTGTTGAAATCAAATTGACCGAGTTGCGTTCCGGCGACAGTTTCGGTGAAGAATCGCTGCTGGGCGATTCGGTACGCAATGCCACCATCACCATGTTGACGGATGGCTCGTTGATGCGTTTGTCGCGTGCCGATTTTGAAAAGCTGCTGAAAACACCCGTGCTCAAAACGGTGAACTTCAATCAAGCGCAGGCCATGGTCAAAGAAGGTGCAGTCTGGCTCGATGTACGCCTCGAAAGCGAGCATCAAAACGAAACCCTCCCCAGCAGTGTCAACGTGCCGTTGTATATTTTGCGTTTAAAAATGGCCAGCCTCGATCCGGCCAAAAAATATGTCATCTACTGCGACTCGGGTGCGCGCAGTTCGGCGGCGGCATACCTGATGAGCGAGCGGGGCTTCGATGCGTTTTTATTGGAAGGCGGTTTGACGGCGGCGCGCAATGCGACGGCCTCCGCTGCCTGATGAGGTTGGCTTTATCTCCCCTGCGCGCCTGACCAATTTTAAAAACGCGTGCTAGTATTATCCCCGGATTATTCCCCCTATCTTCATCGATAGTCATGACCAGCGACTCTGCTGGCTTCATATCGAATTAAGAACTTACCAGAAGAATCCGAATGCCGGTAATACTGCAAACAACATTGCTGTTGATATGCTCCAACGTGTTCATGACATTCGCGTGGTATGCGCATTTAAAAAATCTGAGCGGGCAGGCCTGGTATATCGCCGCGCTGGCGAGCTGGGGCATCGCATTGTTTGAATATCTGCTGCAAGTGCCGGCCAATCGGATCGGCTACGCCGAAATGAATTTGCCGCAACTGAAAATCCTGCAGGAGGTCATCACGCTGTCGGTGTTCGTGCCGTTTACGCTCTTTTATATGCATCAGCCGTTGAAACTGGATTACCTTTGGGCGGGTCTTTGCTTGCTGGGCGCCGTATATTTTATTTTTCGTGCGTGAACATCCGGCGCATTTTGATTGTCCAAACGCTTGGGCTGTGGACAATGCAAACTTTTGTCAACAACCAGCTACTCGAGGTAATTTTGTGTTCTCCTGCCGCCTGTTTGTTTTTGACTATATTAGGTGTAAGTTCGTATTTGAATTTGTATTTAACCACCGCATAGTTTTAGAATCGCGTTCCCAGATTTTTTGCCAACAGAGGAAGTAGCATGCCTAGACCCTTACGTATCGAATATCCCGGCGCGTGGTACCACGTGTTCAGCATGGCGGCTCGCCGTCGTCCGGTATTCAAGACAGAAGAACATCGCGATCTGTTTCTCGAAGTCGTACAGCAGACGGCGGAAACTTACGGCGTTGAGGTTCATGCATATTGTGTGGCGCCAGATCAATACCATTTGTTGATTCGCACCCCGCGAGCTAATCTCAGCCGCACCATGCGTCAGCTTAATGGTGTGTTCACTCAGCGTTCCAACAAGCGTTTCGGCGGAAAAGGCCAGTTGTTCCGCGGCCGTTACAAAGCCGTGCTGATCGATGAAGCCGCTTTCCTGGGCGAAACCGCGCGTTACATTCATTACGTTCCGGTGGTTACCGAGCAAGCCACGCGTCCTGATCAATACCCATGGTCAAGTTGTCGTGCGCAAACCGGTGGCGTCAAGGCGCCGGCCTGGTTGCATACCAAGACCCTGGCGAAAGTGAAAGGCGTTACTTATGCCAAGTTCCTTGCGCAGGGTGTGGATGACGAGACCGCGCATTTTTACGCACGCAAACATATCGAAGCGGTACGCGGCGATACGGCGTTCCGTAAAACCGCACGGGCCAATCTGAAAGGCGCAACCAAGAAGGGTAGCAAGCCGTCGGGCAATGTTCCCGCGCTGCCTGAGATTTTCAAGCAGGTTGCACAGGCCTTTAAAGTCAAGCCGGAACACCTGCAGCTTAGTTTTCGCGGGCGCAGCCAGGGTAACCTGCCGCGCCAGGTGGCGATGGCTTTGGCACGCAGTCCCGGTGGCTACAGCTTGCTGGCCATTGCGAAGTCGCTTAAAGTGGGGCATTACTCCAGCGTTTCAGTTGCCGCGGCACGGTTAAAGAAGAAATTGGAAACCGATGAACCGTTGCAACGTAAAGTGGACCGGTTGAAAACGCAATTGTTCAAGGCTTGATCGCGGAGCACTTGTAATTTCACAAAAAAGGCGCGTTACCTGAAACGGTAACGCGCCTTTTCTATTTCTATGGAATGATTCCCGTACGCTGCGGGCGGAAAGGGTCAATTATTACCAATCAGAACGTCTTTGGCGCGGTTGACTTGTGCGGCTTGTTCGCTGTTTCCACCGCGATCCGGATGCATGATGCGCATGAGGCGCCGGTGCGCGTCTTTAATTTCGCTGGGCCGTGCGCTGCGGTTCAACCCCAGAATGTGCAGCGCCTGATCGCGTGTCATATCGACATGACGATTGGCCGCATTATTTTGCTGCTCGCGGGCCGAGTGCGCTTTGGCGCGCGGGGAAGGAGCAGCGCGTGCGCGTTGCCGGTACTGCATGAACAATCGAGACAGATTACGCCGGGCTGTGGCGGGATTCAGTTGCTTGAACCAATTACGCAGCTTTACATAAACAAGGTCGATAAAGGGCAGCAATACAGCGACCGGAACAAACATCCAGTGCCAGGTCCCCAGGAAGACCAGAGCCAGGATAACTAATGCGCTTGCGACCAAGATGCTGCGCCGCAACAGGGCATGGATTTTTTCCGCCGGCAGACGCGCTAAGAACGCTCCTTCGACAATCAAAAGGACGATGGAGGCCGCGATGGTAAGCAGTAAAAATGTGTTCACAACGGATCTATCGGTTTGCTGAAGTTCGTGGTTGCCTGACAATACCGGGCCGAGCGGCCGGATTATCCGGCGCGCCCGGCGGGCAAGCAATAAATATCATGATGTCTTTTTTAAAGTGCTTAAACCAAGCATGCGGTAGATGGGACAGAAATTCACGAAACCGGTGGCGACCAGAATGAGGCCCACCCATCCCCACGGAGTTTTTGGTCCGACAAAAACCAGACTGATCAGCGCCAGACCCGCTACGATACGCACCACTTGGTCAACAGTATTGACATTCTTTACCATGGCAATCTCCTAGAATTTGACACTGCTCGCGGTACTCGTGTGGCGTGCAGTATGCCACTTCGGATCGTTAGCTGCCATGCGAAATGCTCGCCGCCGCCGCACGTGCGCAACGCTGTTCGTAGGCGCGGCGCGCGATGTTTACATCGTCCAGAAAATGCGCCAGTTCGCCCAGCAGCAACGCTTGCGGACCATCGACCAAGGCCGTGCCGGGCGCGGGATGGAAATCCACCAGCACCATATTGGCGCCGGCAATAATCCCTTGCGCGGTAGCGTGGAAAATATCGGGCAGGCCGTCGGGTGCGGCGGCGCGTGTACCCACCGAGTGGGACGGATCGACACACACCGGCATGCGCGTCAGGCGCTTGACCACCGGCACATGGCTGAAGTCGACCATGTTGCGGTGCGGATCGCCGAAATGGCTTTTCATACCGCGCAAGCCGAATACGACTTTGCTGTTACCTTCCGACGCAAGGTATTCCGCCGCGTTGAGCGACTCTTCCAGGGTGATACCGAAACCGCGTTTTAACAGCACCGGGTAGTCGCGCTGGCGGCCGACGATTTTGAGTAATTCGAAATTTTGCGTGTTGCGCGTGCCGATTTGCAGCATGACCCCGGTGGGGTTGCCGCTGCGCTGCAAGGCTTCGTGGATTTCATTGAGATGCGACTCGTGCGTGATTTCCATCGCAATCACCTTGATGCCGTACTTACCCGCCAGCTCGAACACATAAGGCAGGCTATTTTTACCGTGACCTTGAAATGCGTAAGGACTGGTGCGTGGCTTGTAGGCGCCCATGCGCGTGCAAACTTGGCCGTGCTCGCGCAGCGCGCGCAACATCGTTTCGACATGTTCGCGCGTGTCGACGGCGCACAGGCCGGCGAACACATGCAGCGTGTCTTGACCAAAACGCACGCCGTTGTAATCGAATGCGGTCGGGCGGTGATCGTCTTTGTGGCGGCCTAAAATACGGTATTCGCGCGATACGCGCACCGCGCGCGCCACCCCGGGCAAAGCCGCGATCGTGTCCAGCGCCAGCGCGGCGGTGTCGCCCACCAGATACAGTTCGGTGAGGATTTGTTGCACGCCATGTTCTTCGTGTGCGCGCACTTGAATATTGGGCAGTGCGGCGAGATGCGCGAACAGACGCCGGTAGGTCTCGCCGTTTTTGTCAATATTAGGCTCTAAGATGACAATCACGGTGTTAGTCCCGGAAGCGGCGCGACAAGTCCTGATATGCATCGATGCGCCGGTCGCGCAGAAACGGCCAGATGCGGCGCACGTTTTCACTGTGGTCCAAATTGATTTCGGCGGTCAGCACCGTGGCGGCGCCGCTTTCGGCTTGCGCCAGGATTTCACCTTGCGGTCCGGCGATGAAACTATTGCCCCAGAATTGAATCCCGGCGCTGCGTTTGGATGGATCGCTTTCATGGCCGGTGCGATTGCACACCAGCACCGGCAGGCCATTGGCGATGGCATGCGCACGCTGAATCGTGATCCACGCGTCGCGCTGGCGGGTTTGCTCGGCGAGCGAATCGCGCGGGTCCCAGCCGATCGCGGTGGGATAGAGCAACAGCTCGGCGCCGGCGAGCGTCATCAGGCGCGCGGCTTCCGGATACCACTGATCCCAGCATACCAGCACCCCCAAGCGTCCGAGCGAGGTCGCAATCGGCGTGAAGCCCAGATCGCCGGGGGTGAAATAAAATTTTTCCTGGAAACCCGGATCGTCCGGGATGTGCATTTTGCGGTATTTACCGGCAATCGAACCATCGCTTTCCAGCACCACGGCGGTGTTGTGGTACAGACCGGCGGCGCGCCGTTCGAACAGCGACGCGACAATGACAATACCCAGCTCTTTGGCGAGCGCGCCCAGGCGTTGGGTCGAGGGGCCGGGGATCGACTCCGCCTGGTCGAAATTGGCGGTATCCTCGGTTTGGCAAAAATAGACGCCGGTGTGCAGCTCCTGCAACAACACCAGGCACGCGCCGCGCTGCGCCGCATCGCGAATCCCCGCGATGCTGGCGGCGAGGTTAGTGTCGCGATCATTGGTGCAGGCGTGTTGTATGCACGCAACGCTCAGAGTCTTGGCCACACGAATCCTCTTTGAATAGATGAAACATACAAAATGTAAAGACCTTGCGAGAGCCTCCCCGCTTGTAGGGTGAGGGAGCTCTCCGTTCAACCGCCTGTGTAGAATTATAGTTTAAAGCGCGGGCAAGACACCGGCCGGTAATTGCATGCTGATGCAATGCAGGCTGCCGAATTGCTGGATGAGCGGTAGGCAGTCGATCGGCACAATGCTGCGTTGTGGAAAGCATTCCTGCAGGCGCGCGAGTGCGATGGGATCGGCGGCATCGCGATATGTGGGCGCCAGCACCGCGCCGTTAATAATCAAAAAATTCGCATACGTGGCCGGCAGGCGTTTGCCCTCGGCATTGTATTTGGCTTGCGGCCAGGGCAACGGCACCAGACGATAGGGATTACCTTGGGTGTCGCGCAGCGTGCGCAGCTCCTGCTCCATCGCGTGTAAATCGGGATAATGCGTGTCGGCGGGGTCGGTGCACTGCACATAAGCGATGGTGCGGGCATCGCAAAAACGCGCCAGCGTATCGATGTGGCTGTCGGTATCGTCGCCTTCCAGGTGACCGTGCTCCAGCCACAGCACCTGTTCCAGATTGAAGAACTGGATGACTCGCTGCTCGATTTGCGCGCGGGTCAGATGCCGGTTGCGTTTGGGCGACAGCAAACACTGCACTGTGGTGAGCAATGTGCCTCGACCGTCGGATTCGATGCTACCGCCTTCCAGCACCAGGTCCAGGGTCACAATCGGCGTCGCGCCGAATGCGCCTTGCGCATGCAAGCGGCGCGTGATTCTATTGTCAAGCTCCGCTGCGTATTTTCCGCCCCAGCCGTTGAACACGAAATCCAGCAGCACCGGCGCGCCGTCCTGCAGCAAAGTGATGGGCCCGTGATCGCGCGCCCAGGTGTCATTGGACGGCGCAATGTGCAAGCCGATGCGACGCAGATCGGCTCCGCCGTTTTTCAGCAGCAGCAGGACATGTTCGGCATGGCGGTCGTCGCGGCAGCACACCAGCAGGCGTTCATGCTCGCATATCGCGCGCGCTATATTGACATAAACCGGTTCGACCTCCGCCAGCAACGGCTGCCAGTCGCTTTGGTCGTGCGGCCAGGTCAGCATGACGCCGCTTTGCGGCGCCCATTCGGCGGGAAGGGAGCGTGATTTGACGGACGGATTGATCATGTGTTGTCTTTATTCCGCGATGGTAATAATTTGATGCGTGCGATTTTCACCAGCTTGCCTCGGGTTTGCACGATCTCGATGATATAGCTGCCCAGGCGCATGCTGGTGCCGGGCTCTGGAATATCTTCCAGATGTTCCAGAATCAGACCATTGAGCGTCTTGGGGCCATGGGTGGGGAATTCCCACAGCATTTGTTTATTGAGATCGCGCAGGCTGGTGCTGCCGTCCACTAAAAATGTGCCATCCTCCTGCGGATAAACATCCTTGCTGTGCGCGGCCGGGTCGGTGGTGAATTCGCCGACGATTTCTTCCAGGATATCTTCCAGCGTGACCAGACCGATGACATCGCCATATTCATCCACGACCAATCCCACACGCCACTTGACGCGCTGAAAATTGACCAGCTGGATATTAAGCGGCGTTCCTTCGGGCACGAAGTAAGGATCACGCAGCAGCGTCGTCAGCGACTCTTTGGTCAATTCGTTTTTCGCCAGCAGCGGCAGCGCATGGCGGACATGCAGAATACCCAGCACCTGATTGATGTCGCCGTGGAACACCGGCAAGCGCGTATGTTCGGCGCTGGACAATTTATTAATGATAACGTCCAGTTCGGCGTCCAGATCGATGCCGATGATTTCGCTTTGCGGCACCATGATGTCGTCGACGCTGGCATTGTCAAGATCGAGCACGGCGGTGAGCATTTCTTGGCTGCCGCCCGATATCATGGCGCCCGCTTCGCTCAGAATGGTGCGCAACTCTTCATGCGTGATCATTTGGCCCGGTTGGCGTTGCACCGAAACGCCGATGAGACGTAACAGGCCGTTGGCGAGCATGCCGGTCGGCCAGACCAAGGGATAATAAAGCACCCGCAGCAGCGGTTCGATCACGTAGGCGGCGGGAAACGCGATACGCTCCGGACGCAACGCGGCGAGGGTTTTCGGTGTGACTTCGCCGAACACCAGCAGCACGAAGGTGAGCAGTCCGGTGGCGATGGCGAGGCCGTAATCGCCGAACATGCGTTGCGACAGCAGCGTGGTGATGACGGAGGCGGCAATGTTTACGAAATTATTGCCCAGCAGAATAAAGCCGATGAAGCGGTCTGGTTTTTCCAGCAGGCGGGCGGCGCGCATGGCACCCGGGTGTTTGGCGCGCACCAGATGCCGCAGACGATAGCGATTGAGGCTGATGAGGCTGGTTTCGGACGCCGAAAAAAACGCCGACCCGATGATGAGCGCGAACAGCACGATGAGTAAGGTGGTAGTGGAAATGGTATCCATGAATTTTT
>CAZHHW010000094.1:0-2102 GCA_964532385.1 uncultured Gammaproteobacteria bacterium | reverse complement strand
TTCCAGCCCGCCAGAAAAATAAAGCGGCCGGGACGGCCGCGCTCCCGCTAGCGGCCGAGCAACAGTTCTTTAACGAGCTTCACGCCAAAATAGGCCAGCAACAACACCACGAAACCGCTCAGCACCCAGCGCACCGCGGTGCGCCCGCGCCAGCCGAAACGCCAGCGGCCCCACAGCAATACCGCAAAGAAACACCAGGCGATGATCGACAGAATGGTTTTGTGCGCCTGATGCTGCGTGAACATGTTGTCGATCTGCGGCAACCCCGTCAGCAGCGACAAGGTGAGGAACGCAAAGCCCACGGCGATCATTTGGAAGAGCAAAGATTCCATGGTTTCCAGAGGTGGAAACGAACGGATGAATCCGCCCGGATGCTTGGCGCGCAATGAATTGTTTTGCACCCACAACACCACCGATTGCAGTGCCGCGATGCTCAGTGTGCTGTAGGCCAGGATGGAAATCACGATGTGGTAGCGTAATTCGGCGGCGTCGGCGGTGAGTAAAATATGGGTCGCTGGGAACATGAGTTCCAAACCCAATGCAATGGCCGCCGAGGGCAGGATGACCACACCGAGGCTTTCCACGGGTTTCGACAGCGCCGCGAGCAACAGCAGTGCCACGGCCAGCCAGGTCATCAGGGAAGCCGCATTGAAAAAGCTGAAATTCAGCCCGCCCGCGGCGGTTGCAAAAATATTGCTGTACAGCACACCCGCTTGCAGCACGGCGCCTACCGCGGCAATCAACAGCAGCCAGATTTTATTTACGCGAGTGAGTGGATGTTCGGCCGGCAACCGGGCGAACAAGCGCGCGGCGAGCACGCCGCCCACGCTCAGATAAGTGATTATGGCAAGCAGGGTGGCTAAATTCGTGTTCACGGGTGATTGGTCGTTATAGTTAGCGTGTGCGTCGAAAAGTTTAACCGCGCCACATTATTTAAGCTAAAGATTTATCAACTTAACCCGTTTTATCTAAAGGCATGCAAACGGTGTGTTTGGTTTTAGTGTTGGCAGTAATGTCGGCGCGGTGACAAAAAATGACATGACTTCATGTCACCCTTTGCTGAAACCCGCTACCGGTTGAGCTAAAGTATTCTTAGTTATTGAAGATACACTAAAAAATTACGCGGATCGGACCGATAATGCGCTTACGGATTTTGGGTTGCAGTGGCGGCATCGGCGTTGATCGCCGCACGACTTCCTTACTTGTCGATAACGACATCCTGATCGATGCGGGTAGCGGCGTCGGCAATCTATCGCTGGAAGAAATGTCCAGCATCGGACACGTGTTCCTGACGCATTCGCATCTTGATCATTTTGCATTTCTGCCGTTGCTGGTCGACACCATGTTTCCGCAAATCGTCGCACCGATTGTTATTCATGGCCAAGCCGCCACACTCAAGGCGCTGCAAGATCATATCTTCAATTGGACCGTGTGGCCCGACTTCGCCAAACTGCCGTCGGTGGAACATCCGGTCATGCGTTATGAAGTCATGAACCCGGGCGAAGTGTATACGTTGGGTGACCGCACGCTGGAAATGATCCCGGTCAATCACATCGTACCGTGTGTCGGCTATCGGGTGGCGGCGCGCGGCGGCGCATTCGCCTTCAGCGGCGACACCACCACAAACGATACTTTGTGGGACGCGCTTAATCGCCACGATAGCCTGGACTTGCTGATGGTCGAAGCCGCGTTCCCCAATTCCGAAGCAGCGTTGAGCAAAGCGGCGCGTCATTACACGCCCAACTTGCTGGCGGCCGATATCGTCAAGCTCAAACACCAACCGAAAATCTTCATTAGCCATCCCAAGCCCGGCCAGGAAACCGTGATCTTCGACGAGTGCCGCGCCG
The DNA here is from genome assembly GCA_964532385.1 of uncultured Gammaproteobacteria bacterium. Taxonomy (GTDB): domain Bacteria; phylum Pseudomonadota; class Gammaproteobacteria; order SG8-11; family SG8-11; genus UBA6921. The sequence continues at coordinate 255 of CAZHHW010000094.1, read as the reverse complement.
CGATGCCCGATCGCGACATTAATTCTTTATCAGGCGGCGAAGTTTTTAACCTATAATCCTAGAAACGGCAGTTGACCGCTGCAAGGCACAAGCAAGTGTGTACAGGTATTGATATTTTTGGACAATGCTTGCTTCACCCAAAAGGTGAGGCTCGCTACGGCCTGCGCAGCACGCCCCGTTGTGCACATGGCTACGTTGCAACTCGTCGGAATAGCTCGCTATTCCTCGCTCGTTGCGCCTTGCCCTGCACCCAAC
>CAZHHW010000093.1:0-12718 GCA_964532385.1 uncultured Gammaproteobacteria bacterium | reverse complement strand
CGCATCATGCACAAATTTCATTGGGAGGAGGATCGGTAGTGTTTCTGGTGTTGGGCGAATTCGGCGCGACCACCGGACGCAAGCTCGACATTAAATATGTACTATAGTGTGTTCTACTCGTACTGCATGTAGTACCACGTACTATGACCTCTAATTACCGTTAGATTGCTCACAACCAAATGAGATTCAGACATTCTGTCAAGTTCGAGAATTCGTTGGGTAGGCCTCTGCGGGTATTAATCGAGCCTTGGGCTGTCGAATTCGAGTTGCCCAACGAGGAAACTTGTGAGGTCGTTGCAACCAGTGACATAAAGCAACCACACGTTAATTGTGAAGCCGCTCAATACGGAATAATATTTTGGGTTGAAGGTGAAGGGGCAGTTTACGAGTACTGGCAAAATGGAAAGCTCGTTGACTAACGGCAACTTAACATCTAGGTCGAGCGGATGCTGACATCTCGTGGCCCGCGTCGCTCACCAAAACGTTATGTTCTTAAATAAGGAGAGATGGTGGAATCATCAAGCCCACAAGAAACCGCACTGCTAACTATATTGCGACGTTTTATAGAACGCGCAAAGCTCATGTTAGCGAAGGATGACATAAAGATAGGTCAACTCAAGATGTGGAGTGGCGCAGTAGGGTCGCACTTGAAAAAAATCTACGGCGTGAGCCACGAGGTGCCAGAGTCACTCTATCCAAAGCAGATACCAGACAATATAAATGCGACCGAAGAGCTAACGAAACGAGCTCGTCTATTAGAAGATTATGTATCCGAAATTGAAAGAATCGGGGTTTGTGCTTTTGTAATTTGTGCTTTTGTAAATAGAAATCTCGGTTCTCGTGTTTTTATTGGGCATGGCCAGTCACCTATCTGGAGGGAACTTAAAGACTTTCTAACTGACCGTTTGGCGTTGCCATGGGATGAGTTTAATAGAGAGGCTGTCGCTGGCATAGGCACATTCGAGCGCATTTCGAATATGTTGGATGCTGCTAGTTTCGCTTTCCTTATCATGACAGCCGAAGATCAGCATTCAGATAACAGCACCCATGCACGACAAAACGTGGTTCATGAGGTTGGGCTATTTCAAGGTAAGCTGGGACCACGAAAAGCCATAATACTTCTTGAGGAGGGGTGCCAAGAATTTACGAATATCGTTGGCTTGTCTCAAATTAGATTTCCTAGAGGGCGTATCTCGGCAGTATTTGAAGAAATTAGGCGGGTACTAGAAAGGGAGGGCGTAATTCGAACATAACATGGCATTCGAGAGGAACGCGCCAAATGTGGGGCGCCCTTCAATTTTACGTTGGGCTTCAAAAATAAGGAGGAGTTATGGTTTCCGGATTCAGCGTGTTATCTGATAGCGAAGTCGACGATTTTTATTCCTCCATCAAACAGCTCGGATTTAAGGATAAAGATTTCGAGTTGTCTCAAACATCCGTACCTCCATCTGGCGGCGGAATACAACCAATTGTTGGGACGGTAACTGTGAAAAGAAAAAGCACAGGTGCTAACAAAACCTACCAAGCTGGTCATGGTTCTTCTTGGCCTGCATCGTTCCATGATGAACTTAAAAAAGGTGTGTTTGGTATGCCCTAGGTCCAACAACGCCATCAACTCGGGCAGTAAAAAGCGGCGCGCCTTCGTCGCTCCACATTTTACTGTCGGTTATGGCGAACGTTGATGGTGTAGAAAAAACCCGCCTTTCACCCCTCACTCAATTTCCAGTATTTTTACTACACCCTCGTTGGTTTTTTGTGCGAGGCATAATCAAAAAACGATTGAGCGTTCTTTTTTCACTCTTAATGTAGTAATTGTTGTCTCGTTCAGCGGCTAAGTTGGGGATTTTTTCGCGGTAGGCGCGCAGCAGGTCGGAGGGGTTGAATTGCACGTAGCGCAGCACCGAATCGGTGGTGTCGGGGCATACCGCCGGACGCAAGCTCGACATTTATCGAGCCGGTGCCGGAGATATTTTCTCCCCTCCTTATTTTCAAGGAGGGGTGCCCCGAAGGGGTGGGGTGGTCGGTTGGCATCATGAGAACGGCTGAACAACAACCACCCCGTCCGCTGCGCGTCCACCCCTCCGTTGCACAAGGATGTGCGAGTGCCGCGAAGTGCATGGATGCACGTGAGCGGCCTTGAAAATAAGGAGGGTAGGATTGGTCGCTGGATCAGTCTTCCAGGTAGGTATAACCCGTCAATCCCGCATTCAATTCATTTAAGAAACTTTCGCGTTGTTTGGGTGTGAGGTTGGCGCGCTGGATTTTTTCGCGGTAGGCGCGCAGCAGGTCGGAGGGGTTGAATTGCACGTAGCGCAGCACCGAGTCGACGGTGTCGCCGCGTTGCGGCTGGGTGAGTTTGTGCGTGCCGTCGGGTGCAAGCTCGACATTTATCGAGTCGGTGTCGCCGAACAGGTTGTGCATGTCGCCGAGGATTTCCTGGTAGGCGCCGACCATGAAAATGCCCAGCAAATAAGGTTCGCCCGGGTGCCAGTCGTGCAAGGGCAGGCTGGATTCCAGGCCTTCGCCGTCGACGTATTGATCGATGCGGCCGTCGGAGTCGCAGGTGATGTCTTGCAGCGTGCCGCGGCGTTGCGGTTGTTCGTCGAGGCGGTGCAGCGGAATGATCGGGAAAATCTGGCCGATGGCCCACACGTCGGGCAGCGACTGGAAAATCGACAGGTTTAAAAAATATTTGTCGGCGAGTTTTTCGTTGAGTTCGTCGAGCAGCTCGCGATGCGCGCGTGCGGAGGGTTGCAACAGTGTGCGCACTTTCCACGCGGTGGCGAAATACAGTTGTTCGGCGTGCGCGCGTTGCTCCAGGGTCAGCACGCCGTGCGTGTACATCGACTGCGCTTCCGCCAGCCAATGTGCCGCGTCGTGATAGGCCTCGATCGGCGAACGGCGCGCGTTGTCGGCAAGCGCGGAATAACCCTGCCACAGGTCTTGCACGATCAGAGGGTCGTCTTCACTTGCCGCCAGCGACGGCACGCTTTCATCCAAGCGCTCGATGTCGATCACGTTGGTGATGAGCATCGCGTGGTGCGCGGTCATGGCGCGGCCGGACTCGGTGATAATGTCGGGATGCGGCAACTCGCGCTCGGTGCAAATCTCGCGCAGCGCGTGCACCACGTTGTTGGCATATTCGCGCACGCTGTAATTCATCGAGCAATAATTGCGCGAGCGCGTGCCTTCGTAGTCCACACCCAAGCCGCCGCCGACATCCATGACGCGGATGTTGACACCCAGCCGGTGCAGCTCGGCGTAGTAGCGCGCGCACTCGCGCATGCTGCGCTGAATGTCGCGGATGTTGGGCAGTTGCGAGCCCAGATGAAAATGAATCAGTTGCAGACTGTCGAGCAGGCTGGTCGCGCGCAGGCGTTCGACCACTTGCAAGACTTGCGTGGAATTCAGCCCGAATTTGGATTTCTCGCCGCCGGTGTTTTGCCATTTGCCCGCGCCGATGGACGCCAGCCGCACGCGCACGCCGATCAGCGGTTGAATCTGCAAATCGCGCGCTTCTTCGATCACCAGTTCGAGTTCGGAAAGTTTTTCGACCACGATGTACACGCGATGGCCAAGCTGCGTGCCGATCAGCGCGAGGCGGATGTATTCGCGGTCTTTGTAGCCGTTGCAGATCACTACGCCGCCTTGCATGCTGGACAGCGCCAACACCGCCATTAATTCCGGTTTGCTGCCGGCCTCGAGCCCGACGCGGCTGCCGCCGTGGGCGAGAATTTCCTGCACCACGCGCTGCTGCTGATTCACTTTGATCGGATACACGGCGGTGTATTTGCCGTGGTAGTCGTGCTCGCGCATCGCGTCGCCGAATGCGTTGCACAGGGTGTCGACGCGGTCGTGCAGGATGTCGGTGAAGCGCACCAGCACCGGCAGCGACAGGCCGGTCTCTTTGATTTCGCCGGCGAGTTGAAACAGATCGATGCCCGGGTGCTGCGGATCGCGGTTGGGGCGCGCGCTTAAATGCCCGGCAGCGTTCACGTCAAAATAACCGCTGCCCCAATGGCCGGTGTTGTAGGTGTCGCGCGCGTTCTGGATGGTCCATTTCGTCATGCGGGGAGTTTAAAGGGCGGTGCCGGGGAATCAAGCGGTAGCGCGAAAAAAATCCAGCGGTGATAATGGCGGCCTTCGCAACGAGAGGGCAGTAATCATGGCTTTGGACGACCGCTGGTTTACCGAGATCAACGCCGACAACGGCGCCGCGTTTTCGCTCCAGATTAAAGAAAAACTGCACGAGGAGCAGACGCCGTATCAGCGGATTTCGATTTACGAGACCACGCATTTCGGCACGCTGATGACCATCGACGATTTATACATGGTGTCGGATCGTGAGAATTTTCTGTATCACGAAATGATGTCGCATCCGGCGCTGTTCACCCACGACGATCCGAAAGACGTATTGATCATCGGCGGCGGCGATTGCGGCACCTTGCGCGAGGTGTTGCGCCACCCCGGCGTGCGCCGCGCGCAGCAGGTGGAAATCGACGAGCGCGTGACGCGCCTGGCGGAAAAATATTTTCCCGAACTGTGCGCATCGAATAACGATCCACGCGCCGAATTGCATTTCGTCGACGGCATTAAATGGGTCAAGGACGCACCGCCGGAAAGCTACGATCTGATCGTGGTCGATAGCACCGATCCAGTGGGCCCGGCGGAAGGCTTATTTACCGAAGCATTTCATCGCGATTGTCTGCGTATCTTGCGGCCGCGCGGAATTTTCATTCAGCAAAGCGAGTCGCCGCTGTACCACATGAAGTTGATCGCCTCGTTGTACGGCGCATTGCGCCGCGCCGGATATTCCGATGTGCAGAGCTTGCAGTTTCCGCAGGCGATTTATCCATCTGGATGGTGGTCGGCGACCATGGCGGGCAAGGGCCGGGATTTGACTAAATTCCGCGAAGCCGCGGTGCGCGGAAAAGAGTTCGATACCGTGTATTACAACGCGGACATTCACCGCGCGGCGCTGGCGATGCCGGAGTTTTTTCGCAAGCAGGTGAAGGGGAGTTAAAGGTTTTAATTGGGCCGGTACGTGCAGACAGGACCACCCCGTCCGCTGCGCGTCCACCCCTCCTCGAAAATGAGGAGGGGAGTTCAAATGTGTTTCACCCCTCCTCATTTTCGAGGAGGGGTGCCCCGAAGGCGACCGCCATGGATGGCGGAAGGTAGAGCAACGCAGGAGCAGTTGCCGAGATGCGCGAGAGCGGCCTCGAAAATGAGGAGGGGAGTAAACTGTGTTCTCCCCTCCTTTGTTCAAGGAGGGGTGGACGCGTAGCGGACGGGGTGGTTGCTGTGATCTACCTTGACGCTTAACTCAGCTCACCGCAGCAATTATTTCTTGCACAGCTTCTCCACCGTCTTGCGCGCATCCGCAAGCCCGGTTTTGATTTCCGCGTCGGTCAGCACATGCAATTTGCCGTCGGGGCCGGCTTGTTGTATGCGTCCGCCGTCTTCAAAAATCGCCAGATTTCCTTTCGCGGTGTTGCAACGCTTGGTGGCTTCGAGTTTTTCTTTGTTGGCTTTTTCCTTGGCTTCTTTTTTCTTGATGCGATCTTCGCTCATGCCTTCCAGGGCTTGTTTTTGTTTGTCGCCCGGTGCGTCGTCAGTCGGAGTATCGGCGTCTGCCGCAGGCTGGGGCGCGGCCGGAGTTTGAATGGTTTTGGACGGTCCGCTGCCGGGCGGGAATTCGCCGTAATGCACCGCGCCTTTTTTATCGGTCCACTTGTAAACTTCGTCGGCGTTGCTCACCGCCAGCATGCCGCTGGCGACCAATCCTAACGCAAGAATGATGTAACGCATGTTGATCTCCGCAAATCGTGTACTTCTCATCTGGTAAGCATCGGTCCGGCGCGGCAAAACTGAAGCCACCGTCCTAGATTGAGTGTAGTGTTAACTCGCGCGAGTTAAGTCCGTCACATAATTTACTGAGGAATATAATCATGGCCGATCCCGTAATGGCACAGAAATCTCCGTATATTGTCGAGCTCGAAGCGGGCAAGTATTGGTGGTGTGCGTGCGGCAAATCCGCTAAACAGCCGTTTTGCGACGGTTCGCACAAGGGTGGTGAGTTCAGCCCGGTGCCGTTCGAGCTGACCGAAAAAACCAAGCTGGCGTTGTGCGGTTGCAAGCGCAGCGGCAACAAGCCCCGCTGTGATGGAACGCATAACAAGCTTTAGGGAAACCCCGACGGATTGTTTTTCCTGGGAACGCGAGCGTCCCGCTCGCTGTTTTGTGGGCAAAATGCCCACGCTCCCGGGAGAGCAAAAGAGAAAGAGAGGTCTTTAATGAATTAACCGGCGTTTCTCCGGCGATTTTTTTCCGGGCAGAAAAAAGGGCGCATCCTGCGCCCTTTTTCTTTGTATGCGAATGCTGCTTACAAGCTGTAACCGCGTTCGTTGTGCGACGCGAGATCCAGGCCTTCTGTTTCCTGTTCTTCCGTGACGCGCAAACCGACCAGTGCATCCACGATCTTGAGGATGATGAAGGTCGCGATGCCGGTATAAATCACGGTCACCATGACGGCCTTGAATTGTGTCATGACCTGGCCACCGATATGAACGCCTTCCGCCAGACCCGCACCGCCCAGTGCCGCGTCGGCAAACACGCCGGTGAGCAGGGCGCCGATGATGCCGCCGACGGCATGCACGCCGAACACGTCCAATGAATCGTCGTAACCCATGGCGCGTTTCAATTTGGAAGAAGCCAGGAAGCAACCGACGCCCGCGGCCAGACCAATGATCAAGGCGCCCATCGGGCCGGCGGTACCGGAAGCCGGGGTAATGGCGACCAAGCCGGCGACCGCGCCCGAGGCGATACCCAACACGCTGGGTTTGCCATGCAGCAGCCATTCGCTGAACATCCATGCCAAGGCCGCAGCCGCCGTGGCGATCTGCGTGACCGCCATGGCCATGCCTGCCGCGCCATTGGCGGCAACGGCGCTCCCGGCGTTGAAACCGAACCAGCCGACCCACAGCATGGCGGCGCCAATCAGCGTCAAGGTCACATTATGCGGAGGCATTGCGGTGGTGGGGAAACCTTTGCGCTTGCCCAGCACCAGGGCCGCGACCAGCCCTGCGATACCGGCGTTGATATGCACGACGGTGCCGCCCGCGAAGTCGAGCACGCCCCAGTCCCACATCAAGCCGCCGTCGCCGCTCCAGACCATGTGCGCGATGGGCGCATACACTACGATCAACCAGGCGCCCATGAACCACATCATGGCGGAGAATTTCATGCGCTCGGCAAACGCGCCGACGATCAGCGCGGGGGTGATGATAGCGAAGGTCATCTGGAAGGTCATGAATACGGTTTCAGGAATGTTGAGAACTAAACTGTCACGACCCACGCCATGCAGGAAGGCTTTACTGAGGCCGCCGATAAACGAGTTTATGTTGGTGGTGCCTTTCGCCATACCGGTGGTATCGAAGGCCATGCTGTAAACAAACAGAGCCCACAATACCGTGACCAGCGCGGTGATGGCGAAACATTGCATTAAGATCGATAGCACGTTTTTCGAGCGCACCATGCCGCCATAAAACAGCGCCAATCCGGGAATGGTCATGAACAACACCAACGCGGTGGCGGTGAGCATCCACGCCGTGTCGCCCGAGTTCAGCGTAGGTTTTGCGGCTTCAGGCGCGGCCGCGGGCGCCGGTGCTTCAGCTGCCGTTGTGGCTGCCGGAGCCGCGGTCTCATCGGCATAGCTGCCGGGTGCAAACCACGCGCATAGCGCAAGGACAACAACAGACAGAAAACTGTGTAATCGAAAGTAACGCATGAACGATTCTCCTGGTTGGGTTACAGCGCTTCCGGACCGGACTCGCCGGTACGAATGCGGATGACTTGGTCGACGTTGTAGACAAAAATTTTGCCGTCGCCGATCTTGCCGGTTTTGGCGGCTTTGCTGATCGCTTCGACAATTTGATCAACCTGATCTTCGCGCACGGCGACATCGAGTTTGACCTTGGGCAAAAAATCCACGACATATTCCGCACCGCGATACAATTCGGTGTGGCCTTTCTGACGGCCAAAGCCTTTGACTTCGGTCACCGTCATGCCTTGTACGCCGATCTCCGACAGCGCTTCCCGCACGTCGTCGAGTTTGAATGGCTTGATGATCGCTGAGATGAGTTTCATCGCAGATTACCCTCCTCATTAATAAACCCGGTTTGTAAGGGCCGTGGCCGGCACCCTTGCGTTACCCAATTGAGAAACGACTTGCGGGCGATTTTGCAGCGCCTGTGCCATACCTTGTTTTCTATTAAAGATTAGGGGCTTAAGCAATTTTTAAAGAACTGGAGCAAGCGCCTCATGCACCACGATGGAAGCGCTTCACAGCACGATGCACTTTCTTAGTGCGGCAATGCGCCGCAGGCAAACAAGCGGGGATGCTACAATTTCGCACACTGATTCCAAGCTTGGAGTAAATCTCATGAATACCGGAAAACTTGATGAATTGGCGCGCAAACTGTTCGAAGCGCTCCCCGGCGGCGTGCGTGAATTGCGTGCCGATGTGGAAAAAAATTTCCGCAGCGCGCTGCATACGGGCTTTGCCAAAATGGATCTGGTCACACGCGAGGAATTCGATGTGCAGAGCGCCGTGCTGGCGCGCACACGCGCTAAACTCGAAAGCCTGGAAAAACAGGTCGCCGCATTGGAAGCCGCAAACAAAGGTTAATTCGCATGTCGTTGGCGATTGTGTTCAGCCGGGCGTTGGTGGGAGTGCAGGCGCCTTTGGTTACGGTCGAAGCGCATTTGTCCAACGGATTACCGAATTTCTCGATTGTGGGGTTGCCGGAAACCGCGGTTAAAGAAAGTAAAGACCGGGTACGTGGTGCCATCATCAATTCGCAGTTCGATTTTTTTACCCGCCGCATCACCATCAATCTGGCCCCCGCCGATTTGCCCAAAGAGGGCGGGCGTTTTGACTTGCCCATCGCGTTGGGCGTGTTGGCGGCGGCGGGACAACTGCCGGGCAATGTTTTGGCCGAGTATGAATTTGTGGGCGAGCTGGCGCTCAGCGGCGAATTACGCGCCGTGCGCGGTGTGTTGCCGGTGGCACTGCAAACGCGCGCCGCCGGGCGCACCCTGATCGTACCGGAAGCCAATGTCGCCGAGGCGACATTGGTGAGTGGCATGCGGGTCTTGGGTGCCAGGACTTTACTGGATGTGTGCGCGCATATTTGCGGGCGAAAAACTCTCACTGCGGCGGCGCCACCGGTCACTGCCGGAGAAGACCGGCTCGAACACGATCTCGCCGACGTGCGTGGCCAGCAGCATGCGAAGCGTGCATTGGAAATCGCCGCCGCGGGCGGACATAGCCTGTTGATGGTCGGCCCGCCCGGCACCGGTAAAAGCATGCTCGCCAGCCGTCTGCCGGGAATACTCCCGGGCATGACAGATCAAGAAGCACTTGAAGCCGCGGTCATCGCATCGATCAGCGATCAGGGTTTTACACCAGCGCGCTGGCGCAAACGTAATTTCCGCACGCCGCACCATACCGCGTCGGGCGTGGCGCTGGTGGGCGGCGGCGGCAATCCGCGCCCCGGTGAAATTTCCCTGGCTCATCATGGCGTGATGTTTCTCGACGAGCTGCCCGAGTTTGACCGGCGCGTGCTGGAAGTGCTGCGCGAACCGCTGGAGTCCGGCACGATCACCATCTCGCGCGCGGCGCGGCAGGCGGAATTTCCGGCGCGCTTTCAGTTGATCGCCGCGATGAATCCTTGTCCTTGCGGTTATTTCGGACATCCCAGCGGCAGGTGTCATTGCACCGGCGAACAAGTGCAACGCTATCGCGGCCGCATCTCCGGCCCATTGCTTGACAGAATCGACATGCACATCGAAGTCGCCAGTGTGGCGCGCGAAGCGTTACGCGCGGAACCCGGGGATGCGCCGACCGAACGCAGCTTAACGGTGCGTGCGCGGGTAGAAAGCGCCAGAGAAAGACAGATACAGCGCAGCGGTGTAACCAATGCCGCACTGAATAATCGTCAGGTGGAAAGTGTGTGCAAGTTGCCGCGCGAAGGGCAGTTGCTGGTGGAACAAGCGATGGAAAAGCTGGGTCTGTCGGCGCGCGCGTATCACCGTATTCTCAAAGTGGCGCGGACGATTGCGGATCTGGCGGGTTCAGAGTCGATTCAAATTGCACATCTGTCGGAAGCGATTTCTTATCGGCGTCTGGACCGGGCGGTATAAGCCCGATCCAGGTTCAAGCCGGGTCCGGTTTGAAATAATTATGAAATATTATTGCTTGCTTCGAGTTCGCCCAGCGGATGCGGCAGCTCGTGCTTGAGTTGTTCGTAGCGTTCTTGCGCGGCTTCCATTTGATTGTTGAGCGCTTCGAGTAATTCCTGTTTATAGATGTTCGCCAGCGTGCGCTGGTGACGTTTGTTGATCAAACGGAAGTCGGCGATCGCATCATCACTGCCCTGATCCGCCGCTTTGCGCAGCCATTTCAATGCTTCGGCGCGATCTTGCGTAACGCCCTTGCCCATCTCGTACATCCAGCCGAGGAAGTTTTGCGCGCGCGCATAGCCTTGTTCCGCCGAGCGTTGATACCACTTCACCGCCTCCTGATTATTCGCAGCTACCGCGATTCCGAATTCATACATGTAAGCTAGATTAAACTGGGCGCGCGAATGGCCGCTATCTGCCATGGTTTTCCAAGTATCTAAAGCAATGCTGTATTGTCCCGCGGTGTAAGCGAGCATGCCGTCGTCATAACGATCGGCGCGCACACCGGTGGATGCCAGACTCAGCAGAAGAAATGCGCAGATGACCGGATAAAATCGATATTGATATTGCATGTCGGACTCCTCATGTGTGCAATAGCTGGGCTTTGTTTTATATTCGGCACCGAATTCGCAAACGTGAGCGTAACGTTGAACCACTACCAAAAAAAAGTGGCAACGCAGTGTAGATAAGGAGAAAAGTGTGAGCAGCATCTCAAATCCAAGTCCGATCCGCGTAATTCCGGAAGGCCGCATCTATGCGACCCCCGCGGATGTGTGTTCGGCGATGGCTCACGAATGGATGCAATTGGCGCGCGAAGCCATTGCCTCGCGCGGTGCGTTTCATGTTGCGTTGTCGGGCGGGTCAACACCGCAGCGATTGTATGAGCGCCTTGCTGCTCCGGATTTTGCATTTCGTCTTGAATGGAATCGCACATTTATCTATTTTGGCGACGAGCGCGCGGTATGGCCCGACGATGAACAAAGCAATTACCGCATGGTTCAGGAAGCGTTGCTGAGCCGCGTAAGTATCCCGCCCGCGCAAGTATTTCGTATTAACGCCGAGCGCGCCGATTTGAAAAAAGTGGCCATGGATTATTCGCGCATGCTGGCCATGACTTTACCGCTGGCACCGAATGGCATGCCGCAGTTCGATTTGCTGTTGCTGGGGATGGGTGAAGACGGCCATGTGGCTTCATTATTTCCGGGCACGGAATCGTTGCGTGAGCGGCGCAAGCTGGTCATGCCCGTGTATGCGGAACGCCTGGACAGTTGGCGTGTGAGCATGACATTTCCCGTGATCAATCATGCGCGGCGTGTGCTGCTGCTGGCATGCGGTAAAACCAAAGCTGCGATGGTACGCCGTGTATTGCGTGCGCCCGTGGGTGCCGAAGCGTTGCCGGTTCAACTGGTGAAGCCGCTGGGCAGCACCTTGGAATGGCGTCTGGATCAAGCTGCTGCCGCATTGTTATAGCGGTTTGCATCGATAGCGGTTCAATCATAATTTCACAGTGAGGATTGCGCATGAGAGTACTTGCGGGGGATATCGGCGGCACTAAAACACTCCTGCAAATTGCAGATATTTTTCCTAATACTTTTCGCGTGGTGTTCGAGAAAAGCTACGAGAGCCGTCGCTATCCGCAATTTCTGCCGCTGGTAAAGGAATTTTTAAAAAGCGCCACCGCGCACACCGAGCTGATTCTTGCCAGTGCCTGCTTCGGCGTGGCCGGGCCAGTGACGCAGCGCGAGGCGCGCACCACCAACCTGACGTGGCACATCGATGCCGATGCCTGCGTGCGCGAACTGAAAATAAACAACATTGCCTTGATCAACGACTTTCAGGCGGTGGGGTACGGTATCGACGGATTGGAAGAGCAAGACTTCGTCAGCTTGCAGGAGGGCACGGTACACGCAAACGCGCCGCGTGCGGTGATCGGCGCCGGTACCGGCCTGGGCGAAGGATTTTTGGTGTGGACCGGCGACCGTTACGACATTTTCCCTTCCGAAGGCGGACACGTGGATTTTGGTCCCACCGACGACATTCAATTGGAGTTGTACAAGTTTCTGCGTGCACGTTACGACCGCGTAACCTACGAACGCGTGGTTTCGGGGCCAGGACTTGAAAATATCTATGCGTTTTTGCGCGAGCGCAATCCACGCGCCGAATCGGCGGAATTAAAAAGTGCCTTGAGCGGTGGCGAAGGCCCCGCGGCCATCAGCCGTTTCGCCGCGGAGCATAACGATGCCCTGGCAACTCAAGCACTGGAAATTTTTTGCAGCGCCTATGGCGCGCAAGCCGGCAATCTTGCATTGACCTGCCTGCCGACTAACGGGATGTACATTGCGGGCGGCATCGCTCCGAAGATTATCGAACTGCTCAAAGCCGGCACCTTCATGCACGCCTTTAAAAACAAAGGGCGCATGCAGCCGCTACTTGAAAGCATGCCGGTGCGCGTGATTATGAATCCCAAGGTGGG
>CAZHHW010000092.1:0-13208 GCA_964532385.1 uncultured Gammaproteobacteria bacterium | reverse complement strand
GTGTCGAAGTGGAAAAAAGGATTGCCATCGATTTGTTCTTGCAGGGTGGAGACCGTGCGGTCGGCGTAGTTGTGGCCCGGCAAAATGACGGTGTCGGCGGGTAATTCGGTGCGCAGCCGCCGCAGGGTGTCGTACATCTGGCTGGGGTCGCCGCCGCGCAGATCGCAGCGGCCGCAGCCGAAAATGAACAAGGTGTCGCCCGCGATCAGTTGCCCGCCCACGCGATAACACGCCGAACCCGGTGTGTGTCCCGGCGTATGCAGTACGTCAATTTTGGTTTCCCCCAGATCAATCGTATCGCCGCCGTGGTGCAGGGTCGGCAGGTCTTGATTTTTTCCCCAGAATTTCGCTTCCTCCTTGAGCAGGTGTACTTGCGCGTCGTACTGCGCCAGCACCGCGTCCAGCGCATTGATGTGATCGTTGTGACTGTGCGTCAGCAGAATGTCGGTGATGAGCAGATTTTTGTCGCGCACCTGCGCCAGGATGACTTCCGGTTCCCAGGCCGGATCGACCACCGCGACACGCCCGCTGGCGTGGTCGTGGATCAGGTAAATAAAATTCTCCATCGGGCCAAGCTCGAGCGCGGTAATCGAAGTGGGGGAATTGAGTGGGGTCATGGCAACCTCTTTGAACTTACTGGAAATTATTCGGTGCCGTTATTCTAAGCCATCATCGATTCGCGCCGATATTGTCAGCAAGCCATCACATTACGAGCCTAACGCAATGTCGATCTCGGAACTCCTGCCGCCGCTACCCACCGATGTTATCAATGAGTTTCGCGACAGCCTCGACGACAGCCGTGAAATCGCGGAGCGTGAAGTCGCGCGGCTGGATCGCGATCATGCCGACATGGATGCCATTAACGGGTTGTTTCGCGCACTGCACAATATCAAAGGCAACGCGCGCATGTGCATGTTTGACCGTTTGGCGCACTACGGACATCGCATTGAAAACATTGTCGGCGAAGTACGCGCCGGGCGTCTGCCTTATATTCTTGAGTTGGGTGAAGTGATACTGCTGGCGCTGGATGAATTTCGTCACTACGTCGATGAATTTTCCCAGGATGGGCACTTGAATGAAGCGGTGGTAAGCGAGATCGAGGCGGTGCTTGAGTCGGTGCGCACCGCCCCGCCCAAGATGCTGGCTACGTGTGCACGCGCGGCGATTCAGCGCTTCACCGGCAAGCTGCCGGAAGCGCATATCGGCGTGGCTGAAGTAAGCGTGCCGAGCGCACAAGCTCACACCCAAAGCGCGGACCTCGCCTGTTTTCGAGACCTGGCACTGCGCCTGTGCGCGCGGTTGCCCTATGCCGAGGGCCGCATCGAACGGACCTTGCCGTTATTGCTTAAGTTAAATGCCGCCGTGCCGCATTGTGGATGCCACGCAACTGGAAGCCGCGCTGTACATGCACGATGTTGGCCTGGCATTCGTGTCCGAGAGCTTGCTGTGTAAAGACGGTAAGTACACGGCGCAGGAATGGGCCGTTATCAAACAGCACCCCGGCATTGCCGCCACCTTGCTCAAACGCATTCCCGGTTGGGATGAAGCTGCGCAAATGGTGGCACAGCATCATACCTGGAGTGATGGTTCGGAAGGTTATCCGCTATTTGTCAAGTCCGAGTCGCTGCATCCGGGCGCGCAAATGCTGGCGCTGGTGGACTCGTACGAGTCGATGACGCTACCACGCCCCGACCGGCAATTTCGCCGCTCGGTATTACGCGCCGTAATGGAAATCCACAACCTCGCCGGACGCCAGTTCAGCGCGGAACTGGCGCCGGTGTTCATCGCCATCGTGCGCGAGATGGTAAAAACCAACTCAGACAATAAGTAGCGTGCGCCATACGCACGGATAGTGGTTGGGCATCCATTGTGCGCATGGCGCACGCTGCGTTTGGAGTAATTGATTCAATCGATATAACACCGCGTGGGCGTCGCGTGGCCCGATTGTTCGAGCGCGCTATGGTGTGCTTATTGTCCACACACTGGTGTTTTGCACAGCCATTGCTATGCTTACATTTTTGCAGTATTTAATGCGGCCGGACGAACAGATCGTAAGTGCGCGGTCACAACATTTCCAACTTGATCAGCTAGACCTCAATGTCTACACGACCCCAGGTCCATCACGATCGGAACGCTACGTCGCTTGCAAGCGCCGGCGATGCCGCCTTGCCTGCTCTTCAAGACGCAGGCCAGTTCGCTTTGCTCGCCATGGTTGGTGCATCGCGCGTGTTTAACGAGACCGTGCGGCGTATCGGGCGCATTGCGGTGCGTGATGCTTCGGTGTTGATTGAAGGCGAGACCGGCTCCGGCAAGGAAATGGCGGCGCGCGCGATTCACTACCTGGGTGCACGCCGTGATCGTCCATTTATTCCGGTGAACTGCGGGGCGATTCCCGACACTCTGATTGAAGCGGAGTTTTTTGGACATGGGCGTGGTGCCTTCACCGATGCGCGCGAAGCCCGCGCGGGCCTCATTGCGCAAGCGCATGGCGGAACGCTGTTTCTGGATGAGATCGATTCGCTGACGTCCAAGGCGCAAGTTTCGTTGCTGCGTTTTCTGCAAGATCAAAAGTTCCGCCCGGTCGGACGTGACATTGAACTCAAGGCCGACGTGCGGGTTATCGCCGCCACCAATAAATCACTGACGCAGCTTACGCGCAGCGAACGCTTCCGTGACGATTTACTCTACCGGCTCAATATTCTCTATCTGTCCATTCCGCCGCTGCGCGAACGCGACGGCGACGCGGAACTGCTGGCACTGCACTTTTTGCGGCACTATGCCAAAAAATACAACTTGCCGCCCAAGCGGTTTTCAGCGCAAACCTTGAGCTGGATTCGTCACCACCGCTGGCCGGGCAATGTGCGCGAGTTGGAAAACACCGTGCACCGCGAATTTCTGCTGGCCGAGGGCGACTTGATTGAATCGGGGGCGGTGGCGGCCGCCGCGTTCTTGCCGGAAGCCACTCCCGCGCAACCCGAAGGCGAAGCCGCGCTCGACTTCCGCAGCGCTAAAAACAAAGCCATTGCGGACTTCGAACGCACCTATCTTGCGCGCCTTTTGCAACGTACCCACGGCAACATCAGCGCCGCCGCGCGGCTGGCCAAAAAAGAACGCCGTGCATTCGGCAAATTGCTGAAAAAATATGGCATGGGACGCGACTCGAAGTAGATTGAATTCACTTGCACAGAAGCACCACACAGAAGCACCAATAGTGTGAATCGGTACGGGCCTTGCTGGATGAATTACAGCATCTCAAGCAGAGCCGCCGCCGTGCACAAAAAAATTCCAGTACGCATCGAACGCCTGGCCAATGCCATTGCGCAATATCTGGCCGCCAACCCGCACGCCGCCGACACGGTGGAAGGAATTCACAGCTGGTGGTTATCGGGTGTGCCGCCGGATGCGCGCCGTGATGATGTTGAGCGCGCGGTCGGCGCGCTGGTGCAGCGTGGAATCCTTGAGTGCCGCATGTTGCCCGATGGCGTACGGGTGTATGCGGTAGCGCAGCCATTGGCTTAGGCAACTGGCTTGCCGGTCTGGAGCGCTGAATTTTTTTCAGGGTATGTGTGCTACAGGCTTAAAAACGGCAATGGCCACAACCACGCAGCAGCCTGCGGCAAAAATGATCCTCGTAAAATTACCTGGGTGAATTTAAACCCGCCCGGCCGTGGGTTAAAACCAGCGCGAAAAAACCAGACTATTTCACTGTCCAAATCCATATCCAGACCGGGTCGAATATCACCCAGGCGCTTGGTGCAATGGGTTCAGGGTGTGCGTCATGCAATAAGGCTTTTAACCTATAAATAAAGCCATTTCTGTATCAACACCCGCCTGCTGGAACGTTGTTTGCAAAATAATAACTAGCGAATTGTGCGCGTAGCGGCAGGAACAAATCCGACCTCGGAAGGAAAGACAGTGACATGAAGCCCCACATCACATTGATGCTGCATGCCGCGTTGCCTAAAGCTGCGCTGCCGTATTGGGTGGACGCGATCGCGCAGCCGCAGTTGCGCAGTGAGAGTTTTATACCGTCGGTGGATGCGCTGTTTGCGCGCTATAACCTCGCCTTCAGTGCAACCCAGGAATACGCTTCCGCCGGAGCGGCGTGGTCACCGCAGGAAATCGCCAGTGGTTTGAATCGTGTCTATCGCCTGGTGCTGCAAACAAATGCAAAAATTCCGCCGGAGCTGGTCGCGGCAATCCGCGTGCTCCCGGAAGTGGCGCAGGTGCGCGTCGGCGCCATCGGCGACATGGATTTGCAACCGCAACATGCGCAGTCGTTTGGCGTGCGTACCAATCGCGCCGCGCGCGATGCCATTTATCTGGATGAAGCACATGCTTTCAGCGAGGGCGACGAAGCGATCACTGTGGCCATCATGGATACCGGTGTTGACTTGGAACACCCTGAATACCGAGACGTGCTGCTGCCCGGCTACGATTTCGTCGACATTCTCGATGGCGCGCAGGAATTCATCGGCGATTACCTGGGCGCCGACACGATACCCGAAGATGAAGTGGGCCATGGCACGCACGTCGCCGGGGTGATCGCCGCGCAGGGCAAGAACATGCCGCGCGGAGTCGTGCCGCGCTGCCGCATCCTGCCGGTACGCGTGCTGGCGGCAATGAGCAAGGATGGCCGCCGGATCGGCGCAGGCCTGGTGGAAAATATCAACAACGGCGTCAAATGGGCGATCGACCACGGCGCGCATGTGATCAACATGTCGCTGGGCGTGCGTCATAGCGGCGGCGGGTTGCCGCACCAGGAAGTCATCGATTATGCGCGGCAACACGGTGTCACCGTGGTCGCCGCGTCGGGCAATGATGGCCGCCAGGCCTTGTATTATCCCGGCGCCTTTCCCAGCGTGATCGCAGTAGGCGCGGCCGACGACAACGGCAACGTTGCCGAATTCTCCACCTTCGGCGATCAGGTATCGTTCATCGCGCCGGGAGTTGACGTTTATAGCAGCGGACTGCAGCACGGCTATGCGTTTTCCACCGGGACCTCGCACGCCGCGCCGTTCGTCAGCGGCGCGATTGCATTGATGAAAGCCTATGCGCGCGCGCAGGGCCGCGAGCTCAGCGATCAGCAAGTGAAACACGTGCTCAAACACAGCAGCGACAAAGTGGATCGCGCATTCAAACACCCCAAGGCGGGTTACGGCCGGCTCAATGTCGCCGATGGCATGCGCTATCTCGACTACAAACTCAACTTTGCAAGGAGAACGTCTCATGTCTACCACTAGAAGATCCGGCGCGGCAGCGGGCGGAGAAAGCGGTGCGGCGTCCGAACTTCCCACGCTCGAAATGCCCGCGAATATAGGGGAAGAAAACCGGGATGCGACCGGCGCGAGGGCGTCACGTCATGTCAAGCCAATCGATTACGACGATGAGAAGGTCAAGGGCCGCTGGAAGAAAATTATCGACCGGCAGCGCGAAGAGTTCGATACCGACGTGTTAACGATCACGCCGCCGCGCGCCAAGCTCGACGGCATCGCAAAGGGGGTGCTTGACACTTTATGCGCCAAGCTCATCAAGGCGAATTTTCAGAATAATAAGAATAATAAGGAGGGCGGAGCGAATTCGCCGCCGACGCCGGAAGAACTGGAAAAACAGGTGCGCGCTTACATCACCGAAAAGGGTTTTGCCAGCGAAGTTAAAAAGGTTACGGACCGGCTAAATGCGCGGCGCATCACCGATGGGCGGCGCTGGGTGCTGTCGACGACTTACATCTTTTTGTTGGCCAAATTGTTTCAGGAGCGGACCACCGAAATTGAAGAGTTGATCAAAGACGATCTGGGCGTGGCGGAAAAAATCATGCTCGATCTGGAGGCCGAAAACGGTCCGCTTGACTACTTTGCCAATCTGGTAGTCAAGTCGATAATGGAACGCAACCGCATCAGCAAGAGCAAGACGCTTTTAGAACTCGTGGCGCAGCAAGTGCGCAGCGCGATCTGACGGGAGATGATCATGATCACTGGTAAAACACCCAAGATTTCACTCGCTCCCGGCGGACTCGAACCCGCCGTTTTGAAGATCATCGACTTGCTCAACGAGCAAGCCCAGTTACCCGTTTTCATCGACATCTACATCGAGCATGCCGGTATCGACGCCGCGCGCTTTACCGCCGACATACGCGCGGCGATGGTCGACTATCTGCTGGAGCGCGGCGCCGAGTTTGAAAGCATCGAGGCCGCCGAACGCGGCGACTACGACGAACTGTTCGCGCTGGCCTATGAAAACGCGGTCACGCGCCGCGCCGGGCGTGACGATCCGATCGATGCCGCGCATCAACCCGGCGGCGGCACGGCGGGCGCGGGCTGGGATTTCAGCGTGGACCTGTTCGACGAAGTCGAGCAGCAAGGTGTGGTGCGCGACAATATTCTTGCGGCCGGTGCTGTCGACTATATTGTCGAGCTCGGTGAACATATGGGTGTTTTCAAGCTGGTCGATGCCCTGGTGCTCAACTGGGCCAGCGGGGCCATCGACGTTGTGGAAGGCGAAGTGGTGTCGCGCATGTACCGCTACTGGAAATTGCGCGATCAGCGCCCATCGCCGGAAGAGCGCGGCATGGTGTACCGCCGTGTGCTCAACAAGGGCGACACCCAGGTGCTGGAACGCATGGTGGTGAACGAGGAATTCCCCAACTTGTGGCACAACCTGATGGCTGAGGTTGCCGACTATATCGATAAAACAGAAAAAGTCACGACCGGTACCACAGAATCATCGCCCGTGTCGCGGGCACGTATTTACCAGGCGACGCGCGACCTGCAATACAACCTCACCGAATATTGCACCGGCATGGCACATATTCAGGCGCGCGAGCTGTATGCGCAATTGCAGGAGTGTGTCGACCTGCTGCGCGATCCGGAAATCCTGGCCTATTTCGGCGGTAACCGGCGCAAGAGTCTGTGGACCGTTATTGAAAAATTGTCGAAACAGGAGTTTGGCGGCAGCCCCAACATCGCGGCGTTGCGTTCGCTCGCCGTCGACGGCAACACCATTTTCCGGTTCATCGCCGACTTTACCGAAGGCGGCGTGCGGCAGGAACAGTTCAACCGCTTCTTGCAGGCGGCCGAGGCGTACATCCTCAACTATTCGACCGTGGGAGGAGATATCGAGTCCAGCGCGGATGAGGAATCCGATATGGAAGATCCCGATACGACGGATGCGGGAGATGAGTTTTAGATTCTCCATTTGCCGTGCGTGATCGGTCTCACGAAGAGTTCCTTCCCCCTTGCAGGGGGAAGGAGCCCAAGCCGAAGCTGATTTGGGAATGTGCGGGACGGGATGTTGGTTTCAAAGAGAGAGCTAAAAATTCACGCAGCCAAGGAGTTCAGCATTCATGAGCGAAACAGATGCAGTTAAAGACCTGGCACGCAGCTATGCGCGCGACGAATTAATGAGTCTGCCCACGTTTGGCCAGCTGGGCGTCGACGACCAGCGTGCATTGTATCGCGATGTCTATCAGCGTCACGTCGGACGTTTGAGCCAGCCGCCGCGTGCGGCAGCGCGTGCTTTTGCCGAGCCGAAGAAGGCCAGCGACTTGATCGATGACCAGCGTCATCTTAACCAGCGCATCGATCAGGCC
This sequence comes from uncultured Gammaproteobacteria bacterium, assembly GCA_964532385.1. GTDB lineage: Bacteria > Pseudomonadota > Gammaproteobacteria > SG8-11 > SG8-11 > UBA6921. Next base: position 5,620 of record CAZHHW010000092.1, on the reverse strand, counting down.
GGCGAGCTGGCGGGAGGATTTGTCGATGAAGTGGATTTCCCCGGCTTCGTAAAAGACCTGTTGAAAGGCGTGTTCGACGCCAATCTGAAAGTCACGCTCGACCAGATGGAGGCGTACCAGAAGCTTTTAAAAGCCGCCACGCAGTCGTTGACAGCCTTCATGAGCAAGATCAAACCCGAAGCCGCCTTCGGCTACCTGGCCGAGAACAATAGCGACGAATTCGGCTTGTCGTTCAGCGATGACGAGAAAGACGAGGAGGGCAACAAAAAAGTTGTATTGACGGATAAAGATGGCGCGCTTGTGGATACCGAAGATACGCGTATCAAAACGCGCATCATGGACGCCACACTGCAAATGGCCCGCGAACAACGTGCGATGTTGCGCGAAACCATTCTGATGGGCATCACGCGTCTGGTGGTGGAGAAGGGTAACGTGAAGGCGTCGGTGTTGTTCGACATCAAGGCCAGCGAGAAAATCGAGAAGGGCGACAAGGCGGCAATTCAGGAACAGAAGTCGACCAGTAACAGCATCACCGCCAGCGGCGGCTTGCTCGGCTCGATTTTCGGCGGACCTTCCGGGGGCATGACCAGCAGCACCCGCAAGTCGAGACTCAGCGTGTCGTCGGCGAAAAGCGTATCCAATACCGAACTGGCGGCCAAGATTACCGGTTCGGTGGACATTACCTTCAAGTCGGACTACTTCAAGCTCGACAATTTCGCATCAATGTACGGCCCGCTGGGCGGCGCCGGCGGTCCACCGCCGGCGGCGGCACCGGCCGGCGGTGGACCGGCCGCCTTGCCGCCGGGTGCGGGCGTTGCTCCGGCGGCGGCACCGGCGGGGGCGGCCCCGCTGCGTTGATATTAACTCATGGCACTCGCGCTACTATGGAGTGAGGAATCAAGTAATGACAATAATGCGCTGCGCTTGCGTTTCGACATCGGCCACAACCTTTATTACGCGTGGCAGTTTGGGGATGAAGAGCAAGTCATTAGCGGCGGCATCGCGCGCATCGCCAACGTTAAGCAGCGTTCGCGCGTGTTCGGGCCATTGGCGGAAAGTGCGCGCGGGCGCGGCGAGGTGGAAATTCCGCGCGCACTGCTTTCGAAACAGGATCGCTTTGCGCAGTTATTGAGTTTTCGAACCCAGGACGGCGTGGGGCCGGCGATTTCGCCGATTGTGGAATTGGACTGGACGGCCGCGCTGCGTGATGCAGGACAGACCACGCTGGGCGAGGATCTGCCACCGGATTTATTTGCAACCACGCGCACCCCGGCGCGACCAGCGGCGGTGATGGCAAGTGGTTTAAGTTCAACGGATGGAGGCTTATCAATGAGCATGGCATACACCTATTCATCCACCTCCGTGCGGCCCCCTCCGGTAGACGCCGTGCCCTTGCGTTGGCGCGAACGCGACTTAAGTCAAGGCATGTTCCTGGAAGGCCTGTTCGCGGCGTTGCCGTCCATCCTGCCGAATCTTGCGCCGATGATTGGCAATGTGCTCACCAGTGCCGCACCGGGATTAGGACAGCTCATCGGAGGAATGCTGCCGGGTATGGGCGGCGCACCGGCGGGTGCAGGCGCGTCGGGAGGCGCCGCAGGTAATCCACAGCTCGCGCAGTTGATTGAACAGATATTACGCGGCTTAGGATCATCCGCACGTGAAACGTTGACACCCGACACGATCAACAAAATCACGGCGGCGATCGGCGGCACATCGACAGCAGCGCAACCGGTGGCGAAGTCCCTGGCCTTCGGTTCGCTGGGCGCACGGGTGGAGCGTTGCACGCCCAACGCCTATGCACGTTCACACGCGGCAAGCACGCGTGCCCGACGCAACCCACGTGCGGCGCAGTACGCGCAAGCGCAGGAGTACAGCCAGGCGATGATCGCACCGGCACTCTTGGCTGCATTGCCGGCATTGATGCCGCTGCTGCAACAAGTGCTGTCGCCGCAGAACATTCAAACCGTGGTCGATGCGCCGCAGAAAATGACCGGACAAGTCATCAACGGCATTCTCGACTTTGCCAAGCTCGGTATGCAGGCGACGGAAGCGGAGCGCGAACACTTGCGTAAGCTGAATCCGGGCGTTGACGATCCGGCGCTCACCCAGTTGCTGATGAGCATGAGTCAAGGTCTGGCTTCGGCGCAGCGTTTGAACTACCGCCGCGTGGCCAGCGTGAAGCTGGCTTTCGACGAGGCACAAAGCCAGATGCTGTTTGGCCGCTCGCGCGTGCTGTATCGCAAGGATCAGGCGCTGCAATTTCCCTTGAGCGTAAACACACCGCAAACCATTACCAAAGCACGGCTGGTGTTGCAGATCAAACATCCCGACACGCTCGCCGTGCTGGTTGAAGACGGCGAAGACGTCGGCGATTTGTCCAGCGGCCCGATTCCTCTGGTGCCGCGTATTGATGAATCGCAAGTCGCGCGTCTGGCGCCGAATCAGGACTACATCGTGGTCGCGACGCTGATGTGGAAAAACAAGAAAAACCAGCAGGTCGGCACGTCGATGCAGCAACGCATCACGGTGATCGGGGAATACTCGTTTGATCGTGTTGAGGAAAGCGGTGAACCGATCGCTGCATCCGACTTCGAGCAGTATCGCGACCTGTGGCACAAAGTGTGGGAAGCCGACTTCGGCACCGGTGCGCATAGCGCGCGCCTCGATTGCCGCTACTATCTGGTGCTCAACCCCAAGCGCACCAATAACGCACGTCTCGACACCCACGTGGAGGCCGGTGACAAAGGCGAGCTTGGCGGCAAACTCAAAGCTGGCATGGAATACAGCCCGTACGTGCTGAACCATTTACTCACGCGCCTGGCACCCGACACCACGCCACTGAGCGACGCCGAACTTGAAGCCTTAAGCGGCAGCGATTTCGTCGAGCGTTTTAATCAGGCGGCGCAATTCAGCGGCAAGCTGAAAGGACGGCGCGGCGAACGCGGCGCATTGTGGGTGTATCCCGAATTCAAAATTCAGACCTTAGTGCTGACCCGCGCCGAAGACGTCGACGAGCACGGCAATGTGCGCACGCTTAACGAAACCCGCGTGCATTTTCCGATGCCGGTGCTGATGCACTTCGTAGGAGTGAAAGGCGCATGAAAACCAAACGAACCGCGCACGGCTTTGCGCAAGACACCGAGGTGATTCCGAAGTTGGAAGGCATGGAAGTTGAGTTTGACGAAAAGGTCACGTTGTTTCCGGTGGAGCTTGAGGAAGTTCGTGACGTGATGCCGAAGAAAAGTACGCGGCGCGGCACTGAGTTGCATTGACATGTAGGAGCGCCGCCCTCGGCGCGATGGGTTAGCGACCAAAAACAATCGCGGCGAGGGCGCCGCTCCTACCGGGTACGTATGGTAATGGACGTGACAACTGAAATTTTCGAATCCGACCGCCTGCCATCCCTCGCTGATTTTCTAGCCGTACTGGCAGAGGCGGCGAGCGTCGATCCGGAAGCGTCGGGTTACGACATGATGTTAGTGAGCGAGCTCAAAGTTGAGCTGCCGATTGAATTAAATTTGGTACAGGAGCAGGGCGCGTGGCAGTTCGATGCCGCGCCGCCTATGCAGAAAATCGAAACGACGGTGATGCCGATATGGCATCAGATGCGACTCAAGGTGAGTGTCGATCATGGCGAACGCAATCTCGACCCCGTGGAATCTTGAGAACTTTCTCGATTCCCTGATTTTGGAACTCGACAAGGCGCAGGACACGCTGTCGCTGAAGGGTGTCACGCGCAAACTGACTTACACGGTGAAAGATGTCGGGTTCGATTTACATCTGTTTCCAAGCTATGAAAACGGCAAGCTCAAATTTCAGATGGCAAAGCCGGGTGAGGATGGCGGATCGCGCATTTCGTTTCAGTTGGGCTCGATCACCGACCGACAAATTCGTGAGTCCGGCAATGAGCCGATGTCGCGCGACGACATCAGCATCGACAATCTTGAAGGGATGGACGACGACGTGAAAGATTCCCTGCGCAAGGTTGGGGTGCATTCAGCCCGTGATCTGGAACGCATGGATCAACGTAATGTCAATGTCGAGCGCGCCGTCGAAAATAAAACACAAGGTGAAAAGAAACTCGACTACGGCAATCTCGCCAACATGATCAACAAGGCACGGCGTCGCAAGTTCGCGCCGCAATTGTCGGCCGCGCAAGGTGTGCCGGATGCCGACGGTTTTGATCTCAAGTTGCGCGGCACTAATTTTGTGCTGACGGGTGCCGACGACACGCGCTTTCCCATCGCTCTGCTCAACGGCGAGCCGGTGCAGGTGGTCTCAGCCGCACCGGATGCACTGCACATAAAAGTGCCGCAGCGTTGCTTAAATCCGGGCACCAATAAACTGTCGATTGCACTCGATCCGTATGCGGTTGTCAACATGGAGATCAAACAGCCATGAAGCGGAGCGTATCGCGGTTGCACACTCTGGAACGCAGTCTAAAAGCTCCGCGCAAGTCGAGAAGTCAAGCCAGGGCTCTTACAGTTATGCGTCTGGAGGGCGGTGCCAGTGGGGCACTCAACGCGCGGCCAACGCGCTTGCCCAAAGATATGGAGGATCAAATCGCCATCGTGCGTGGCCGTGCAGTGGGCAAACCTTCACGCGGATTGTTACAACTAGAAGAACGCTTGCTGCGTACGCCTGACGCAGCGCCGGTCGCTGCCTCAATGCAACGTCATGATCATGCTGCGCCGAGCACGGTAGTGCGCGCTGCACCAGCGCGTGCCATGGCAAGCGACGCCTTCAGCGGACGCTATAAAGTCGAATCATTTGAAGATACTTCCAACGTGCCGCCGGTGAGTGTGCCCCGAACCGACTACACCACGGGTACTGTGCCGGTGTTCTCGCCTAACCCCCAATTGCAGACGGGTACGGCGCCAGCATTGACACAAACTCCTGCGTCGACTGTGAACCCGCAGCCGTGGGCAGCCGAACAGAGTCTGCGTCGGCTGCGCAAACGCGCGCTGAGCCAAGACCAGAAAGACGTGGCCGCAAGTTTCGAACGCGATATCGCCAGCATAGTCGGCTCTACTGCGGCGACCGCTCCCGAAGACCAGCAGTGGAACGACACCCTGCGCACTGCTGCGCAGGCGCCAATCAGTACGCCCGTTGTCAACGCGCAACCTACGCCGACCGCACCGCAGCGCGACGCACACGAGGTATTTAACCAAATGGGATTGGCGATGAACTACGCCAACCGCTTCGATCTTGGCGCGATGGATTTATCCGCGCGCTTTGATCATTTCGACAATGAGCTAGCACTGACGCCACAGCCTAAACCGCCCGCGCCAATTCCGGTGCAAGCGCTGAGTCTTGACGATTTTGATTTGATGGCGGATCTAGCGGAGATCAGTGGTGCGCAGTCGGCGCCGTCGGCAAGCGAAGTCCCGGTGATGCCGTCAGACACACCGACCGTGGCTCCAACCTAACTGGTGCGCTGATGCGAACTCCGCATGAACGCACAGAGTTCTCTCCCCTACTTATTTTCAAGGAGGGGTGGACGCGCAGCGGACGGGGTGGTTGTTCAACAGTTCTCATAATGCCACCGCCACCACCCCGTACGCTACGCGTCCACCCATCCGCCGCACATGGATGTGCAAGTGCCGCGAAGCGCATGGAT
>CAZHHW010000091.1:0-13714 GCA_964532385.1 uncultured Gammaproteobacteria bacterium | reverse complement strand
TTAAAGATAGTTCAAAAAACAGGTGGTCAGGCTGCACGAATGTATCGGTAGCAGGGGGAACAACCTTAGTGCGGTAGCAGACAGTGCGGTGCTAAATCGAGGATCCCGCCTCTTCATTGGGGAGGAAGGGGCAGTCCATGCGGTGAGGTTATTGCAATGCTTCCGTATAAATACCTAAGGAACTGCGCGCGCTGCTTAACGCGAATGTTTTAAGTTGTATATAAACCGCAGCACACAAACCTCCATCTGTCATTCCGACCTGAATTTCCAGAGTGACGATTACACCAGATCACTCTCACTCTTGAGCGGACGCCCTACGCATTAACGCGAACCAATAGCAGATCGAATTCCGACCGTTTCCGAACTGCTTACTTTTGACCGTCGCGTAGCATTGTCCTCTACGAACTGGAGGACACACCATGGTTACCCCTGTCAGCAAAGAGGATTGGCCGCTACGGCCCGGCTAGCAACCCCCGCTCGCCGCGCATTTTGTTTCCCCGCGCGGATTTTATTTCCACCACGGTGTGTAAGCTGGCGATAGCCGCGTCATTCACTACGCGGGGCTTTCGCAAGGTTTCCCGCGCGGTTGCTGAATTAACCACACACCCAAGAGGACCAAATGAATGCTTGTTGACCATTACCACTATTTTCATCGCCGCCGGAACGCTCGCCGCGTGCTCGAAAACGGAGGACAAACCGGAAATCAGCCGCCCGGTGCGCACGGTCACGGCCGTCAACGCGCATGGCAACACCTTCACGTTCGCCGGTGAAGTCAAGCCACGGCACGAGACGCGGCTGGCGTTTCGCGTCTCCGGCCAATTACTGGAGCGGCGGATTGAAGTCGGCACGGTGGTGGTCGCCGGTCAAGTGCTGGCGCGGCTCGATAGTAAGGATCTGCGCTTGTCCGAGACCGGTGCGCGCGCGTTTGGCGCAGGCTGAGTCTCAGGCGCTGCTCGCGGAAGCCGATTTCAAACGCTTCACCGAGTTGCGCGCCAAGAATTTCATCAGTCAGGCCGAGTTCGAGCGCCGTGAGTCGCAGTTCACGCAGGCGCGCGAAGAGGCGGCCGCGGTGCAGGCTGCGGCCGAGCAATCGATGAATCAAACCGGCTACGGCACGTTGATTGCGCCGCACGCCGGGGTGATTACCGCCATTGAAGCAGAGTCAGGCCAGGCCGTGATGTCTGGGCAAACCATCGCGCGGCTGGCGCGGCTGGACGAAACGGAAATATCTTTCAGCGTGCCCGAGCATCTGCTCGACGCGGTGAAAAATGCCGAACGCTTCGAGATCGGCTTGTGGTCAAAACCTGAGGCGGTGTATCCAGGCGGGCTGCGCGAACTATCGCCGGTTGCCGATGCGGCGAGCCGGACTTACCCGGCGCGTCTGTCGGTGCAAAGCCGTGCCGCCGAGTTGGCGTACGGCATGAGTGCCGAAGTGCGCATTTCCACATCGCATGCCGGAATCATCAACGAGCCGTTGACCGCGCTGACACGCGAATGTGATTGCCAGGTTTGTGTGAATGCAGGAGACATGCCTGCGATACTTATTTTATAGCGCCGATGCGGCTTGCTTCACGGTTATGGATCTGGCAGGCATTGCTGTTGCCAAGGTCACATGCTTTCTTCAAATCCTCCAAAGCCGCCACCATGTTTCCCTTGTGGCGAAACGTGCCGGCTCGTTCGATGTAGGCATTTGCATTGCCCGGTTCAATCTGAATGAACCTGTTCCAATGAGAAACTACTTCATCCCACCGGCGATCCCGCGCGAGTATCCAGTCAAGTGTTTGGTACGCTTCAAAGTAACGTGGGTTCAGCCGGATGGCTTGGTTGAGGTCCGCTTCAGCGAGATCAAATCTTCCCTTGTGTGCATAAACGCGTGCGCGCCAATAAAATGCCTGATATCTCGCCGGATTTAACTTTTCCGCTGAGTTAAATTGCAAGATGGCTTCATCGTATTTACCGTCTCTTTGCAATTCATATCCTTGGCGGATGAGCAAGTCTGAAAGCCAATCACGAATGTTTTCCACGCTCGTTTCACCGGGGTCAATTCTTGTCACCAATTCCAAGTCGCTTATTGCTTCGCCGATGCGGCCCAATTTAGCGAGAGCGCCGGCCTGATCGGCGAGGACGGAAGGATTCTGAGGATAGAGTTCGAGTGCTTTATGCGTGTCGACCAACGCCTTGCCGTAATCTTTTATCCGCATGTAAGCATCGGCGCGGTCAGCATAAAACTCGGGACTTTCTCCGTTCTGGATGGCCTGGGTGAAAAATTGCACCGCGTTTCCGTAATCAGCGCCAAGCATGGCATTGCGTCCTTTATCCCACATCACTAGGCCGCGCAATACTTTGAGATTAGGGTTCTGTTCTGAATAAGCTTGCGATTCGCGTGCAAAATTTCTCATGGCCTCATAGGAACCGCCCCAGCGGGGTAATAATGCTTGCATATGGGAACGACGGATGCGAAAACTTGCGGGTGATTTTTCCAGTGCTTGTCGGACTAATTGCTGCTCATGCTCAGGTTTGCTCATCGCCATCGCAGCATTAATCAGAATCGCATAGCCCTCGATCAGGGTGGGACGAAGGGTCAGTGCACCGGTGACATAACGAATAGATTCGGCGAAATACAGGTTCATTTGCCTTAACTGTTCACTTGTAGTGTCTTTTGACCATTTGCTGCCGCGTTTCAACCAAGCGCGATGCTGGAAATACGAGCCGTTTGCAAGATGAGCCGCGTATGATTCGGGATGCTTCTTTACCCACTCGTCGAGTAATGGCTCAAAGTCGGGTCTAGATGTGGAGAAAGCATTAAAGGCAAGAGTAACGTCAATTTCTCTATTAATATCTTTCTCGCTGAGCTCCTGAATGGTTTCAAGCAATTGATTGAGGGTTTTAAAATCTCTTGTTTCGAGGAGGGACAGGATACGCAGTTTGTCCGGATGTCCGTCCGCGTGGACCTGTTTGGGTGATGCGAGCAGGATCATGGTAATGATGGAGCTTAGAGCGAAGATCGTGCGTATTTGCATAGTTTTCTCGTCACGAGTGGTTCATCCACCCACGTGCTGAGTGTAACTATCGACGCATTTTCTAAAATGTTGACAACAGTGCTGTCTTTATCGCTTCCTTAAGTCGATGTTATGAATTATCCCAAAAGCGCGATGATCTCATGCAGGTCATCCTTTTAATGCTTCGTTGTAAACACCCAGATAACTGCGCGCGCTGCTGGGCCAACTGTGATCTTGGCGCATGCCCGTACTCGCGATTTGCCGCCAGAGAGTGCGGTCGTTGTAGTGTTGCAGGGCGCGTGTGACGGCTTCGACCACGGCGCTTGCATCTTCGCGTTCGATCATGAAGCCGGTTGCCGTGCGTGTGGCCAGTGAAGCAGTCGTGGTGTCCACGACGGTATCGACCAGACCGCCGACGCGCCGCACGATCGGCACGGTGCCGTAGCGCAGGCTGTAGAGCTGGTTCAGTCCGCAGGGCTCGAAGCGCGACGGCATTAGGAACATGTCGGCGCCCGCTTCGATGCGGTGGGCGAGGGCTTCGTCGTACCCGATGTGCACGGCGATTTGTTGTGGCAGACGCCGTGCCCAGTTTTGCAGCCGGTTTCCATACTGCGCCGCGCCGCTGCCCAGCAGCACCACCTGCAAGGGCTGCGTAACAAGCTGCGGCAGCGCGTCCAGTACCAGGTCATAACCTTTTTGATGCGCAAGCCGCCCGACCATGCCGATCAGCGGTTGTGTATCGAGCAGCGGTAAACCCATTTCACGTTGCAGGGCGCGCTTGTTCGCGGCTTTGCCGTCAAGATTGTCCGCGCTGAACGGCGCCACGAGTTTCGGATCGTGGGCCGGATCCCATTCTTTTGCGTCGATGCCGTTGATGATGCCGCGCAAGTCGGCGTTGCGATGGCGCAACAGGCCGTCGAGCCCGCAGCCGAATTCCGCTGTCTGGATTTCGCGCGCGTAGTTGGGGCTGACGGTGGTGATGATATCCGCGAATATCAGTCCGCCCTTGATAAAACAAAGCTGATTATGAAACTCCAAAGCTTCGGGGCCCCACAGCTCCTGCGGGAGTTGCAAGGCGGCGAAAGTAGCCGCCGGAAACAAGCCTTGGTAGGCAAGATTGTGCAGGGTAAAGACTGTCGCCGGCGCCTGTGGCTCGCGCGACAGCAGCGCGGGGATCAAGCCGGTCTGCCAGTCGTGGCAGTGCACCAGTTGCGGCTGCCAGTTCAGATTGGCGCGATTGGTGGCGATTTCCACGGCGGCGCGGCACAGCAGGGCGAAACGCTGCGCGTTGTCATGCCAGCTTTGCCCGTCGGGCATCGAGTACGGATTGCCGGGCCGGTCGTACAACTTAGGGCAATCGAGTAACCAGATCTTGACTTTTGAACCGGGCAGATTGCCTTCGAGCAGAGTCACCGGCGCGGCCTCGCCCGCGAGATGCAAGGTGGCGACGGGCAGCAGCGTGCCCGCGCGCGTGCGCGCATCGTGGTAGGCGGGCATCAAGAGGCGGACATCGGCGCCCAGCTGGTTGAGTGCCACCGGCAAACTGCCGGCGACGTCGCCCAGACCGCCGGTCTTCATTAAGGGATGAATTTCGCTACTGACGAAAAGCACACTGGCCATGAAAGTTCCGCTCACGCTGCTTGGTTTTAATTTACAGGTCGCGCCGCAATACCAAGCCCGCCAACGGCGGCAAGGTCAATTGCAGTGAATAGGGCCGCCCCATCCACGCTATGGACTCGGCCTGCATTGCAATGCCCACGTCGACGTTGCTGCCCCAATAGAATTCAGAATCGGAATTGAGCGCGACACGGTAAAGCCCGGCTTCGGGTACGCCGATGCGGTAGTCGTGACGCACGACCGGCGTGAAATTGAGTATCACCACCGCCAGGTCGGCACCGCCTTTGCGCACATAGCTGATGACGGATTGTGCCGAGTCATGACAATCGATCCAGTCGAAACCCTGCGACTCGAAATCGTAACGGTGCAGCGCCGGTGAGTTGCGATACAGGTGATTCACATCGCGCACCAGCGCCTGCACGCCCTTGTGATGCGGGTATTGCAAGATCCACCAGTCGAGCGCGCCGGCATGATCCCATTCGCGGCCGTGCGCGAATTCGTTGCCCATGAAAGAAAGTTTTTTACCCGGATAGGTATACATATAGGTGTAGAGCACGCGCAGTGTGGCCGCCTTTTGCCAGTCGTCGCCGGGAATCTTGTTGAACATCGACTGTTTGCCGTGCACGACTTCATCGTGCGAGAACGGCAGCACGAAATTCTCGGTGAACGCGTACAGCATGCCGAAGGTGAGTTCGTTGTGGTGATATTGGCGGTATATCGGTTCCAGTTGCGTGTACACCAGCGTGTCGTGCATCCAGCCCATGTTCCATTTCATGCTGAAGCCTAAGCCCCCCACGTAGGTGGGGCGCGTCACTTGCGGCCACGCGGTGGATTCTTCCGCGCAAATTAAAACGCCGGGGAATAATCCATGCGTGACTTCGTTGAGCTCGCGCAGAAATGCAATCGCTTCGAGATTTTCGTTGCCGCCGTAGGCATTCGGCGCCCAATCACCCGCTTCGCGCGAATAGTCGAGGTACAGCATCGACGCGACCGCATCGACACGCAGACCGTCGATATGGAATTCTTCCAGCCAGTAAATCGCGCTGGATATCAGATAATTTCTGACTTCATTGCGGCCATAGTTGTAGATCAGCGTGCCCCAGTCGCGGTGTTCGCCGCGGCGTGGATCTTCGTGTTCGTACAAGGCCGAGCCGTCGAAACGCGCCAGGCCGTGTTCGTCTTTGGGAAAGTGCGCGGGTACCCAGTCGAGCAGGACGCCGATGCCGTGCGCATGCAAGTGATCGACGAAATAGCGGAAGTCGTCGGGTGAGCCATGACGGCTGGTGGGCGCGTAATTGCCCAAAGTTTGATAACCCCACGAGGCATCCAGCGGATGTTCGGTGATTGGGAGCAGCTCAATGTGGGTGTAGCCCATCATGGTGACGTAATCGGCAAGGCGATGTGCCAGTTCGCGATAATTTAAAAAGAAATTGTGTTCGTCGCGCTGCCACGATCCCAGATGAACTTCATAAATGGAGACCGGCGCATGCTGCCAGTCCCATTGGCTGCGCGCGTGCAGCCAGGCGCTGTCGCGCCAGGTGTAACTGGACTCTTCGCAGACCACTGTGGCGGTGGCCGGACGCAGTTCGAAACGCTTGCCGTACGGGTCCGCTTTCAGATGCAGCGTGCCGGAATCGCGATGGCGGATTTCGAATTTGTACACCACGCCCGCCATGAGGCCGGGAATAAATAATTCCCATACGCCGTTGTCGCCGCGCACCCGCATCGGATGTGCGCGTCCGTCCCAGCGGTTGAAATCGCCGACCACGCTCACGCGCTGGGCATTGGGCGCCCAGGTGGCGAAGCGCACACCGGTCACGCCATCGACCGTATGCAGGTGCGCACCGAGCATGCGGTACACATGCCAGTGGCGGCCTTCGCCGAACAGGTACAAATCGAAATCGGAGAGCTGCGGCAGAAACGAATAGGGGTCGACGCGGCGCTGCGGCGTGCCGGACTCGTCGCGCCATGCCAGCGTGCAATGATCCGGCAGCAGCCCTTTGGGGCCGCGCCATTCGAACAGGTCGGTGCCGGGAATCCGTTCCATGGCGCGCGCGCCTTCCACGATGCGCACCTCGCTTGCGTGCGGTAAGAACGCGCGAACATATTCGCCTTCGGCGCTCGCATGCCGTCCCAGCACCGCGAACGGATCATGATGACGCGCTTCGACGATGCGCTGTAATTCTTCGGAGAGGATTGGCGTCGCAGTTTCGTTGTCTGGGGTCATGGGAGTTCACTATAAAGAAGATGTGGCTGAAGCGGGTTGCGGTGGCTCGCGGCGATGTGCTACCAAAATTGAAACCGGATGTTACCATAGAGCGGCTCCGACACAGCGCGGAGTGATGTATGCATCGGACGTTCTTGAAAAACCATCGTGCCTTAACCCGACCCTGGAGCCTGCAACATGGTAGTTCCGGACCATCCGCAACGTTTCGTCAACCGCTTAACGCGCGATGCCCTGGCGTTGATCCTAGCCGGTGGGCGCGGGTCGCGACTTAAACATCTTACCGACTGGCGCGCCAAACCTGCGGTACCCTTCGGCGGAAAATTCCGCATCATCGATTTTGTGCTTTCCAACTGCCTGAATTCCGGCATCCGCCGTATCGGCGTGGTTACGCAATACAAGTCGCATTCGTTGCTGCGGCATATCCAGCGCGGTTGGAATTTCCTGCGCGGCGAGTTCGGCGAATTCGTCGAGATTCTGCCCGCCCAGCAGCGTATCGAGGCGCAATGGTATTCGGGCACCGCCGACGCGGTGTACCAGAATCTTGACATTATCCGCCTGCACCATCCGCGTTACGTGTTGGTGCTGGCCGGAGACCACATCTACAAAATGGACTATGGTCCGATGCTGGCCCACCACGTGGCCATCAATGCGGATATGACCATCGGTTGCATCGAAGTGCCGGTCGCCGAAGCGAGCGGCTTCGGTGTCATGAGCGCCGACAGCGATTTGCACATCACCAAATTTTCGGAAAAACCGCAGCATCCCGAAGCCATGCCGGGCAAGCCCGGCGTTGCGCTCGCATCGATGGGTATTTACATTTTCAACACCGATTTTCTGTACGAGCAATTAATCAAGGACGCGGACAATCACAAGTCCAGCCACGATTTCGGCAAGGATATTATTCCGTCGGTGATTTCCAAGTACCGGGTGATGGCTTATCCGTTTCATGGCGCAGGCAGCAATAATCCCGGTTATTGGCGCGACGTCGGCACCGTGGACGCCTACTGGCAGGCCAATATCGAATTGATCGGCGTGACGCCGGAACTGAATTTATACGACCGCGACTGGCCGATCTGGACCTACCAGGAACAATTGCCGCCGGCCAAATTCGTGTTCGACGACGAGGACCGGCGCGGCATGGCGGTCGATTCCATGGTGTCCGGCGCGTGCATCATTTCGGGGGCGCTGGTGCGCCACTCGCTGTTGTTTTCCAATGTGCGTGTGGAAGAGTTCTCTTCAATCAAAGACAGTGTGATTTTGCCCGACGTCCATATTGGGCGCGGTTGCCGCATCACGCGCGCGGTGATCGACAAAAGCTGCGACATTCCCGACGGTACCATCATCGGTGAAGACCCGGTGGAAGACGCCCGGCGTTTCCATGTCAGCGAGGGTGGTGTGGTGTTAGTCACGCCCGCGATGCTCGGTCAGGAGTGGCACCATGTCCGTTAGCGGCAGACTCAAGGTGGTTTTGTGCTGGCACATGCACCAACCCCAGTATCAGGACCTCATCAGCAAGGAATATTTGCTGCCCTGGACCTATCTGCATGCGGTCAAGGATTACGTCGACATGGCGGCGCATCTTGAGGCGGTGCCGCAGGCCTGCGCAGTGGTCAATTTCGCGCCAATATTGCTGGAACAAATCGACGACTACGCACAACAGATCAGCGGTTTTCTGGCCAATGGCAGCGCTTTGCGCGACCCATTGCTGGCGGCGCTGGCCGGGACGGTGTTACCCGCCGCGATCGAATCCAATATTTCATTGATCAATGCCTGTCTGCGCGCGAATCGCGACCGCCTGATCAATCGTTTCCCCGCCTACCGGCGTCTCGCCGACATGGCGGCCTTGTTCACACAACATCCCGAAACCCTGGCCTATCTGAACGAACAGTTCATTGTTGACATATTAGTGTGGTATCACCTGGCGTGGCTGGCGGAAACGGTGCGCCGCCATGATCCGCAGATAAAAGCGCTGGTTCAAAAAGCCACGGGTTACACCGTGCATGAGCGCCGCATCCTGGTGCAGATCATGGGCGAGCTGATGAGTACGGTGCTGCCGCGTTACCGCGCGCTCGCGGAACGCGGGCAAATTGAATTGGCCATGTCGCCCTACGCGCATCCGATTGTGCCGTTGTTGCTGGATTTGAATACCACGCTGGAAGCCATGCCTGCCGCACCGATGCCGGTGGCGTCACGTTATCCCGGCGGAGAAGAGCGTGCGCGCTGGCATATTCACGAAGGCTTGCGCGTGTTCGAAAAATATTTCGGCATGCGTCCCGCCGGGTGCTGGCCTTCCGAAGGCAGCGTGAGCACGGCCGCGCTGCGCCTGTTCGGCGAAGCGGGTTTTCGCTGGGCCGCCAGCGGCGGCAATGTGCTTAATAATAGCGTGAACAAAAGCGGCGGCGGCGCGACCTTGCATCCGCATCAGGCGTTTCGGGTCAAAGGCGCAGGACCGATCGCGAGTTTTTTCCGCGACGACGGCTTATCCGATTTAATCGGCTTCACCTACTCGAACTGGCATGCCGACGACGCGGTGGCGAATCTGACGCATCACCTGGTCAACATCGCGCAAGCACAAACCGATCCGGACAAGGCGGTGGTGTCGATCATCCTGGACGGCGAAAATGCCTGGGAATATTTTCCGGAAAACGGGTATTACTTTTTAACCGCGCTCTACCAAAAGCTGTCCGCACATCCGCAACTGGAGCTCACCACCTATTCGCATTGCCTGAATCAAAAGGTCAACTCCGCCGAGTTGCCCGCGCTGATGGCCGGCAGTTGGGTGTATGGGACATTTTCCACCTGGATCGGCGATCCGGAAAAAAATCGCGGCTGGGACATGCTGGTCGATGCCAAGCGCGCTTTCGATCGCGTCACCGCCAGCGGGCGCCTGTCGGGCGAAAAGCTGACCTTGGTGCAGCGGCAATTGGCCATCTGTGAAGGCTCGGACTGGTTTTGGTGGTTCGGCGGTTACAATCCCGAGGCCGCAGTGAGCGACTTCGAACGGTTGTTTCGCCGCCATTTGACTAATCTGTACCAACTGCTGGGCGAAGAGCCTCCGGAATATCTGGCACATTCGTTCACTCATGGCAGCGGCGCGCCGTCGATGGGCGGCGTGATGCGGCCCGCGAGTTGATGTCCGACGCAAATGCCGGTAACACTCCTTGAACAGTGTGCGGCACTGCGGTTTCGATCATCGGCCGGAGACGGCCGTAGTGCACTGCGACCAGCATCCGATTAACGCTGCCTGATAACGAGAGGAGCTTTCGGTATGACGCAAAAACAGCAACGCCCGGCGCAAAGCCAAGCGCGGCAACCGGGCATCGAATCAGTCATGACCCCCCGTCCCCGGATGCAAGATGAAAATTACCGCGCCAGCGGCAAACTCGCCGGAAAAGTCGCATTCATCAGCGGCGGCGACAGCGGCATCGGCCGCGCCACCGCCATTCTGTTCGCCAAAGAGGGGGCGGATGTTGCCATCAACTACCTGAATGAAAAGGAAGACGCGGAGGAGACGCAACGCGAAATCGAACGCACCGGGCGACGTTGCCTGCGGGTACCCGGCGATATCGGCGATGCGGCGTTTTGCGCCCGGGCGATCGAACGCACGGTGACTGAATTGGGACAGCTCGATATTCTGATCAACAATGCCGCCGAACAACATCCTGCAAACAGCATCGAAGAGATTACGCCGGAGCAGCTCGAACAGACCTTCCGAACCAATGTGTTTTCCATGTTTCACCTTACCCGTGCGGCGCTCAAACATTTGCCGTCGGGCGGTGCCGTGATCAACACGACTTCGGTGACGGCCTACAAGGGAAGTGCCACGTTGTTGGATTATTCGGCGACCAAGGGTGCCATCGTCGCGTTTACGCGCTCGCTTTCGCAAGCGCTGGCGGAGAAAGGTATTCGAGTCAATGCGGTGGCGCCGGGTCCTATATGGACCCCGCTGATTGCCTCGACTTTTCCGCCCGATAAAGTCGCAAAGTTCGGTAGCGATAAACCCATGGGGCGGGCAGGCGAGCCTTTCGAGGTGGCGCCTTGCTATGTTTTTCTTGCCGCCAACGATTCGTCTTACATGAGTGGTCAAGTCTTACACCCGAATGGCGGGGAAGTCATCAACGGGTAAGCGTAGTACGGCATGCCGGTCGGCAAGAACCTTGGGGCAGCCTAAATATATTGATTCCCGGGCCGATGGAGTCCGGCGCTTTTTTTGTTTTTGAAAATGGATGGCTTTTAATGAATGCAACCTCGCCGTCCGCTGTTCCCTTGCTCGATCGCCGCCGCGCGGGCATCTTGTTGCATCCCACTTCGTTGCCCTCCGGGGATCTGGGCGCGGACGCGTATCGCTTTGTCGATTTTCTGGCCGCGGGTGGATTTTCCGTGTGGCAGTTCTTGCCCATCGGCCCGACCCATGGTGAATTGGGCTCGCCCTACCAATGTCTGTCGGTGCATGCCGGCAATCCGCTGCTGATCAGCGTGCAATTGCTGGTCGAAGAAGGCTGGCTGGGCGCCGAGGCGGCGGCGGGGGCGCAACGCCTGGAACGTGCGCACGACGGTTTTATACGTGCCGCATCTTTGCAGGCGCGCGCGGAGTACGCGGAGTTCTGCCGCGTGCACGCGCCATGGCTGGAAGACTATGCGCTGTATCAGGCGCTGCGCGGCGAACAAAATCAGACGCACTGGATCACCTGGGCGGCGCCGCTGCGTGATCGCGAAGCGATGGCCTTGCACAGCGCGCGCGCGCGTCTGGCCACGGCGATCGAACAGGTGCGTTTTGAGCAGTTTGTATTTTTTCGCCAGTGGCGGCGTCTCAAAGATTATGCCAACAGGAAAGGCGTATTGCTGTTCGGCGATTTGCCGATTTTCGTGGCCCACGACAGCGCCGACGTGTGGGCGCAGCGTGACCAATTCGCGGTGGATGCACAGGGACACCTGCAAAGCCTCGCGGGCGTGCCGCCGGATTATTTTTCCAGCACCGGCCAATTGTGGGGCAATCCGCATTACTACTGGCCGCGCCATGTAGCCGAGGATTTTCGCTGGTGGAAGCAGCGCTTCCACAGTCAGATTGAATTGATGGACCTGGTGCGCATCGATCATTTTCGCGGCTTCGCGGCGTATTGGGAAATTCCCGCCGGCGCCACCACCGCCATCGGCGGCCGCTGGGTCGACGCGCCCGGCGATGCCTTGTTTACCAGTGTGCGCGCCCATTGTCCGCAACTGCGCATTGTCGCGGAAGACCTGGGCGACATCACGCCGGATGTCACCGCACTGCGGCACAAGCATGGTTTTCCCGGCATGAAAATACTGCAATTCGCTTTCGAAGGCGGCGCGCAGAATCCCTATCTGCCACATCATCATGAAGCCGCCAGCGTGGTTTACACCGGCACGCATGACAACGACACCACGCTGGGCTGGTTCAACGCGCTGCGCGACGATTTGAAAGCGCGCATTTACGATTATCTGGGCACGCCGCATGAAGCCATGCCCTGGCCCCTGCTGCGCGCCGCGCTGGCGTCGGTTTCGCAACTGGCTGTCCTTCCCATGCAGGACGTGTTGGCCCTGGACGGCGCGCACCGCATGAATACACCCGGCACCGTGGAAGGCAACTGGCGCTGGCGCTTCACCTGGGAACAGATCGGGCCGCACGTCGCGGAACGCCTGCGCGGCATGGTGGAAATGTACGCGCGATAAGCAGGGCGGGGTGCATGAACCCGCCCGCCACCGGTACCTTTTAGCTTCGCATCACAGCCAGATCATATGCCCGGTTTCGAAGGCGTGGCTGAGTAATTCATGATGCGGATACATGCGGATCTGGTAGTGCAGCAAGCCGGAAATTTCCGGATGCAGGTCGAGTTTAAACACGGTTTCGCCGTGGTCGTTGAGCGCGGCGGGTTCCATCAGATAGCGATATTGCACCGCGAATTCATTGTTTTCCGCGCTGCGTCCCACCAGGCATTCGACGCACACATCGGTTGCACTTAAGTTGGCCAATAACGCCGCCACGCGGATGGGCAGCGCGGCGCCCGCGTTGACCGCGTGTTCCACGGAATCGACGCGGCGCAGTGAAATTTTAGGCCAGGACTCGGTAATTTTTTTCTTCCAGCCGGCCAGCTCGCGCGCGGGTGCGCTGGCGTTTTGCACCATCTTTTTTTGCTGGCGTGCGGCCGGACCGTAAAAATAAGTGACGTAGTCGCGCACCATGCGTTGCGAATTGAAACGCGGAATGATCGATTTCATCGAGGCTTTGGACATCTTGACCCAGGGTTCCGAATAGCCGTAACCGTTGCGGACGAAATACAGCGGTATGACTTCGTTCTCGAGGATGTTCAGCAAGTCCCTGGATTCTTCCTGGTTACGGAAGCCTTCGTCGAACTGCGCGCCGTGGGGGGCGATCGCCCAGCCGTTTTCCCCGTTGTAGCCTTCGCCCCACCAGCCATCCAGGACGCTCAGGTTGATAACGCCGTTGATGCCGGCTTTTTGTCCGGAAGTGCCGCTGGCCTCGAGCGGATAAGTCGGCGTGTTCAGCCAGACGTCAACACCCGTCACCAGCAGCCGTGCAAGCGCCACATCGTAGCCTTCCAGCAAAATGACTTTGCCTTCGAATTCGGGACGGTGCGAGTATTCATGGATTTGCTGGATCAGTTGCTTGCCGGGTTGATCGTTGGGATGTGCCTTGCCGGCAAAGATCAGCAGCACCGGCCGCTTTGGATCGTTAAGCAGCCGCGCCAGGCGCGCCGGATCGGCGAACAACAGGCTGGCGCGTTTATAAGTGGCGAAACGGCGCGCGAAACCCAGGATCAGGACATCGGATTCATTGGGCGCGCGCTGCCGTACCAGGCGTTCGATCTGCGCCGCGCTGCAACCATTGCGT
>CAZHHW010000090.1:5457-13716 GCA_964532385.1 uncultured Gammaproteobacteria bacterium | reverse complement strand
CAAAAGATACGCCGCGCTCTGCTTTGAGGCGGATATTTTTCTCGGTGCTCCAGTTCGCTGGCTTCATGGACGAATGTTACGCCTGTGTGCCTTATGGCATCAAGTAACGAGGCCTAACGTTGTGTTGAGGCGCGTGTGCTGCGAAGCAGCACGCGTCGCTCTCGAACACGTAGTTATATTTTTGGCTTAATTTCAGCACTTGAAACTATGCTAAGAACTTTTTGTAAAACTGCTGAGTCATGATCGTTTGAGTAAATGGTAAAGAGGATGACGTTGTTTCCAATTAACCGGATTCCGTTCGTTAAATAAATAGGCTCATCGGTTTTTGGCTTTTTATCCGTGAGTCGAGCGTACACACCGTCAGTTAGCGTACCAAACCTCTGTGTAGTTATTTTCCCTTCCGTAGACTGCGAGGCTCGAGGTGCCATTGTTGTTTGAATATATTGCTCAAGATCGTTATTCGTTAGCCCAGACAATTGCATATGAGTAAGGTCATTGATTGCGATTTCGAAAAAAAACTTTTCCTCTTCCGAGGTTAGTTTATAAAAGGTGGTGGCAAAGTTCTGGTTTGCATGATGCCCGACCCATGGTTTCCAGTTTGATGGAACCAGCACGGTTACCGTTCCAATGTTTTGTGTTTCAATCGTCCTTAGTTCCACATTCTCTGCCGCCAACGCTGACGATAAGAAAAATGCGAGAACTAGAAATCTCGTAACAGAACTCATAAAGCGTTCCCCAAAAATATAACGTTCGCGTTGAGGCGCGTGTGCTGCGAAGCAGCACACGTCGCTCTCGAACGCGTTGTTGGGCATCATGCTCGGTGAACTCATGGGTTATCCATTCCTTTCACGATGTCATCGACAACCTCGGTGTAGTTACCACGGCTCTCATAACTGACTCCGAAACTTTCACTAGCACGAGACCACTCTCTCAAAACTGCATCAGTGTGGCCAGCTCGAAGGTGTTGGACTGATGCGCTCAATAGTTTGTCGGTGGCAGAGGTAAAGTGGGCATTTGCGTTTAGGTCTTGCAGCGAACCTACGAGAAACGCGACGCCAAACGACCAGAGGAGAGCAGCTGCTCCAAGTAAGCGACGCAGTAACGGCCGCGCGCGAACATCGGCGACGAACCACGCTATAGGCAAGGCAATGGTGACGATAGTGGCAAAGACTATTTCAACTGTCATGTTGTGAATGATGCCCAACGTTCGCGTTAACCGGCGCGCCGCTTAGGCGCGTCCGTGTTGAACGCGGGGTTGGGCGGCATGACTACACGAAGTAGCTCTTTTTGATTGAACACAAACGTGGGCGATGAGAGTTCTTCAATTGTGACCGTGCGCTCGGCCACCTGTGAAAGAGATTCGTCGTCGAACCAGCAAGCATAAAGTTCTTTTATTTCGTTGTTGCGAATGTAGGTTACTAACTGTCCCACCGATTCTCGTGCTGCGTTTAAATGCTCTTTGTCATCTTCATAGTCTGGATATTCTCTGCCGTAATTGAAGCCGCAACTGCACCCCTCGTAGCTGCCTGCGAACACGACATTGGGTATAGAAAAATGCTTTCTTACGATTTCCTGATTTTCTTTTAGTGTTGAGATATGAAACCGTTGTGCCATGTCCGGCCACTCCGGTAACGTAAACACGGACTGGGGATAATTAGGGTACTCAATAAGCGGAAGCGCTTTCTCGGATGCGATGTAGAGAGCTAAGCACATGACGCTGTTTCCTATGACGCCCAACGTTTGAGTTAAGCGGCGCGCTGAACAGACCACAGGAAACATGCAGCGCTTGCCGCGTCCGCCTTGAACGAAATGTTAGGTTTCACGCTCGCTCCCAAAGCTCTTGCGCCGTATAGGTATACGTTACCTCAATACGGCGGTTTACAATCGAAGGCGTAAACGTATATTTCATGAAGCGTCCAGTACTTGACCAATACGTTGAAAAGCGGAGAGCACTTGTTTTTGCATTCCATGATACATCGTAAATCTCTGGCGCCTCTCTATCATAACCGTCGATACCTGAGACAACAAAAGCTCCCCCCTTCAGTTTGACGGTGAACTCAACCTCAGAAAAACCGTCAGCACATCGCCACGTTCCGACAAAACGTCTCATTGTCTTGAGATCAATGGGGCTGACCATTTTTGAAACCTAACGTTCGCGTTGAGGCGCGTGTGCTGCGAAGCAGCATACGTCGCTCTCGAACGCGTAGTTAGAGGTTACACTCATACTCCTCGTGCATAACGCTAAGAATGTGCCCTGATTGTTCTTGCGTAATGTCCCACCAACCCGTACTCGCCTCAACTTTTGAGAATTCACTATTTGTTTTCCCGCAAAAGTACAAAGGCACAAGACTCTTTAGCTTCAGGAACTTTGCGTTGTATTCAAATATTTCCTTGTTGAACTCGTTCATGATGTTGTAGTCGAGTTCCTTTTCGCATTCTTTTGATTTCTTACCTTGCAACTGCATAGAGATGCACAAGCTTGAAATAGTGTTTGCCGCTGCGACCTGCATTACGTGACCGTGTAGCAGCCCTTTAATGCGCCCCGATCGTGCAAAAAGATCTGCGGCCTCTACGATCAGTTCTTCTCTCCTGTCTTTTATTGCGTTGTTGAGGTCATGCGAGGATTGAAATTTCCAGAGCCCGATGCTCGAACCAAATGAAACAACCCCGCCTATTATTACCCCGACAAGGGTATGCCAATATTTGTCATTCGCGCTCACCGGTAACCTCTAACGTCCCGCGTGAGCCGCCGAGGGGCGCGCAGCGTCCCCGAGGTCGGTCTCGACGCGGTTGTTATGCGAATTTTTCATGTTGGCTTCTGTGCCAGTGCTAACTTTTCCTTGCTCGTCTTTTGTCGTTCCTCGAACTCGGAACTATGCCAGTGCTGGTGTAACTCCTTTTCAACCCACTCCACCATCTGGAGGGAGGCCTCATAGGACTCCAGAAAATATTGAATGTTCGCGGGCAACTCCACCCCGGCTTGAACACGAGCGTGTGTGCCAGCCTTCCGCACATAGATGTCGTTTGCTATCCCGCGGTTGTGAATATAGATGTCCCGTGAAGCCTTGATCTCAACATACTTGTGAAACGCGGGACACTCCAAGAGATTCACAGACAAGATGCCCTTGGCCGAATCGGCAAACTCTGCTGGCGACTTATAGAAGAGCTCATTCAATAGGATGTCTACCGCACGGAAGTGAATTTCTTCTATCGAGGAGGCTTCAAGAACTGTCTGGAGCGTAACATTCCGCTTCGCCCCGAGCTTCTGTGGGTAGCGCATCACAACCGCACGGATCACATCGCCAAGCATTGCCTCTACTAGGGTTACCATTTGCACGAGGCCATTAACCGCCAACTGGTGAAATGCTAGGTACTGGTACCGTCCCAGGAGTTCATCCTTTCGGTACTTTCGCGTGCTTTCAATCGCCGTCTTATTTGGACGATATCCGATCGGAAAAGTGACTTCGATCTCTTCTTGTTCCGATGCCTGCATGGATCGCGCTGCAATATCAAAGGCACCATAGGTGAGCTGCGCCAGCTCTCCGTGATTGAAGAGCGCGCCTTGCGTTGCACCGACGATGCGATTTAGCTGATTGCCTAGATTTTCAGCGGTCATGGCTTTTGATTCGCATAACGTTAAGTAGACGGCATAGTACGTTGTACTACATGCAGTACAAAGTACTGGATGTAGTACAACAATATTCGAGAAGTACTACATATAGAACGCTTCATCGCACGATTCTGTTTTCCAGACCGATGCGCTGGACATGCGCTTCCGGTGCATACCAAAGTTTTTCACCCGCGTTCCAGATGCCGCCGATGGCTTTTACTTGTTGTTGCAACTCTTTCTCAAAATATTGGATGCGCAGCGGTACACGTGGCGTGGTGCGCGGTTGCGGTGTGGGTGGCTCAATCTCATTATTCGTTTGTTTATTCGTTTGTGCAGGCGGTTGCCAATCTTCCTGCGCAACGATGAGCTCGACTGTTTTATAACGTTTGCCTTTCGCGGGGTCCTCGCGGTACCGCACGTTGACAAGGCGGTCGCCATATTTTGCGACGAGCTTATGTGTGCCGGGATCACCCGGTTTGCGAACGGTACGAACGTGCATGGTCTCCCCCCGAGCTGAATGCGAAATGTTGATGGCGTAGCTTAGCGCGGCCGGATTGATGGGGGCAATGGAGCATGATCAATATTGATAACACCCTCCCATCTTAGGGGCGGATGAATTTTTCCGTGTGCGTGGAACATGATTGATCACCCCCATCCCATCCTTCCCCCTTGCAGGGGGAAGGGGTACCTCGTTTGGGCGTCTAAACAATTTCAAAGTTGAATGTTGACTTCAAATTTCATTGGGTGGGATTGATAACGGCTGAGTCGGAGTGGATCAGACGTTTCCGGAGGTTTCCATAATGCATGTTCGATCACCCCCATCTCGGCAACTGCTCCTGCGTTGCTCTATCTTCCGCCATCCATGGCGGTCGCCTTCCTTTCCCCTTGCAGGGGTTCCCGTTGTATCTGTTTCGAGAGATGCATTATGTCACATGGAACCATGTTTTGACATATGATCGAGGTTAATTCTACAGCCTCAACGGCGCGCCGCGCTTTTTTCCAGCACGTGGCGCGTCATGCTCAGCGCAAGCTCGTGCTCGCCCAGGAATACCGTGCCCGCTTTCTCCTTGCGCAGCAGCGCCGCCTCTTCCTCGCTGTGGGTGCGCACCAAGGTTTCGATGCCGGGATTCAGGGTGCGCGCGATTTCCAACATGCGGCGCGCACGCAATGTATCGGGAGTCGCGATCACCAGCATGCGCGCGCGCGCAATATGCGCCTGAATCAGCACGGCAGGTTCCGAGGCTTCGCCGGCGACCGCATGAATGCCCTGTTTGCGTAACGACTCGACCAGCTCGCGGTTTTGCTCCGCCACCACGAAGCGCACCCCGTGCGTCGCCAGCTCATCGGCGATGCGCCGCCCCACGCGGCCGCAGCCGACCAGCACCACATGACCGGTCAGTTCGCTCGATGTGACCATCATGGGCAACTCCGCGAGAGGATCGTCGGAACGTTCCAAGGCACGCGCGAGTTTTGAACGCGAGCGAATCCAGGCTTGCGCCGGTTCAATGGCCTGAAACAGCAGGTGATTGAGCGAAATTGAAATCAGCGCTCCGGCCAGAATCAGGCTCATGCCCTCATTCGACAGTAAGCCGAGAGAAACTCCCAATCCCGCCAGAATGAACGAGAACTCGCCGATTTGCGCGAGGCTGGCCGAGACCGTCAGCGCCGTATTGAGCGGATAGCGGAATGTGAGCACCAGTAAAAAAGCCGCCAGCGTTTTACCCACGACGATGATCGCAACCACCGCCAGCACTTGCAGCGGAAGTTCAATCAACACGCTCGGATCGAACAGCATGCCCACCGAGACGAAGAACAGCACCGAAAAAGCGTCGCGCAGCGGCAGCGATTCTTCAGCCGCGCGATGGCTCAAATGGGATTCACGCATGACCATGCCGGCGATGAACGCACCCAGCGCGAGCGAAGCGCCGAACAGTTGCGCGGAGCCGTAGGCGATGCCGATGGCGACGGCGATGACCGTTAACGTGAACAGCTCGCGCGAACCGGTCTCGGCCACGTAGCCCAGCAGCCATGGAAACACACGCCGCCCCACCACAAACATCAGACCGATCAAGATTAAAATCTTGCCGACCGCGACCAGCAACGTCTCCCACAGACTCTGGCCGGCGGCGCTTACAACCAGCTCGCCGCTGCCGCCCAGCCAGCCGGCCAGCGGCGGCAACAACACCAACACCAGCACCATCGCCAGATCCTCGACAATCAGCCAGCCGACCGCGATGCGGCCGTTGACGGATTGCAACTGGCCGCGCTGTTCCAGCGTGCGGATCAGCACCACGGTGCTGGCCACCGAAAGTGCCAGGCCGAACACCAGACTTTCTCCCAGACTCCATCCCCACAGTGTGGCGACGCCCATCCCGAGCGAGGTTGCGACCGCAATTTGCACAATCGCTCCCGGCAAGGCGATACGGCGGACCTGCCACAGATCTTCAAGCGAGAAATGCAAACCGACACCGAACATCAGTAGGATGACGCCGATCTCGGACAATTGCCGCGACATCTCAAGGTCAGCAACAAACCCCGGCGTGCCCGGACCGAGGATGATCCCGGCCAGCAGATAACCCACCAAGACCGGCAGTTTAAGGCGGTTGGCAATCAGCCCCATAAGCAGTGCCACGCCCAAACCGGCGGCAATGGTGGCAATTAAGGTAAGGCTCGCGTGCATGAAACCTTGGCAGTTAAATAGAAGAAACTAAAAACCGTGATTGTGAATCCGCCGTAAAGGCGAAAAATTATTTTCGTTTAAAATATCTCGTCATGGCGCCGTGAGCGCGGGCATCTTGCCCGCAAACAGCGAGCGGGACGCTCGCGTTCCCAAATGACTGAAACAGGTCTCCTTAAGTTTAGTGATCGAACAGTCGCTCCAGTCAAGGCAGCGGGCTGAACCATTTCAATTTGTCATGCAGTGCCACCACCGCGCCGACGATGATCAGCGTCGGCGCGCGCACGTCCTGGCCGCGCAACAGGTCCGGCAAGGTGGTCAGTGTGCCGATCCACACGTGCTGGCGCTGGGTGGTGCCCTGCTCGACCAGCGCGGCGGGCATATCGGCGGCCATGCCGTGCTTGATCAATTCCGCGAAGATGGTTTCGAGGCCTTTAAGACCCATGTAAAACACCACCGTCTGTTGCGGCTGCACCAGCGCGGGCCAATTCAAATTCACGCTGCCGTCGCGCAGGTGCCCGGTCACGAACACTACGGATTGAGCGTAGTCGCGATGCGTCAGCGGAATGCCCGCGTAAGACGCGCAACCGGCCGCCGCGGTAATGCCCGGCACGATTTGAAACGGAATGCCTTCCTGCGCCAGAGTTTCGATCTCTTCACCGCCGCGGCCGAAAATAAACGGATCGCCGCCTTTGAGGCGCAGCACGCGCTTGCCTTCTTTGGCCAGCCGCGCCAGCAGGTGGTTGATATCTTCCTGCGGCAACGTGTGATTGTCGCGTTCTTTGCCGACGTAAATCCGCTCGGCATCGCGGCGCGCCAGATCCAGAATCGCCTGCGACACCAGGCGGTCGTACACGATCACGTCGGCCTGCTGCAACAGACGCAGCGCGCGGAAGGTGAGTAGATCGGGATCGCCGGGACCTGCCCCCACCAGATACACCTCGCCGACATCGGCATTCGCATCCAGCCCGTGTTCCACCGCTTTGCTCAAGGCATCGTGCGCCGCCTGTTCGCGGCCCGCGTACATCATTTCGGAAATCGGGCCTTGCAGCACGGCTTCCCAAAAGCGGCGACGCGCGTCGATGTGGCCGAAGCGCTGCTTCACGCGTTCGCGGAAGCCCTGCACCAGGCTCGCAAGCCGTCCATAGGAAGCAGGTATCAACGTTTCGAGCCGCGCGCGCAGCAAGCGCGCCAGCACCGGCGAGGCGCCACCGCTTGACACCGCCACCATCACCGGCGAGCGGTCGATAATCGAAGGCATGATGAAGCTGCACAGCTCGGGTTGATCGACGACGTTAACCGGAATGCAGCGCGCGCGCGCCGCTTCGGAGACGCGGCGGTTGACGGCCAGATCGTCGGTGGCCGCCACCGCCAGAATACAATTACGCAAATGTTCGGGAGTGAATTCGGCGGCGATGTGCTGGATTTCGGCCGCCATTAAATGCCGTTGCAGCGCCGGGCAACACTGCGGCGCCACCACCACCACCTGGCCGCCCGCGCGTAACAGCAACTCCACCTTGCGGGCCGCGACTTCGCCGCCGCCGATCACGACACAGGGTTGTTTTTTAATGTTCAGAAAAACCGGAAGAAACTCCATGCCACCAAGCCTCATCGATTGCGGGATGCCTAGCATAACTCAGTGTTGCGCTTCATTTTGATTGCAATATCCCGAGTGCTCAGTCCTATGTGTCCTCCCCCTGCAAGGGGGAAGGTACGGATGGGGGTATCGTATTATAGGGATGTGCTTGCACACCCCCATCCCAACCTTCCCCCTTGCAGGGGGAAGGAGTGCTTCATGTCGCAGGTGAGGTTAGTCAACCGCACCCGCCCGCAACACCTTTTCAAATCACAGCCCCAGGAAAACGCCGATTTATTTTCCTGGGAACGCGAGCGTCCCGCTCGCTGTTGCGGGCAAGATGCCCGCGTTCCCAGGACTTGCGCCGGCGGCTTGTACATTAATCGACCGTGTCGA
>CAZHHW010000090.1:0-5357 GCA_964532385.1 uncultured Gammaproteobacteria bacterium | reverse complement strand
AAATCGTAGACAAAGCCGCGCAAATAAGCGCCTTTACGCACGCCGACGCGCGTGGTGCTGGGCTCGAACAAATGTCCCACGTCGATCGCGCGCAGCTTGCGGTCCATTTTCGCGTCGAAGGCCATGCTCGCCAATAAGCCGATGCCCAAACCCAGCTCGACATAAGTTTTAATGACGTCCGCATCAATGGCGGTCAGGACCACATTGGGCAACAAGCCTTGCTCGGCAAACGCCTTATTCACCTGCCCGCGTCCGGCAAACGCGAAATCGTAAGTAATCAGCGGATAGGCCGCGATGTCCGCCAGCGTCAACTTGCGCCGCAGACGCAACAGCTCGTGTTTCGGCGTCACCACCACGCAGCGATTCCAGTCGTAGCACGGCAACGCGATCAGGTGATCGGACTCGGCCACCGCTTCGGTGGCGATGGCGATATCCGCTTCGCCGCTGTTCACCATGTCGACGATTTGCGACGGATTGCCTTGATGAATACGCAGCGCCACCTCGGGGTAGCGTTTGCGGAAGGCTTCGATGGTGTGCGGCAAGGCATAGCGCGCCTGCGTGTGCGTGGTGGCGATGGAGAGCGTGCCTTTGGATTCGTGCGCGAACTCGCGGCCGATTTTCTTTAAATTGTCAATATCGTGCACGATGCGCCGCGCCATTTCCAGAACCGCTTCGCCCGGCGGAGTGATCTCCACCAGGCGCTTGCCCGCGCGCGTGAATATCTGCGTGCCAAGCTCGGATTCAAGCATGCGAATCTGTTTGCTCACGCCCGGTTGCGAAGTATGTAAAACCTGCGCCGCCTCCGACACATTTAAGTCATGCTGTGCTACCACGCAGATGTAACGCAACTGTTGCAGTTTCATAATTTCACGGCTTCCTGTTCAGAGCGCATCGCCGGCGCCTCGCCCGCATATTCCTGCGCGACCTAAGATTAGATCAACAAAATCGTTCGTGCCGGAGGCACCGGGCATTACATTGCGGCCATCCATCAATCGCATCACGGAGGCGAATGTGAACACGACAAGCGAAGGAATTCCAGCCTATAAAAACCTGCCCCTGTTAGAGACGCAGGATAATCCCGCGCCGCTGCGGTACCTGCGCATCAGTCTTCCGCAGTCGCAGCTTACGCCGCAACAGCTCACCCAGCTTGCGGCCATGATGCGCCGTTACGGCCCGCGTCATGCGTTACGTTTGCGCAGCGCCACGCGGCTTGAAATCACCTTGGTTTCCACGCATCAGCCTCACCCGCTGGAACACGTATTCATTCCGCCGGAGCACGGCGCCGGGACTGGGCCGGAAACTTCATCCGGGGACGCCGCGCTGCGCCTCCACGTGCGCGGCGCGCAACTGCAGGTGCGCCAGTTACGGGTGCTGGCGGCGTTGATGTTTCTCGAAGGTATCCGCACGGTGCGTGTCGCCGACAGCGAAACTCTGCTGCTGGAAAATATCGGGCGCGGCCGCGAAGCGGTGCTGCGTATCGGGCTGCGGGAAGCGGGACTGATCGCGGTTTAAGCTCATGACCTTCATCTACATCATCAGCGGATTCGGTGTCGGCGTGCTGGTCGGCCTGACGGGCGTCGGCGGCGGTTCGTTGATGACGCCGTTATTGACATTATGGTTCGGCTTTCCGCCCGCCGTTGCGGTCGGCACCGATCTTGCGTTCGCGGCGATCACTAAAACCGCGGGCACGCTGGTACACCGCTTCGGCGACACGGTGCATTGGCACAGCGTGAAGCATTTGTGCCTCGGCGCCCTACCCGCCGCGCTGCTCACCACCGCGGCGCTTAGTCAGTTCGGTACGCTGGATTCGCACCTTGGCCAGATCATCCGCTATGCCATCGCCGGATCGCTGTTCCTCACCGTGGTCGCGTTGCTGTTTCAAACCCGCCTGCAGCGCTGGCTGAAGGCGCATCCCGAAATGCATCTGAAGGGAACCAGGCTTGATATTTCGCTGGTGCTGGCCGGGGTATTTCTCGGCACCTTGGTGACCGTGTCTTCCATCGGCGCCGGAGCGGTCGGCGCGATGCTGCTGATCCTGCTGCAACCGCAGCTCACGCCCGCGCAAATCGCCGGCACCGATATCGCCTACGCCGTGCCGTTGACGGCGGTCGCCGCGCTCGGCCACTGGTGGCTGGGCTCGATCAATTGGGACCTGCTTGCGATCCTGCTGCTGGGCTCGGTGCCGGGTATCACCATTGGTGCGATGGCCGCGCGCAGGGTGCCGAAATTCGTGTTGCGCACTTTATTGGCAACCACACTGGCCGGTGTGGCCACGATGTTGCTTTACCCACATAACGTATAGGCGCCGCCCATGTATCACTACGATCAATACGACCATCAACTGGTGCAAGAACGCGTCGTTCAGTTTCGCGGCCAGGTGCAGCGGCGCTTGGCCGGTCAACTGAGCGAAGATGAATTTCGTCCGCTGCGTCTGCAAAATGGACTGTATCTGCAACGCCACGCCTACATGTTGCGGGTCGCGGTACCGTACGGTTTATTGTCATCGGCACAATTGCGCCTGTTCGCGCACATCGCGCGTAAATACGATCGCGGCTACGGCCACTTCACCACGCGCCAGAATATCCAATACAACTGGATCAAGCTGGAAGAGGCGCCTGAGATTCTGGCCGAGCTTGCCGGCGTCGAGATGCATGCCATTCAAACCTCGGGCAATTGCATCCGCAATATTACCTGCGACGAATACGCCGGAATCGCGGCCGATGAAATTGTCGACCCAAGACCCTATGCGGAAATTCTGCGGCAATGGAGCACATTTCATCCGGAATTCGCCTATCTGCCGCGTAAATTCAAAATCGCCGTGAATGGCGCCCGCACGGACCGCGCGGCCACCGCCGTGCACGATATCGGTCTGACGGCGCTCACCGACGCACACGGCCGCGTGGGTTTTCGCGTGCTGGTGGGCGGCGGTATGGGGCGCACGCCGATCATCGGCAGCGTGATCCGCGAGTTCCTGCCGTGGCGCCACATGATGACGTATATCGAAGCCATCATGCGGGTCTACAACCAGTACGGGCGCCGCGACAATATTTACAAGGCGCGCATCAAAATCCTGCTCAAGGCGATCGGTGTCGAAGAATTCACGCTCCGCGTCGAACAGGAATGGGCCCACCTCAAGGAGGGTCCCGGCACGCTGAACGTGGCCGAGCGTCAACGGGTCGCGACTTTTTTTACCGGCCCGGCCTATCAACCGCAGCCGGAAGACAGCGGCGTGGAGGTGCAGCGCATCCAGAATCCGGCGTTCTCGCATTGGCTCAAACGCAATGTCAAACCGCATCGCGTGCCGGGCTACGCGGCGGTGGTTCTGTCATTGAAAAAACCCGGCACCCCGCCGGGCGATGCCAGCTCGGCGCAAATGGATTTCATTGCCGGGCTTGCGGACCAGTTCAGTTTCGGCGAACTGCGCGTGACCCACGAACAAAATCTGGTGCTCGCCGATGTGCGCCAAACGGATTTGTTTGCCGTCTGGCAAGCCGCCAAAGTGCAGGGATTGGCGACACCGAACATCGGTCTGCTGACCGACATCATCTGCTGCCCGGGCGGCGATTTCTGTTCGCTTGCGAATGCCAAATCGATCCCGATTGCGCTGGACATCACCGAGCGCTTCGACAATCTCGATTTCCTGCATGACATCGGCGACATCGAAATCAACATGTCCGGTTGCGTGAATGCGTGCGGCCACCATCATGTCGGGAACATCGGCATTCTGGGCGTCGACAAAAACGGCAGCGAGTGGTACCAGGTCTCGATAGGCGGCGCGCAAGGCAACGACACGCGTCTGGGCAAAGTGATCGGCCCGGCATTTTCCGCCGCGCAAATGCCCGAAGTCGTCAGTCGCATCATCCACGTGTATCTGCGCGAGCGCATCGAGGACGAGCGTTTCATCGACACCGTGCAGCGCATCGGACTGACCCCGTTCAAGGAATATTTATACGCAACGCCGATCGATACCGACGTGCAACCGATTGCTGAATCCGCTCCGGAGCAACGCGCCTATGGCTGACGCCAAGCCCCTCATGATCAAACATAAAGCCATCGCCGGCGACGACTGGAGCGTGTTGCGTTTGCAAGCGGCCGACAGCGCTGAAAATGTCAAGATCGACGCAGGAAAAGTCATCGTTCCGCTGAAAGTCTGGCAGGCGCAGCAGGTAATGCTGCGTAGACGCACCGCGCTGGGCGTGTGGCTGTCTTGCGACGAAACGCTCGATGCGCTGCAAGGCGACCTGGGCCATTTTGCCGTGATCGCCATCGACTTCCCGATTTTCACCGACGGGCGCGGTTATTCGCTGGCCTATAACCTGCGCGTGCGTTTGGGTTATCGCGGCGAACTGCGCGCGATCGGCGATGTGTTACGCGATCAAATGTTTTATTTGCAACGCGTCGGTTTCGACGCATTCAGCCCCCGTTCCGACCGGAACATCCACGACGCGCTGGCGGGTTTAAGCGATTTCTCGGAACGCTATCAGGCGTCATGGGATCAACCGCTGCCGCTGTATCGCCGCAATCAACGTAAAGGAGCCAAAGCATGAGCACGAACCTTAATCAACGGGTATTGGAAACACAGGCCACTTTGAATCACATCGCCGCGGAATTTTCTCCCGCTGTGTTCGCCTCCAGCCTGGCGGCCGAAGACATGGTGCTGACCGATATGATTGTGCGCGCCAAACTGCCGATCGGCATTTTTACGCTCGAAACTGGACGGCTGCATACGGAAACCCTGGACGTGCTCGAGCGCATCAAGGAAACCTACGGAATCGAAGTGACGTTATTCCGGCCGGACAATGCAGCCATCACTCACTACGTGCATAAACATGGTTTGAATGCCTTTTACGATAGCGTTGCGCTGCGCAAGGAATGCTGCCGTATTCGCAAGATCGAGCCGCTCAATCGCGCTCTTGTCGGTCACCTCGCATGGATCACCGGACAGCGCCGTGCGCAATCGGCCACACGCACCGCGCTCGACGTGCAGGAATACGATACGGCGCATAGCATGACAAAATTCAATCCGCTGGCCGATTGGTCAGAAGACGAGATCTGGCACTACATCCGCAGCCACAACGTGCCTTACAACACGCTGCATGATCAGGGCTATCCCTCCATCGGTTGCAAGCCCTGCACGCGCGCGGTGCAGCCGGGTGAGGATGTGCGCGCGGGCCGCTGGTGGTGGGAAAACCCGGAAACCAAGGAATGCGGGTTGCATGTCGTGGGTGAGAAGCCCCATGCAATTGCACCCCTAGTCCGCTCGAACGACGAGTTCCTTCCCCCTGCAAGGGGGAAGGACAGGATGGGGGTGAGTTAATCGAAGGCCAACGAGTAAGGACACCCCCATCCCAGCCTTC
>CAZHHW010000089.1:0-14031 GCA_964532385.1 uncultured Gammaproteobacteria bacterium | reverse complement strand
CTATCCCCGCTGCACCCCGGCAAAAATGTCACGACACACAGCAGTCCTGCCAGTTTCCAAAAATCGCGCATTGCTTGCCTTCCTCGATGTAGCGTTGACCGGAGATTCGTTGCGACGGGTCGCATGATTTTCATGTTTGTGTTCTCGAAAAGTCTTTTGAAGTGTGGTTCAGCAACTGACCAGTTTCAAGCTGGGCGGCGATATAACATTCCCGCGACACGTTATCGGATGAAGTGATGAAGCACTTTAGCGCCGTGTTCACATGATTAGCTCGCGCCGCGTACCAGAACAATCTTTGCCCTATGATTCTGTGCAATGGCGCGCATTAATTTGCTATTCAAGTTTTACTGCGCACGCACGTGAGCAATGCTGTTTCGTAACCAGGGATTCCTTGTTAAAGTGCCTGCGACGCCATGAACTCAACGATCCGCACCGAGATTTTTCAGCGCTTACGCGCACACAATCCCCGGCCAACCACCGAACTGATTTATCAATCGCCGTTTGAACTGTTAATCGCGGTGATCCTGTCCGCTCAGGCGACCGACAAAAGCGTGAACAAGGCGACACAGAAATTATTTCGCGTGGCGAATACGCCGCAAACCATGCTTGCGCTGGGTGAGGCGGGCTTGAAGGAATACATAAAAACGATTGGACTGTATAACGGCAAAGCGGCAAATATTATCAAGACCTGCGCGCAATTGATCGAGAAACACAACGCGATCGTGCCGGATGAGCGCGCGTCACTCGAAGCGCTCCCAGGTGTGGGCCGCAAAACCGCGAATGTGATTTTGAACACCGCGTTCGGCCAGCCGACCATCGCTGTGGATACACATATTTTTCGCGTGGCCAACCGCACCGGGCTTGCGCGGGGAAAAACCGTGTTGGAAGTGGAAAAAAATTTATTGAAAGTGGTGCCGGACGAATTTAAGCACGACGCGCATCATTGGCTTATTCTGCACGGACGTTACACCTGCATCGCGCGCAAACCGCGCTGCGGTGCCTGCGTCATCGAAGATCTGTGCGAATACAAACTCAAGACAGAGGTGACCTGACATGTTGTTCGGCTCGAATCGGCAAACGATGCGCCGTTATTTTTTCGACACCTGGCGCAAGCACCAAGCCAAACAACCGCTGGAACCGCTGGAAATCCAGATCGCGCAGGTGATTGCGATTCATCCGGAGTATCACGCGCTGGTGGAAGACGAGGACGCGCTCGATAAGGATTACTTACCCGAAGAAGGCGCGACCAATCCGTTTCTACATTTAGGCATGCACCTGGCGCTGCGCGATCAGTCGATGACCGATCAGCCGCCCGGTGTGCGTGAGCTGTATTTCGCACTGACCAGGAAATTTGGCGACGATCACGAAGCCGAACATCAAATGATGGAGTGTTTTGGGGAGGCATTATGGAATGCGCAACGCAACAACACCGAGCCGGATCAGGAGGCGTATTTGCAGTGTTTGCGGAAGCGGGCCGGGTTATAGCGAGGAGCACGCCGGACAAGTAAATTGCAAAGTACCTGGCTCGTCAAAATAAGGCACCCCTTCCCCTGCAAGGAGGAAGGTCAGCGACCGCCATGGATGGCGGAAGTTAGAGCAACGCAGGAGCAGTTGCTGGATGGGTGATAATTAAAACGGTGCTTGCACACCCCCATCCCTGCCTTCCCCCTTGCAGGGGGAAGGGGTATTCCGCCCCATCCGAAATGGTAGAGGAATCAAGCAGCTCGCTGATGTCTATTTTCGAAAAGTGAATTGCAGAGAATGGCAAATGCCTCCCCTTGCAGGGGGAAGGAACACATCACCCGAAGTGGCAGACGTAATCGAGCAGCTCGCTGATGTCGATTTCGAAATGGGAATTGCCCGGGATGGTGATGCTGTCGCCGCTTTCGTATTCGTCCCAGTTTTGACTATTCGCCAGCTTGACGCGGCAGCGGCCTTGCAGCACGTCGATCACTTCCGGGGCTTGGGTATTGAAGTGATATACGCCCGGCAGCATGACGCCCAGTGTTTTCATTTCACCGGTCGCGGTGGTCACGGTGCGACTGGTGACTTTACCGCCGTGGTAGACGTTGGCTTTGTGTTTGATGGTGGCGTTTTTGTATTCCATGTAATCCTCGTTGCGTGCTTAGACCGACCACCCCGTCCGCTACGCGTCCACCCCTCCTCGAAAATGAGGAGGGGAGAACCGACCTTCTCCACTCCTCATTTTCGAGGAGGGGTGCCCCGCAGGCGACCGCCATGGATGGCGGAAGGTAGGGCAACGCAGGAGCAGTTGCCGGAGTGGGGTGGTTGTTAGTTGTTAAAACTTCGGTGCCCCGCGCTTCTTCGCCGCAATACGCAAACGCAGCGCGTTGAGTTTGATAAAACCAGTGGCATCGGCCTGATTGTAGCTCCCCGCGTCTTCTTCGAAGGTCGCAATCTTGGTGTCGAACAGGCTGTCCTTGTCGGATTTGCGACCCACCACGATGACGTTGCCCTTGTACAGCTTCAACCGCACTACGCCGTTCACGGTGGCTTGCGAAGCGTCGATCATTTTCTGCAACATCATGCGTTCCGGCGACCACCAGTAACCGTTGTAAATCATCGATGCGTAGCGCGGCATCAGTTCGTCTTTGAGATGCGCCACTTCGCGATCGAGTGTGATTGACTCAATCGCGCGATGCGCTTTGAGCATGATGGTACCCGCGGGGGTTTCGTAGCAGCCGCGCGACTTCATACCGACGTAACGGTTTTCGACAATATCGGTGCGGCCCACGCCATTCGCGCCGCCGATTTCATTGAGCTTGGCCATTAGATTCGCCGGGCTCCATTTTTTGCCGTCAATGGCCACCACATCGCCCTTGCTGTATGTCAACTCAAGATACGTCGGCTTGGCGGGCGCCTTTTCCACTGGCACGGTCCAGCGCCACATGGACTCTTCGGCTTCCGACCACGGATCTTCGAGCACACCGCCTTCATAAGAAATATGCAGAAGGTTGGCGTCCATCGAGTAGGGCGACTTCTTGCCCTTCTTCATTTCGATGGGAATGCCGTGTTTCGCCGCATACGCCAGCAGCGTTTCGCGCGAGGTGAGATCCCACTCGCGCCACGGCGCGATCACGCGCACATCCGGCTTCAAGGCATAGGCGCCTAGCTCGAAACGGACCTGGTCGTTACCTTTACCGGTAGCCCCATGCGAGATGGCGTCGGCGCCGGTTTCATTGGCGATCTCCACCAGGCGCTTTGCGATCAGCGGCCGCGCGATCGAGGTGCCGAGCAAATATTCGCCTTCATACACGGTGTTGGCACGAAACATAGGAAACACGAAATCACGCGCGAACTCTTCGCGTAAATCGTCGATGTAGATTTGCTTCACGCCGAACATTTTGGCTTTTTTACGCGCCGGTTCCAGCTCTTCGCCCTGACCGATGTCGGCGGTGAAGGTGATCACCTCGCATTCATAGTTTTCTTTTAACCATTGCAGAATGACCGAGGTATCCAGCCCGCCGGAATAAGCGAGTACGACTTTTTTGATTTCAGACATGGGATCTCACACGTTGCTCCTTCTCCCATCGGGAGAAGGCTGGGATGAGGGGGCGTGTGAAGTTAACATCACGTCTGAACCGCCCTCACCCCAACCCTCTCCCAAAGGGAGAGGGGTTGTTGTTAGTACATCTTACAAATGGTCAACCAATGACCCCGTCGTCTGGCGGAGCCGCAAGCTCATCAATTTTCCGAGCTGCCACAACACCTTCACACCCAAAACCGGATTTTCGTTGGCCAACTGTTCGAGTTTCTGTTTGGTGATCATCACCAGCTTGACGGTGTCGGCGGCAACCGTGGTGGCGGAATGCGGCATGTCGTCCAGCACTGCCATTTCACCGAAACTGCGGCCGGCGCGGATACTGTTTATTTTCTTGGGTTCGCGCGCATCGGAAAGCTTGAGCACGTCGACCACACCCTCGACAATCACGCACAGGAACGCGGCTTTTTGACCTTCGCGAAAAATAGTTTTGCCCTTCAATACCTGATAGGCGCGTGCATAACGCGCCAACTGTTCAACTTCGGCACGCGCAAAATCCTTGAACATCTGCGTGCGTTCGATCATCGAACACAGCTCGCCTTTGAACGAATCGCCGTCGCCCAGCAAAACCAAATTATCTTCGTCTTTTCCTTCGGCCATACGCTTACCCTGCTAGTGAGTGGCGGGATCGGATTTTTTTGCGGTACGGCGCAAGCGTGACATTAAACGCCGCGCCATTTCGCCGAACAGTTCGGTCTGGGTCGGATGCGGATGAATCGCGCGCGCCACCTGCTCGAGCGTCATCTCACCGCTCACCATCATCACGCCTTCGCCGATCAGCGTGTCGGCGTGGTCGGCCAGAAAATGCACGCCGATAACTTTCTGAGTTTTCTTGTCGGCGACGATTTTGATCAAGCCATGCAGTTCGTTATTGATCATCGCCTTGGCATCGATATTCATCGGGACTTTGACTTCCACCGCATCCATGCCCTGCGCCTTCGCCTGCTCCACCGACACTCCGACAAACGCGGCTTGCGGACGTGTGAAGATCACGCCGCAATCCTTGTTCTGGTCGTAGCGCGCCTCTTCACCGAGGATATTGGCCGCTGCGACGCGGCCCTGCTGTCCGGCAGTATGCGCCAACATGTAGCCGCCGATCACATCGCCCACGGCAAAAATATGCGGAACGTTGGTACGTCCACGGGTATCGACTTTGACGATACTCTTTTCGCTCTGCACGCCCGCCTTGTCAAGCTTCAATGGTTCCAGCACCGGGCGCTTGCCGGTCGCCATCACTACATAGTCGCAAGCCAGCGTGTGCGATTTGCCGCCGGCGTCCTCGTACGCCATCTCCATTGCTCCGGGGCCGCCGCTGATTTTCTTCACCTTGGCCGAGGTAAAAATTTTCAAATTCGGATCGGCATTCAGCACCGCCGTCAGATTCTTCGCGATCTCGGGTTCCACTTCGGCGAGGATGCGCTCCTGTGCTTCGAGCAGCGTCACCTTGGAGCCGAAGTCCTGGAAAATCTGCGCCATTTCCATGCCGATGGCGCCGCCGCCGACCACGCCCAAGGTCTTGGGCACGGCTTTCAAATTCCAAACCGTGTCCGAAGTCAACACCCCGCCGCTTTTAAGTCCAGCTTCGGCACCTGGAATCGGCGGCACGAACGGCGGCGCACCGGTGGCAATCACCGCGCAACCGAATGTGATGCTCTCGCCCTTGCTGCCGTCGCCCGGCAACGGGCGCGTGTACGGATCATTGTTACTCTTGGATGTGTCGACGAACACGCGATGGTCACTTTCGAAAAATGCATAGCCCTGGAGCACCTTGATCTTTACGCCTTTGTCGGTTTTCAGCGCCATGTCGCCGCGCGTTTCCAGAATCTTGCGGCGCGTGGCATCGAGCTTGCTCCAGTCGAGCTTGGCTTTGGCGGTGCCGGTGACGCCCAAATGTTCATCGTGCGCCCGGTCGCGCATGCGATCCGCCGCGGCACGCCAGGCTTTAGACGGGATGCAACCGCGCCATAAACATTCACCGCCGGGGAACGGCGCATCGCTGATCATCGCGACTTTCACGCCATGTTCGGCCAGTTCGCGCGCACAGTCTTCGCCGCCCGGTCCGCCGCCGATCACGACCACGTCATAGTCCCAATTGCCTTCCGGAATCGCCGGCCCCATCGGTCCCATCCAGTCCTCCGGTTGTTCGATGACTTTTTTCAAGGTGCCGAGAAACAGTGCGACTTCCGCACCATTCACGACGCGGTGATCCGCTGTGATGGTCAACGGCATACCGGCCGCGCCCGCAGATGAGATCGCCAGAATCGCGGCGGTGCCGGGTGTGGGTATCGCGTCGAAATAGGCGATCCCCAACATGCCCATGTTCGACACCATGAAGGTCGGATTGGCGTATTCCTCAGGCGTGAGGCGGCGTTTACGTGCGCGCTCCACCAACTCGCCCCAATTCTTGCTCAGATCTTCCAGCGAACGCGACTCGCAGTGGCGTAGCACCGGCACCACCAATCCGCCGCCGTCGGCCGACACCGCCATGCCGACGTCGACATTATCGCGTTCAACCAATTTGTCGACCGGCTGGTAAGCCCAATTGATGGTGGGATGTTTCTTGATCGCCAGCGCGCAGGCTTTGGCGATCGATACCGTGACCGATACGCCTTTTTTCTTCGACGCCTTAATCAAGGCATCGGGCTTGACATTCACCATCACGCGGAAAGTGGGCATGGTCAGCGCCGCCGTCATGGAATGGCTGACCGCGCGTTCCATCGCCGTCATCGCACGGCCCTTTCCGGGCACCTGCACCTGCGGCATCGCGTGCGCGGGAATCTGTTGCTCCATGCTGCTGGGACGTTCAATCGGTTGTGCGCGTTTTACGTCCAGCGCCACGATGGCACCGCCGGGACCGCTGCCTTTGAGCGTGTTGAGATTCACATGGAACTGGCCGGCGAGCTTGCGCGCGTAAGGCGTGGCGTGCTTGTTGTCGGGGCGTACCGCAGGAGTGGACGCAAAGGCTTGCGTGGCCGGAGCGCGATGCCCCGGAGCCGGGTGTGCGGCCGCCAATTGGTGGCGCGGTTCCTGGTGCGAGGGGCTGGTGACATTCAAATCGGAAGCCCCGCGCGTTGCGCTACTGGTCGCAGTCACGACCTGACCCGCCTGTTCGACCAGATAGGCCATCGCACTGCCAACCGTAACCACACTGTCCACCTCCACCAACGGGCCGGACAGAAAACCTTCCTTGAATACTTCCACGTCCATGATGGCTTTGTCGGTCTCGACTTGCGCCACCACGTCACCGCGCGAAATCTTGTCGCCGGGATTTTTGGTCCAGGCCACCACCACGCCTTCGGTCATGGTGTCCGAGAGCTGAGGCATTTTGATGATGGTCACGACACCTTGCGGCGCACCGACGCCGGACGGCGCTTGAGGCGCCATTACTACCGCAGCAGCCTTGGGAACAGCAGCGGCAGAGACCGCATCGCCGCCTTGCACCTGCTCGGCACGGTCCACCAGAAACGCCATGGCATTACCCACCGGCACCACGGCATTGATCGCAGCCATCGGCCCGGACAGATAACCTTCACGGAAAACTTCGACATCCATGATGGCCTTGTCGGTTTCGACCGTGGCAACGATATCGCCACGTGAAATCTTGTCGCCGATTTTTTTCTCCCAACTGACCAGCACGCCTTCGGTCATGGTGTCGGAAAGCTGAGGCATTTTGATTACAAAGGATTCGGACATATTTTTAGAACCATGCTTCTGTATGGGACTGATCTTTAAAGATCGCGCCTGATCGCTTAAACGGAGCGTTCCTTCCCCCTGCAAGGGGGAAGGGCAGGATGGGGGTGAGTCAACCTTACCGCCACCTATGCATCACACCCCCATCCCAACCTTCCCCCTTGCAGGGGGAAGGAGTGTTTTATGTCGCATGATAAGGGTCTTTGCATTTTCATTTACCCAACATCTTCAACACCGCCTTCACCACTTCCTGCGCATTTGGAATCGCGGCTTTTTCAAGCTTGTGATTGAACGGAATCGGCACGTTGGCGGCCGACACGCGCACGGGTGCCGCGTCGAGTTCAAAGAAGCATTCTTCGTTGATGATCGCGATCACTTCCGCGCCCACACCCACCGGCGCTTCGGCTTCTTCCACCACCACGGCGCGGTGCGTTTTACTCACCGATTCTTTGATCCCGGCGCGGTCCAGCGGACTTAACGCGAACAGGTCCACCACTTCGGCTTCGATGCCGTGTTGCTTGGATAAAATCTCCGCCGCCTGCGCACACCAATGCACGGAAATGTTGTAGCCAAATAAAGTCACGTCACGACCCATGCGTGCGACTTCGGAACCTTCCAGCGGATGGAAATATTCCGCGTCGGGCACCTCGCCCTTCATGCTGTACATATATTCGTGCTCGTTGATGAACACCGGGTCGTTGCAACGCACCGCCGACTTGATCAACCCATACGCCTGCTTCGGATTCGACGGCGTCACCACGCGCAGGCCGGCAATGCCCATGAAAATCTTTTCCATGCGTCCGGAATGCTGCGCGCCCAACTGATGCGCAACCCCGCCCGGCGAGCGAATCACCACCGGTGCCGTAAGTTGACCGCCGGACATGTAACGCACTTTCGCCGCGGAATTGGCGATTTGATCCAGCGCCAGCCATGCAAAATTGACCGACATGATTTCGATGATCGGACGCACGCCCAAAAACGACGCACCGATACCCAGGCCGGTAAAACCGTTCTCGGAAATGGGCGTGTCCATCACGCGCTCGGGGCCGTATTTGTCGTACAAACCTTGCGTTGCCTTGTAAGTGCCGCCGACCACGCCGACGTCTTCGCCCATGCAAATGACCATCGGATCACGCGCCATCTCTTCGTCATGCGCGCGGCGCACGGCTTCCCAAAAAAAGATCTCGGCCATTAGCGCGCACCTCCACGCACATACGGATCGTTCTCGCCAAACACGTATTTAGTCAATTCTTCCACCTTCGGTTCCGGCGAGCTTTCGGCGAACGGAATAATGTCTTTCTCGATTTGCTCGATGATGTCTTTGTCCAGCTTCTGGTACTCGGCTTCGCTCAATTCCTTGGCGGCAATCAAGCGCGTTTTCAAAATATACAGCGGGTCGCGCTTGCCCCAGATCTCTTCTTCTTCCTTGGAGCGGTATTTGTTCGAGTCCGACATCGAGTGACCGCGGAAGCGATAGGTCATCAATTCCAGAAAATACGGACCCTTGCCGGAGCGCACATGATCCACGGCTTTTTTGGCTTCGTTGAACACCACTTCAATGTCTTGACCGTCAACCTGCGACGCGGGAATGTCGTAACCGCACACGCGCTTGTATTGTTCGGTAACCGCGGTGGAACGATCAATGCGCGTGCCGATGCCATATAAATTATTTTCGC
The DNA here is from genome assembly GCA_964532385.1 of uncultured Gammaproteobacteria bacterium. Lineage (GTDB taxonomy): Bacteria > Pseudomonadota > Gammaproteobacteria > SG8-11 > SG8-11 > UBA6921. The sequence continues at coordinate 5,103 of CAZHHW010000089.1, read as the reverse complement.
AGACGAACAGCACCGGTAACTTCCACAATGCCGCCATGTTCAGGCTTTCGTGGAAGGTGCCCTGGTTATTGGCCGCATCGCCCAAAAAACAGATCGAAATCTCGTCGCCGCCTTTCATCTTGATGGCTTTGGCCATGCCCACCGCCAACGGGAACGGCCCGCCGACCAGCGCATAGCCGCCCATGAAGCGATGCTGCACGTCGAAGATGTGCATGGAACCGCCGCGCCCTTTGCTGCAGCCAGTTTCTTTTGCATACAACTCAGCCATCACGGCCTTGGGATCGGAGCCGCATTTGATCGCATGCACGTGGTCGCGATAGCCGGTAATCACATAATCGTGGCCGGGGCGCGCCGCTTCCATCACACCGAAACAACATGCTTCCTGGCCGGGATATAAATGTAAAAAACCGCCTACCTTGCGCTCCATATAGGCTTCGTAACAGCGCTCTTCGAAGCGTCGCGCAAACAACATTTCGCGCAACAGCCGTTTTTTGTCAGCGGCGTTCATGGGGCTCCTGGAATGAAAAACGTAATCATGGTCAACACGCCCGGCCGGAACGATCCGGACGGGGAAGCGCGCTATGATCGGGGTTTTGCAAAATCCGGTCAAGTTAACCTGCGGTTTTGCCCGTGAATAGCAGCGTAGGGGTGTTATTAAGTGAGTGTCGTGCCTAATGATTCCGGATATACATTCAGGAAAGTGGCGGGGACGGCGGGAGTTTTGGATTTGAGTTAATTGTCCTGGCGCTTTTGCTTAATCTCTCATTACGGCAGCGGCGCACGCTTCGACCAAATTGTTTTGAGCTTCATGTATCGAGTCAAGCAGATTGCTTTTAACCATCTGCCACCGCGACCGCGACTAAATACCTGCCCACAAAAAAGTCAAAGTTCGAACCAACCTGATCTTGGCTCGAAGGCTTTGCTGCATTTCTCATCTATTTCAAGACGGAACGCCATCAAGTTCGCGCCACCTGCTGCTGCAATACCGCACATACACTGCGCGCAGTAATGCGCCGCGCGCGCATCCCAAGATACATACAGTGGCTTACGGGAGTAGATGTAATCCGTGCACAAAAATCCATCAAATACCTCAGGAGAACATTATGAAACGAAAAAACGTATTGGCCGCCACCCTACTGATTGCAGGATCGACGTTGAGTTTTGTTGAATCCGCAAGCGCATATGAAATTGCAAATGAACGGCAAACCGTCACGGCATGGGCGAGTGGCCGGGGAACCAGCGTCAACATTCCCGAACAGACCATTATCGATCTTTGCGGCGACTGGGACGGCTGTACTTTACGCATGGGCATGTACAACTGGGATGGAACGGGCCGGACCGCTTCGCGGGATTCCTTGTTTTACTACAATGCATCCACCAAAGCTTGGCGCGCCTCCGAAGGTGATGTGGCGGGCTCAAATAACAACGGTGTAACGGAACACATTATGAATTCCTGGGCCTGCTACTTCACGGATGGCTGGTATATCAACTGGGCCAACATCGGCGACATCGACTTGAATTTCGCGCTGCTGTCATGGAACCAGTACAACGCGACGTGCAAGTTAACCATCATCGATTAACCTGATCGGCAGCGCCAAGACGTCTGCGTAAGTCAGATGTCTTGGTGCCAAATCAAATTTTTGCGAGCAATATATGAAGCCATCTATTTCAAAAAAAACCATATTCGCAAGTATTGCGCTAAGCACTTTGGTTTTAATAGGCCTTTATTTCATGCCGCCGGAGTTTCGGGCATCGTCTTCACAGACTGCGTCTGCATTACCGGACACGGCGATCACTTCCGCAACTGACAATGCGTTAGTAACGTCTAAAACCAGCATTCACGAAATACCCGCCAGTGGCATCCAGGAAACCGCATCTTCAGATAAAACCGTACCGAAAGAACCGGAGGATGTCTTCACCAACCATGGCCAGGATATCGATATGGCCGCGCACGAAAAGAGCCATCAGGCTTCGCTGACGCAGCGCGATCTGGCACTGCCGCCGCCGACGGCTAAAAATGTCATGACTGAAGCGACCGGCGAATATGCGGATCAAATTAATCAGCAGCTTGTTTTACTCAAAGCTCAATCGGAAAGCCTCCTGCCTCCTGAGGTGGCTTCAGATTCACATCCTCCGAGCGGTAAAAATGTAATCGCCGAACCGCAAGGAGAAAATATCCGGGAAATAAGCCAACAGGCGCTGATCGACAAAGCTAAGGCCGAGGGTTACCCGCTCCCCGAGGTCGCTCCGGACTCGCATCCGCCCACCGGTAAAAATATCGCTTCCGAACCGCAAGGCGATCATGCGCGGGAAATAAATCAGCCGGCACTGATCGACAAAGCTAAAGCGGATGGATATTTGCCCCGCTGATGAGGCGAGGCTTCAGGCTTACGGAACGATCAATGGATAATCCTGTGCGCTCGCACTCAGGTACACGAGCGCGCCGCTGCGCGTGTGCGCGTTGGGATGGTGGGTACCGCGCGGCGCGAAATGAAAATCACCGGCCCGCAAGTTGAGATCGCCCATGCTGAATTCGCCTTCGAGCACGATGCATTCTTCGTCGCCCTCGTGCGCATGGGCGGGAAATTCGCTGCCGGGCGCGGCGCGCAGCAGGAAGGATTTTTTGTCGGCCTGCTCGTTATAGGCGAGGAGTTTATATTCAAGTCCTGGCGCTAATACGCGCCAGCCGTCGGCGTCGCGCAACGTGCGGAAGTCGGGCACGCTTGCGGATGCTGCAATCCGCGCCAGCACGCGGGCGCGCAATCCGGCCGGCGGAACCACCGGCGCGAGCGCTTCCAGCATCACTTCGGTAACCGCTTGCGGAAGAACTGTGTCGTTTGAATCCCGCTTGCTCATATTCAGCCTCCTGCATCCAGCCGGTCGTTTTCCAGCAATCTTTGCAAGGTGCCCAGCGCCTTGCGGATATGAGTTTTAACGGTGCCCAGCGGCATAGCGAGATGCTCCGCGATTTGCTGGTGACTTAAATCGCGTAAAAACGCCAGAGCCACCAGTTGTCGCTGCACCTCCGGCAATTGGGTTATCGCCGTATGCACCGCGCTGTCGCGCTGCAACATTGCGATCAATTGCAATGGATCAGCGGCACGCTCATCACTTTGCTCGTCCACCGCCTCCAGACCGGCATGCAGCTTTACGTGCTCGTTGCGGCGCAACAAATCCAGCGCGCGGCTGCGCACAATTGTCAACACCCATGCCAGCACGCGGCCGCGTTGCGTATCGTATTGATGCGCGCTACGCCAAATCTGGAAATAAGCGGCTTCCACGACATCTTCGGCATCTTGGACATGACGCGTGATGCGCAACGCAATTGCGTAGGCCTGCCCCACCGTGGCGTCGTACAAATCCGCCAATGCGGTTTCGTCGCCGTCCGCGATGCGCAAAATCAACTCACGATAATGTGCGTCGTCCGCCGCGTCGCCGGACGGCGCGGGTGTCACAACCGGCGCTGTAAATTCGGTTTCGAATTGTTGCATGGCGCGATCATAACAAACACGCGGCGCATAGGTATCACACGACGCGTGCGCAACATTGATTCCCATTTCCATTATCCACCTCGTCTGCGAACGGTCTGCCTCACCTTTACTACGCATCCAGGCGCGTTTTGGATGTGGGTAATTTTCACGCGCAAAACCGCATCCGCTCGCCCCAGCGCCGCGTAGTACTTCCCGAACACACCTGTTCATTTCAACTTCATCAGGAGAATCCCATGAAAGCATTTAAACGTTTAGCCGTTCCGCTGGCCATCGCCGCGCTGGCGGTACCCGCGCTCAATGCACAAGCTTCCAGCCATCGCGAAGCGCCCTTCATTGCGCAGATGCCGAAGGTCGACGGCACCGACTTCTACATGTTCAACAGCTACGAAGCCGGCCGCAGCGGTTATGTCACGCTGATCGCCAACTACGTGCCGCTGCAAGACGTTTACGGCGGACCGAATTATTTCATGCTCGACCCGGAAGCCTTGTACGAAATCCACATCGACAACAACGGCGACGCGAAGGAAGACCTGACCTTCCAGTTCCGCTTCAACAACCAGTTGAAAAACACGCAGCTCGACATCGGCGGTAAAAAGGTCGCGATTCCGCTGATCAACTCCGGCCAAATCGGCGTCGGCAATACCGCGGCATTAAATGTCGAGGAGAGCTACCGCATCACCCTCATGCGCGGCGACCGGCGCAGCGGCAAACCCGCGTCGGTGATCAATGCGGATACCGGCGCCGGCAGCTTCGCCAAGCCGGTCGACAACATCGGCAACAAATCCATCCCCGATTATGCCGCTTACGCCAGCGCACATGCCTATAACATCAAGGTTCCGGGTTGCGATATGCCGGGCCGCGTGTTCGTCGGTCAACGCAAGGATCCGTTCGTCGTGAATCTCGGCGAAATCTTCGATCTGATCAATACCAATCCGCTCGGACCGGTCGACGGCGAAGTGGACTCCCTGGAGGATAAAAATGTCACGTCCATGATCCTTGAACTCCACTCCAGTTGCCTGGCCAAGAGCGATCCGGTGATCGGCGCGTGGACCACGGCGAGCGTGCGCCAGGGCCGCTTGCTGCGCGGCACGCCCGACTTCGAAACGCCCGCGCTCGAAGGCGGACCGTGGGTGCAGGTGTCGCGCCTGGGCATGCCGCTGGTCAATGAAGTCGTCATCGGGCTGCCGGACAAAAACAAATTCAATGCCGCGAAGCCCAAAGACGATGCGCAGTTCGCGGCGTATGTGACCAACCCCACCTTGCCCGCATTGATCGAAACCCTATTCCCCATCGCCAAAGCGCCGACCAATTTTCCGCGCAACGATCTGGTGACGGTGTTTCTGACCGGCGTAACAGGCTTGAATCAACCGCAGAACGTCGTGCCGTCCGAGATGCTGCGGCTCAATACCTCCACACCCGCCGCCGCGCAAGGCATGCAAAACAATTTGGGCGTGATCGGCGGCGACGCGGCCGGATTTCCCAACGGCCGCCGTCCCGGCGACGACATCGTCGACCTCGCATTGCGCGTGGTCATGGGCAAGCTGTGCACGCTCAACATCGGTTGCGCTCCCGCTGACGCGCCGGCCGGCGACGCGCCGCTGACCGACGGCGC
>CAZHHW010000088.1:4878-14146 GCA_964532385.1 uncultured Gammaproteobacteria bacterium | reverse complement strand
AGGATTTGCGGACGCGGGTTCGATTCCCGCCGCCTCCACCATTTGAGTATCCAAAGCAGTCCAGCAGCATCCTACAAACCCGCCAAGTGCGGGTTTTTTATTGCCTTTATCGTCCAATTAGGGGCAACAGCGTCCATTGACATCCGGGGGCAACTGGGGGCAACATCGGGGGCAACTTACCTACCTCGACAAGGTGTTGCCCCCAAATGCCCCTCACGGATACCGCAATACGAAACGCCAAGCCCAGCGCAAAGCCCGCAAAGCTTTACGATGGTGGTGGGCTCTATCTGGAAGTCTCCCCCGCTGGCGGTAAATGGTGGCGGATAAAATACAGGTTCGACGGCAAGGAAAAGCGGCTGTCATTGGGCGTCTACCCCGACGTGAGCTTGAAGGATGCCCGTGAGCGGCGTGACACTACCCGCAAGTTATTGGCCAATGGCGTAGACCCCAGCGAAAACCGCAAAGTGCAAAAGACAGCGAAACAGGATCGTGCCGCGAACAGCTTTGAAACTGTGGCGCGGGAATGGTACGCAAAGCACGCGCCCAATTGGGCTGCACATCATGGTGTCCGAATTATCCGGCGTTTAGAGCGCGACATCTTCCCGTGGATCGGCGGCAAGCCGATTTCCGACATAGCTGCGCCCGATATTCTGTCGGTGGTGCGCCGCATTGAAAGCCGGGGCGCACTGGAAACCGCACACCGTGCCTTGAGTAATTGCGGGCAGGTGTTCCGCTATGCGGTAGCAACCGGGCGGGCAGTCCGTGACCCAACCGGCGACCTTCGCGGCGCCCTGCCCCCTGTCAAGGCTGAACACTTCGCGGCAGTAACAGAACCGAAACAGGTAGGCGAATTATTGCGGACACTCGATGGTTATCAGGGAACGTTCACGGTTGCCTGCGCATTGAGAATCGCACCGTTTGTGTTCGTGCGACCCGGTGAGCTTCGCAAAGCGGAATGGACGGACATTGATCTAGACGCAGCAGAATGGCGCTACACCGTAACGAAAACCAACTCACAACATATTGTTCCTCTGGCATCACAAGCGGTGACGATATTGCGCGAACTGCACGCCCTGACAGGTGCCGGACGTTTTGTATTTCCCGGAGCGCGTAGCAATAACCGGCCGATGAGCGACAACGCCATTCTCGCCGCCATGCGACGCATAGGCATCAACAAAGATGAAATGAGCGGCCACGGCTTCCGCGCCATGGCACGAACGATTCTTGATGAAGTGTTGGGCGTGCGACCTGATCTGATCGAACACCAACTTGCCCACGCAGTGAAAGACCCGAACGGGCGCGCCTACAACCGCACGGCGCACTTGCCAGAACGCCGCAAGATGATGCAGCAATGGGCAGACTATCTGGACAAGTTGAAAGCAGGAGCCGATGTAATACCGCTACGAGGGAGCGCAGCATGATGTTTTAACCGCGCCTGACGGTTTCAGGCAAAGCGGGCTGGCGTGATGTTAGCTGCACCAAACCAGCCCTAACCATAACCAAGCTGATAGGAGCTTAAATCATGGCTGGAACCAATCCTACCAACAACCTCCACGATGCGCAGGTGTTTGAGTACAAACAACATCCTTGGGGTGATCTCATCTACGGCACGAAGGAGCAATTACAGAATATCGGTATCGCAGTAGGAATGGCGTTTCCCGGCGAACCTGATGGACCAAAACGCCGCCTTCGAGCTACAGACCCGCGCGGATTCATAGCTAAAGTGGAAGCCGCTGAATACAAGGGAAAAGGACTTTTCAGTGCGAGTATTCCCTTTCCTAACCGCCCATCGCGTCCAAAATACATATCCGATTTCGCCAGCGGAGTGAAGAAGGAAGAGTGGCCTGGATGCGACGTCTTCACTGGCACGGCTGAATCATTAACTGCTGCTGGATTAGTACGGTACGACCAACTCCCAGGGCAGCCGGGCATGCGCAAAGTGCACGTTACGATACTGGCGGACGGCTCGTTACTGAAGGGCGCGCCGACAGCCGTGTGCAGAGAACGTTGGGCAAAATTAATTCACAGAAAATCGAAGACGACCTACACAGTATATGTTGACGTGCCGCCTGAAGAGCGAGAGCGCCGGGAGGCCGAGCATTTGCGCGCTAATCAAGAATGGGAGCTCAAGATGATGGCCTTACCTATTCCGGAGCCATTGTGCCCTCAGGCTGTTGTAAACAATAGACCCTCCACAAAAGAAGTAGGAGCCATTCCTGAACATTTATCCGAAGACCCCGGTTATGAAGCCGCCAAAGAAGCATCGCTTGCAAGTCCAGCAAGATTCAATGTGGGTGATGTATGCGTTTGTTGGCAGCCTGGCCATGGGGATCATCTAGAAAAAATGGAAATAACAAGTCCATTCGGATTCAGGCGCGTGAACGATTCTGATGGTCACTTTATTGACAAAGACGGCGATAGATTCAGCTACCAGTGGGGCTATCTGGCTCGCGCCATCGGAGACGAATCATATTTTTATGCAGCTCATGAATTGCGCGATCTAAATTATTGCATTAGCCATATTCGCTTAGTTGGCGCCGTATCAGATAACACAAACGATGACAGGCAAACGGCTGCTTAATCGGTTATGCAACAATGCGCGTTAATGAAGCACGGGCGTTTTGTATCCCATAGAATTTGACAGTGTCCGATAATGGTGGTATATAGATTCCACAGTGCCGAATCCTACCAAAGCCGCCGAAAGGCGGTTTTTTTATGTCAAACAAACATTGTTGGATTCGTTAATATCCAAGAACTGTTGACAGGAAATGCATTGGTGCTGTACAAGTTTTGTCAGAATACCGATTCCTGACAATAAAGCACAAACCGCCCCGCAAAGGCGGTTTTTTTATGCCCAGAATTTGAAGTCGTTGTACAGAAAGCCCAACCGTTAACGCCTGACTGGCCGCAACGAGTGGGCTTTTTTTATTGGTGAGGCTGGCACTCGAAAGGGTCCGGCCTTTTTTTTCAAAAGCCCGCCTAGTGTGGGCTTTTTCATTTAATAGAGGCCCCACATGCAAAGCGAATCTTTCCAGCGATTACCAAAAGTTTTAGAACGTACAGGCCTAAGCAGGTCTTCGGTGTATGACAAGCTCGACAAAAAATCGCCACGATACGACGCGACTTTTCCACGTCCGGTTCACCTTTCGAAGCGGGCCATTGCCTTTTCTGAACAAGAAATTACCAAATGGATTGAAGGCAAGTTAGCGGATCGCCGCAAGGTGGCGGCATAAATGACTACAAATAAAAACCCGCGCGGAGGCGAATCCGGCGGGTTTATGAACACTTCGCAAACAACTGACGCTTCAAATTCTACTGCAATCTTACCCCGGGTTAAAGCTGCGGTTGGTCGCTGGTTCTGGCTCGCCGAATACGATTGCGAAGAGTTGCGATTTCTCTACGCAGGTAAGCGGCAATACTGGCGACAGGCGGGTATTTGTGTGGTGCTCGCGCTGCTTCGTATTGCGAGGTGGCGCGATGCATAGTTCGAATGAGCAATTTCGCGACGCTATCCGATCTGCTGGACTTGAGCCCCCGGAAACGATTACCGCTGACGGCACACTGCATCGTTTTTCCAGTAACGGCAAGCGCGGTGACGATTCGGGATGGTACGTGCTGCACAGCGACGGCATCCCAGCCGGGAGTTTTGGCGACTGGCGCACGGGCTTGACTCAAACGTGGCGGGCCGATATTGGCCGCACACTTAGCCCCACCGAGGAAGCCGCACACCGGGCACGTGTAGAGGTTATGCGCAAGACGCGTGACGCCGAAGACATCAAACGCAAGGTAGAAGCCGCAACGAAGGCGGCGGCGATCTGGCAGGCGGGAGAAGCGGCAAGAAGCCATGCTTACCTAACACGCAAAGGCATCCAGCCGCACGGTGCCAAGCTGTACGACGGCGCGTTGGTGCTTCCCATGCGCGACGCTGACGGAAAGCTGCACTCGTTGCAATTCATCGACACTGAAGGCGGTAAACGCTTTCTGACGGGCGGGCGTGTCAAAGGTTGTTATTTCAGCATCGGCAAACCTGAAGGCGTGCTGTGTATCGCGGAAGGTTATGCAACTGGCGCAACCATCCACGAAGCGACCGGCCACGCAGTAGCGGTCGCATTTAACGCGGGCAATCTTGAACCGGTAGCGAAGGCACTGCGCGCAAAGTTTCCGGGCTTGACCATAATCATTTGCGCTGATGATGACGTAAGCACGCAAGGCAACCCCGGCCTAACCAAAGCAACTGAAGCAGCACGATCCATAGGCACACGGTTAGCCGTACCTGATTTTGGAAATGACCGGCCAGAAGGTGCGACAGACTTTAACGATCTGGCTGCACACTGTGGGACGGAGGCTGTGCGGGTTTGTATTGACGCTATGCCACAAATAGCAGAAGTAGCAACAATAGCAGTAGCAAGCTGGCAGGAGCCGCAATCACTAACGGCAAAGGTGAAGCCAGAACCTTACCCGATTGATGCCCTGCCCGATACCATCCGTGCGGCTGTGGAAGAGGTAGCGGGTTTTGTTAAAGCTCCATTGCCACTGGTAGCGTCATCGGCATTGGCGGCGCTGTCACTGGCGATCCAAGCCCATGCTGATGCAAAACGAGCGGAAAAGCTGACAGGACCAGTGAGTCTATTTCTACTGACCATCGCCGATTCCGGCGAACGCAAATCAACTTGCGACGGGTTCTTTACAACCGCGATCCGCAACTATGAAGAAGAACAAGCCGAAACATCAAAGCCTGCACTAAAAGATCACGAAGTAGCGATTCAAGCATGGGATGCCAAACGCGGCGGGATCAAGGAGAGAATCCGCCAACTTGCCAAACTGAATAAGCCGACAAGCGACGTTGAGGCAATCTTACATGATCTAGAACATAGCAAGCCTGAACCACCGCGCGTGCCCCGCCTACTCTACGCTGATGCAACACCGGAGGCGCTGGCATTCGGGTTAGCGAAGCAATGGCCGTCGGGTGGTGTGGTGTCTGCCGAGGCGGGAATTGTTTTTGGCTCGCATGGTATGGGCAAGGATTCTGTCATGCGAAATTTGGGATTACTCAATCAGCTATGGGACGGCACCAGCCTGACCATTGACCGACGATCAACGGAATCCTTTACCGTGCGCGGCGCCCGGTTGACTGTGGCCTTACAGGTACAGGAGCCAACCTTGCGAGAATTTTTTACACGATCCGGAGCGCTGGCGCGTGGCACCGGATTTCTTGCACGGTTCCTTGTTGCATGGCCTGACTCAACACAAGGCCTTCGACCTTTCACCGAGGCCCCGATGAATTGGCCAAGCCTTGCCACATTTCACCTACGCATTGGGGAAATTCTGAAACAACCCGCCCCCATTGATGATAGTGGCGCATTAACTCCGCCCATGTTGACTATGACGACAGAGGCGAAGGCGGCATGGGTGGAATTTTATAACACCATAGAGGGTGAGCTTGCGAATGGCGGTGAGCTTTACGACGTGCGTGACGTGGCAAGCAAATCAGCCGACAACGCAAGCCGGTTGGCGGCACTGTTTCAGACGTTCGAGCATGGTATAGGCACCCCTGTCGGGCTCGAATGTTTCGAGGCTGCAAGCCGAATCGCAGCATGGCATTTGAACGAAGCGCGTCGCTTCTTCGGCGAGCTTTCCCTACCGACAGGATTGGCGAACGCGGCGCGGCTGGATAGCTGGTTGATTGACTATTGCCGTCGTGAGAGCACGCACCAGGTCGGGAAAAATCACGCCCGTCAGCATGGGCCATTGCGTGACGGCGCTGCTTTGGATTTAGCGATTAATGAGCTTGTCGAGCTTGACCGGGTGCTGTTAGTGAAAAACGAAAAGCGGCTGACTATCCAAGTAAATCCGGCGCTAATCGCAGCAAGGAGCGCATCATGACTATTGCCGACTTGATTCGAAAACCCAAGGTCAGAAGCGTTGCTACTGCTATTCCTGCTATTTCTGCTATTTCTGCTACTCAACATAACGAAGCAGCGGGAACAGTAGCAAGAATAGCAACTGTAGCAATAGCAATTCCCACAGAGCGGCAAACCATACATGTTGCCCGAAAAGTCGGCGCCAACGATGAAATACGTATCCGTGCATGGTTGACCTACATCGGTGAAACCCACCAAGCAACCATCGACGAAGTATTGACTATGTGCGCGACTGATCCAGCGGCTTTGGCCTACTACTTAATGAGGGCGATGGAAGAGTAATAACGGTACAAAACGGTCTTCAGAACGTAGATTGATAATAGCAACCTCGGGATGTACCCAACTGTACTTTCTATAGTAGCGACATCAAATTTTTCAACGCCAAGGTTAGGACAACTGAATCATATGACAAATGAATAAATACCAACGACCCACACCCTACCAGGTCGGCAGCGAGCGACGGCGCAAGGTTATCGACTATTACATGCGCTATGACCGCCTGACTTATCGCGAAGCATTGGCGCGTGTGGTGGATTGGAATCGGCGGATACGGAATACCCCGTTACGTGGCGAGAAATGCGGCGCAAAAACGCGGAAGGGAACGCCATGTCAATGCAAGGCACTATCAAACGGACGATGCAAATATCACGGCGGGCTTTCGACTGGTCCTAAGACTGAAGCGGGGAAACGGAAATCGGCGGCAAACCTACCGCGACAAGCAGCGAATCACCCCAAGGTTACCCCAAGGGTTCAGTATGCGAGCGTTACATGACCCTTAGTGCCACCTTAGCGCTGGCGAGACAAGGTTAGGACAAGGGGTCTCAGCTTGCTACAACCTTGTATAGTGTCTTAGGTGTCATCGACGCGCGCGCGTGTCATGGGGTTTGCGTTTAAGCTTTTTTGCGCGCAACACCTAGCCCGGCTAAACCTACACACATTAAAAGGAACGTGGCGGGTTCAGGAACCTTTATCTTAACAACGTCAAAGTTATCGATAACAAGTCCCGAGGCGACGGTTGTATCACCTAGATCGGAAACGCCAATGGCAACCGTATACCAATAATCGAATGGCACTTGGTAACTATATTGATGAAAACCTGTTTCATGCTCTGTTTGAACAAAAAAAGGAGGATCAACCCTGCCATACGACGCATTGCTGACATATGGCATTTCTAGATCACTCAGTAAATCAAAAAAATTCATCCCATTAATTGTCACTAATGCGAAATCATTATCGCCTGTTCCAAAATAGTTGTAGTCGAAAACAATTGAATCTCCTGCGTATGCAAATACCGTTTTCTGAAGCACGGAACCTTCTATTGGACTACTCATTTGAAATTGAGGATTATCTGATTTTGCTTCTAGGGCATCCCAGAAAGGATATTCATCGACTCCAGCCAGACCCATTGCTGCGTAAAAAGTTCGTGGTCCAAGTGGCGGGTTATTACTGATTGCATTGTTTCCTGATACCGGCGTTCCGTATACCGAACTCTCTGACGCAGACGACAGGGTAGTCAATACCGCAGCATATTGTCCGTCGGTAGGAGGAATGCCGAAGCTTGCGGTTTGAACACTAACGTCCCCAAACTTCTCCCATCCAGATAAGTTGCCGGTTTCGAAGCTACCGTTAATTGCTAGGGCTTGTGATTGAAGTGGATATGAAAATAAAAAAATTATTGTAGGGATGAGTCTTGGATAGGTAAAAGGTTGACCTACATTTATTTGAATTCTTTGTAACATACTCCCCTCCCTGAATTTGATTAGCGACTCAATTGGTGCAACGCGCCAAGTAACCATAAAGTTAAATTGACCACCAAGGCCGCCTAAAGCACGTTATAGGCCATCAATATAATCCAAATAAAAAACAACAAGATAAAGTCTTCACTTCATCGTCGTAGTAAATAAAATGTAAAGATTGTCGACAATTTTGATTGCTCAGCAATAAACATCGGCGCACACCCCCATCGTATTATCGTGAATCTCCAACACAGGCGCGATGGAGCCTTTTGAATCGCGCTGATAACCGCCCGCAAGATTCCATGCGACAGGCACATCCAGCTTCTTTGCTTCGTCGAACACGATGCGATCACGTGTGCGCAGTTGCAGTGTTGTCAACCAGCCGCCCAGCGGATCGGCAACGTGAGGATCGGCCCCGGCCTGATACAGAATCACGTCGCAAGTGGACATCGTTTTTATAATGCGGGGAATGCGCGTAAGAAATTCGGCGGCTTGTGAGACGTAGCAATAATTTTTGCCCGCCGTGTAGTGTTCGATCCACGTCCGGGCACCTAGCTTACTGATGATTTCATCTGTTCCATTTCCGTAGTGCATATCAAAATCCAGAATGCCGACGCGACTTGCCAAGCCTTCTGCCTTGAGCGCGAGCGCAGCGACCATCAAGCCGTTGAAGGTGCAGTAACCTTCCACCGAGGCATAACCGGCATGGTGAAACCCGGCCACGGGCGCCACGGCGACAACACCATTGCGAATTGCTTCACGCGCTGCGCCCAACATGGCGCCGTTGGTGTATGGCAACGAACGTGCAACTTCCGCCGAGGTATTGCCGAATCCGTTTTTCATCCGGCAGGCGAGGATTTCCGATACGAAACCTACATCGTGTGCGCGAACGATTTCCTGTTCAGTCACTGGTACGACATCGTGAAAGGTCAATGGGATATCCAGCGCACGCCATGCTTCGACAACCGAACGCGGCTTCATGGCGCTGGGGGAAAAGCTCGCGCTGTCGGCGATCATCTTTTCACAGTAAAAAAACGGGAATGCTTTCGAGCACGAAAACACCTCTTTATGCACCGTGAGCCTATTGAACGGTAAGGTGGCGGTATGGTTTTTGACGGGGCTCATTGAGCCAGCAGACGCTTACTTCAGTCAAGGTGCAATCAAGGGTGCGCGAATGTGCAACATGGCAGAAAAAACAGACATCGAAAAAATCGGTGTCTCAAAACAAGTTTTGTCTCAGCTCCTTTAGTACAATGCCGGGAAGTGCTAAATGTTATGGTTCGTCAATACGGGTGACGGGAATGATGTGGGGGCAACTTTGGGGGCAACTCTGATTGATATCATCAGTTTAAGCCTATTTTAACTGGCTTTTTCAATACTATTCGGTAGTCGCCGCCCCACCAACTTTACTAATTGTCAGAGCTTGAGAACCCAGGGCGTGTCCTGGGTTCTCAAATTTTATTACGGTGTTGACAGTTATCTTCGCTGCTTTAGTGAAGCAGCCAATCCAGATTTAAATAACGACAAAACGTTGAATCCGGGGCGCTAAGAAATGCAGCTTTCGACCTTGCTCGAAAACCGCTCACGGTTTGCTTAACCAAACATCGGTCC
>CAZHHW010000088.1:0-4778 GCA_964532385.1 uncultured Gammaproteobacteria bacterium | reverse complement strand
GCTTCAAATTGGGTAAGTGACCACTCCATCGGCGAGCACCCCAGCACTCGAGCCACGGGCCTGAGGGAGAAAAAGGCATCGCATAAACTCAATCTGACAGATACTCGAAAAGGGGTAACTGTCAGATCAAGTCGCAGCGAATACATTAATTATCTGGAATCAGCGCCGGCTGACACGATCAGACCGCTTCGCATTACTGACACTTTCTTCGCCAGTAATAGAAATAGCCTCGGCATTTTCGTCTTCCAGAATCTTTTTAATGTTCTTAGCTTGCTTACTCTCATGGGTGTGTACGGAAATGAGGATATTTCCATCCTTCAATTTGGCCTCATATTGCTTAGCCTCATATTCGGGCATACCCAGTCCCACTAAAGCGCCACCAATACCGCCCACGGTTGCACCCACGGCTGCACCGCTCAATGCCGCCATAATCGGTCCGGCAGCAATGAAGGGGCCGACTCCAGGAATGGCCAACGCGCCAATTCCTGCCAGCAAGCCTAATACTCCGCCGGCGACTCCGCCGGCACTGCTGCCGATGGTGGCTCCTTCCGGGGCTTTGGTGCTGTGCTCATAGGCAAAATCGCGGCTTCCTGCCCGGTCAGGCATGAGCACTGAAATATCAGAAGTGGGGACTCCCGCGCTTTCAAGCCGGCTCACAATGGTCTCGGCCTGGACCAGGGTTTTAGCAATGCATATAACGGCGTCAGACATGATGATCTCCTTACATTGAAGGTAGCTAAAGGAAGTAACTACTTAACTTCCAACTCGTTGTGCAGTGTTTTAACACTGGGCACTGCTTTGGCTAATTGAATGATCTTTTCCACCTCTGCATCACTATTGACCGGGCCCCGCAGGGTAACCTCGCCATTTTGAGTGATGACCTTGATATTCTTCGCATTCGTAGACAACTCTTGTTTCATAATCGACTTACGGATCGCTTGAGTAATGTCAACATCCGCCTGGCTGTTGGATTGATCCATCGGCGTCACGGTCCGCGCATCCCGATCTCGCTTATTAATCTTGGTGTTGTCAGGCAAAGTGCCTTCTGTGGTGGCCCCTCCTTCCGTAGTGGCAGGAGAAGTCATTCTTGAGGGCTCTGCTGCCTCCACCATGCAGGTGACAAGTATTAAACTCATGGCGGTTAAGAGAGGTTTTTTCATAACAATCCTCCTTATCTATTGGTCGTTATTGGTAGAAATGTTGATGTTAATTACCACTAGAACCCACAATAAACCGGGATGATTTCTTCGTCTGTACGCATACGCATAGATATTCCACAGGGCGAATTGAGCCAGGACGGCTGCAATAAAACGACAGCGCGCAAAGTAATACGGTTAGAGAAGCGCGGCGCAGAGTGCATGTCAGCATGCAGTACCGAACACGAACGGCCACGCTGGAACGGCAAACGAATCTAGGAGGAAAAGTTGATCGCTTGAATTTGACTGACAGACACTTCCTGAAAAATCGGTAAGTGTCAGGTACGAGTCGCGACTCGTAAGGAGTTGAAATTGGTCGGGGCGACAGGATTTGAACCTGCGACCACCTCCACCCCAAGGAGGTGCGCTACCAGGCTGCGCTACGCCCCGTTCACTTCGTTCACTTCTAAAAAAGCAGGCGGCTATGATAACCGCCAATGTTTACGGCTGCAAAGCGAAATCAACGTTTGAGAAGTTCGAGGACGTGTTCTAACTCCACCAGGGTTTGTTTGATCACTTGCTTGCTGTGATTCACGTCTTCTTTCGCCGACACACTGGACAATTTCTGACGCGCTCCGCCGATCGTAAAGCCCTGCTGGTAAAGCAGCCCGCGTATTTGCCGCACTAACATCACATCGTGGCGTTGATAGTAGCGGCGATTACCGCGGCGTTTGACCGGCTTGAGTTGCGGGAATTCCTGTTCCCAATAACGCAGCACATGCGCTTTGACGCCGCACAGATCACCGACTTCGCCGATGGTGAAATAACGTTTGCCAGGGATCGGCGGCAACTCACTGCTGTTCGTGGCTTCCAGCATAGGCTTCCACTCGTGCTTTCAGTTTTTGGCCAGGGCGAAAGGTCACGACGCGCCGCGCAGTGATGGGAATTTCTTCGCCAGTTTTGGGATTACGGCCGGGGCGTTGCTTCTTGTCGCGTAAATCGAAATTTCCAAAGCCGGATAACTTCACCTGCCGGCCGGTCTCCAACGCATTGCGGATTTCTTCAAAAAATATCTCGACGATTTCTTTTGCTTCGCGCTTGTTAAGACCTAACTCTTCGTAGAGTTTTTCAGCCAGTTCCGCCTTAGTGAGCGTCATCGTTAACTCCTAAGTTTTGCCCCAAAATGTTGTGCCAGCGACGCAAGGATTTGTTGCAATGCACTATCCACGTCGCCGTCGCTGAGTGTGCGTTCAAGCGTTTGGAAGGTCAAGCCCAGCGCCAGACTTTTACTATCGGATTCAATACCTTTGCCTTTATACACGTCGAACAGTTGTAAGTGGGTTAACAGCCCGGGCGCAGCGGCGCGGATACGTTGTTCCACTTCGGCGTAGGCGACAGCCTCGCCCAGCACGATCGCGATATCGCGGCGGATCGACGGGAAGCGCGAAATTTCTCTGAAGCGGCGATCGGTGCCCGCAGCCACGGCGAGGTACTCGATCTCAAATACATAAGGCGCCCGCGGCAGATCCAGCTGCCGCACCACTGACGGATGCAGCTCGCCGATCCAACCGCAGGCCTGCCCGGCGCGCGTAATCGCTGCGCTGCGTCCCGGGTGCAAGGCCGGATGTTCCGCGCGCGTAAATTCAAACCGGGAGCTCGCACCGGCGAGTTGCAATAACTGCATAACATCGGCTTTCACGTCAAAAAAATCAGCGGTGCGTTTTTGCTCGCCCCATTGCTCCGGATCTACCGACCCGTAGACAAGGCCACCGATGACCGTGTCCTGTTGCGTCACCCCCGCATTTTGAATGAAACGCAGTCCCGATTCGAAAATGCGGATACGCTCTTGCTGGCGATTTAAATTGTGCAACAACGTTTTCAGCATGCCCGGCCACAAACCGGTGCGCATCACGCTCATGTCGCTGGCAATGGGATTCGCAAGCGTAATCGGCGTACGCGCCGGATCGAGTAACTGCTGCAACTTGGGATCAACGAAGCTGTAGGTTATGACTTCCTGGTAGCCGCGCCGCAGCAGCGATTGCCGCATCTCGCTAATGTCAACACGCGCGTCTGGCACCGGAAGCATCGCAAATTCGGCACGTGGGCGTTGGTTTGGAATTTGGTCATAGCCGTAGACTCTTGCCAGTTCTTCGATCAGGTCGACTTCCAGGCTCAGGTCGAAACGAAACAACGGCGCGGTCACGATCCAGCCATCGTTAACTGCGGCAACGTTCATCCCCAACCGTGTAAGGATGTCGAACACCTTGTCATCGGGGATCGTAATGCCTAGTACGCGCGCGATGCGCGCACGGCGCAATGTGATGGGTGTGCGAACCGGTAAGTGCGCCGCGTGTGTAACCTCGGTCACGGGACCGGCTTGTCCACCGGCGATTTGCAGGATTAAGGCGGTAGCGCGCTCAATGGCCCGGCTCTGCAACTGCGGATCGACACCGCGCTCGAAGCGGTGCGACGAATCGGTATGCATGCCGAAGGCGCGCGCGCGGCCGGCGACGGCCGCGGGTGCGAAAAAGACGCTTTCCAGAAAAATATCGCGCGTCGTGTCGCTTACGGACGCATCAATGCCGCCCATTACGCCCGCAATCGCCTGGGGGGCGCGCGTATCGGCGATCACCAAGGTCTGCGGCGTTAATGTCACGTCGCGCCCATCCAGCAACTTGATCTTCTCAGCGGCGCGCGCTTTGCGCACCACGATGCCGCCGTGCAATTTCGCCAGATCGAAGGCATGCATCGGCTGGCCCAGTTCGAGCATCACGTAATTAGTCACATCGACCACAACGCTGATGCTGCGCACCCCGCTGCGCCGCAAACGTTCTTGCAGCCAGAGCGGTGATGCTGCGTTTGTGCGCACGCCTCTGAGCACACGACCGGCATAGCGCGGACAATCGGCAGGCGCCTGAATCTCAACCGGGAAACTATCCTTAATGTTCGGCGCGATTGAGTCAATCTGTGGCGCCTTGAGGGGCATACGATTCAGCGCTGCGACTTCGCGCGCTATACCGGCGACGCTCAAACAATCGCTGCGATTGGGCGTGAGCCCCAATTCAATCGTGACATCGTCGCAGTCCAACACGCGCCGCACGTCGGCCCCGGGAGCGGCGTCTGCCGGCAGGATCATTAATCCTTCAGCGCTTTCCGCCATGCCCAATTCTTTGGCCGAGCACAACATGCCGCTGGACGCGGCGCCGCGCAATGCAGCCTGTTTAATTTTCATACCGCCCGGCAACTCTGCGCCGATACGCGCGCACGGCACACGCAAGCCCGCAGCGACATTGGCGGCACCGCACACAATTTGCAGCGGCGCGCTTTCACCCACGTTGACTTTGCATACCTTTAATTTTTCGGCGTTGGGATGCGGCTCGACGCTCAGCACTTCACCGACCACGACGTTGGCGAACGCACCCGCCACCGGCGTGACGCTATCGACTTCCAATCCCGCCATGGTCAATTGTGCGGCGAGCGCATCGGTCGTGAGCTTCGGGCTCACCCATTCGCGCAGCCAGTGTTCGCTGAATTTCATTGTGCAGATTCCATTTTCATGTAGCAGCCCAGTCGCACTTAATCGTTGTATTGCTACATCATTGCTCGAACGTACCATTCCTTCCCCCTGCAAGGGGGAAGGTT
>CAZHHW010000087.1:0-14576 GCA_964532385.1 uncultured Gammaproteobacteria bacterium | reverse complement strand
GGATGAGTTCGTCGCTTTGCAAACGGACCGAACGCTATTCCTCGCGCGCCACGCTCTTGATGATGTAGCCGCCGGATTTTTCGTCATATTCGAGTGCGAGCATTTTGCGGGTTTGCGCTTCTTCCAGCAGTTCGCCGAACGAGCGGAAGCCGTGGTAACTCTCATTAAAGCCGGGATTGCGGCGTTTTAATGCTTGTTTGACCATGGAGCCCCAGACTTTTTCTTCTTCGCCGCGCTCTTCGAACAGCGCTTGTACGGTTTCCATCACCACATCGAGCGCTTCCTGGCGTTTGTCGTCTTCGCTCAGCGTGGCAGGGGTTGGCTTTTCGGTTTTGTCGGTGGCGGAACGGCGGCGGCGCGTAGCGCGTGGTTTCGCCGCTTCGCGTACCAGGTCGTCGTAAAAAATAAACTCGTCGCAGTTGGCGATCAACAAGTCGGAGGTTGACTGTTTCACGCCCACGCCGATAACTACTTTATTGTTCTCGCGCAGCTTGCTTACCAAGGGCGAAAAATCCGAATCGCCGCTGATGATCACGAACACATCCACATGCGCTTTGGTGTAGCACAAATCCAATGCGTCGACGACCAGCCGGATGTCGGCCGAGTTTTTCCCGGATTGACGCACATGCGGAATCTCGATCAGCTCGAATGCCGCTTCGTGCATAGCCTTTTTAAATTCCTTGTAGCGTTCCCAGTCGCAATACGCTTTTTTGACCGTGATGCTGCCTTTAAGCAGCAGGCGCTCCAGGACTTTTTTAATGTCGAATGCCGCGTATTTGGCATCGCGCACGCCCAGCGCGACATTTTCGAAATCGCAGAACAGGGCCATGTTTTGAGTTTTAGTTTTGGTCGTCATGAAATTCCAGGAGGGTTGCTACGCTGCGGATGCAGGATCGCAGCGTAGCAAGGTTGTCAGCTTTTTAAAAATGGATAATCCGCGTAAGCCCTTTTCATCGTCAACAGAGCACGAGGCGGTTAAACGGCAAGGCGAACATTACGCGGGTGGCTGCATTACGGAAGAATTGTAAGGATGCCGCTGCGTGATCAAGCCGCTGGATAAAAACACTTCGAGCAGGTTTTCGTAGGATTGCGGTGAAATCGCTACGTCGCCGGACCAGCAGCCGAGCTTTTGATAGGCGGCAATGGTGTGAGCCAGGACACTACACGGTACGCCAGGAAAAAATCCGGCGGCATCTTCAAGCGCGGCGATTTCTTCGGCGGGCGCGCTGTGCGCAAAGCGGCGAGCGCGTTGATAAGCGCGGATGAACGCGCGGGCCATATCGGTGTGTAACCACTCGCGTGTGGCGCACAGGCTACTGAATGCGACCGGCCCAATCGCATCGCCCACCGCGGCAACCACATGACCGGCGCCGTCGTGTTCCAACTGCTGCGCCGCCGGACCTTGCAAGTGGACATAGTCGCCCTGCCCATCACGGAACGCGCGTTCGATCGCATGGGTATCGCCCGCATCAATCATATTAACGCTGGCGAAGTCCACGCCGTGGCGATGCAGTGCGTACTTGAGCATGGCCAAAGGCTGGAAGAAGTGGTCGGCCAAGACATTTTTCCCCGCCAAACGCTGCCAATTGAAATGCGGCTCGGCGGTGCGCCCGGCGATAAAGAATCCGTCGCGCACATTGATTTGCGCAAAGTGCACGATAGGTAAAGCTGCGCCCCGTTCGAGATCCGCAAAGCTGGTGGCAACAGCAGACTGGGCCACGTGGCAACTGCCGTCATTGAGGCTGCCGGCCACGCTGCGGCTCGCCGTGGCGACGGCATAGGCGGGCTGCAAACCTTCGGCGCGTAAATAACCTCCCGCCATGCTCAGTAGCAGCGGACTGTAAAACGCAGAGTGGCGCAGAGCCATGATGTTGATTTGCGTCATGCGAACGCCACGCTGGATATAAGTTAAACCTTGTTGCCCGGCCGCCCGGAGCTGGGACGCGCCTGTGGTTTGCCGCCGCGCGGACCGCGCGGTGGGTGCGGACTGGAACGAGATGCACTGGTGCTTGGTCTTGCGCCCGAGCTTTTGCCAGTGCGCGGGGGGTGTTTTTTCGCCGCGGCATGGGGTGATTTCGCACCGCTTCCACCTCCGCCCCGGCGCGCTCCACCGTTGCGGCCATTGGGAATGACTTCGGCCTTGATGGATGGATTGGGGGAATAACCTGTAACCACGACGGTGGGAATGGGATTCTTCAGCACGCGCTCGATGTCTTTGAGCAATTTATGTTCGTCTACGCACACCAGTGACAACGCCTCACCGGCATTGCCGGCGCGGCCAGTGCGGCCGATGCGATGCACATAGTCTTCCGGCACATTGGGTAATTCGAAATTCACCACGTGCGGCAATTGGTCGATGTCCAAACCACGCGCAGCGATGTCAGTGGCCACGAGTACGCGCACGATGCCTTGTTTGAATTCCGCCAACGCACGCGTGCGCGCGCCCTGGCTCTTATTGCCGTGAATCGCGGCGGCGGTGATGCCGTCTTTTTCGAGTTGTTCGGCCAGCCGGTTGGCGCCGTGTTTGGTGCGGGTAAATACCAATACCTGCTGCCATTTATTCGAGCCGATCAAAAATGACAACAACTCACGCTTGCGTTCGCGGTCGACCGGATGGACCACCTGCGTGACCAATTCGGTGGTGGCATTGCGCCGCGCGACTTGCACGTAGGCGGGCGAGCTCAACAGGCCGTCGGCCAGTTGCTTGATCTCGTCGGAGAAGGTCGCGGAAAACAGCAGGTTCTGCCGCCGCTTGGGCAACAGCGCGAGAATTTTACGAATGTCGCGAATGAAACCCATGTCCAGCATGCGGTCGGCTTCGTCGAGTACCAGGATTTCGACTTTGGACAGGTCGACGGTTTTTTGCATGACATGATCGAGCAGCCGTCCCGGGGTGGCGACTAAAATGTCAACACCGCGACGCAGCGTGTCGGCCTGTGGGTTGAATCCGACGCCGCCAAACACCACGGTGCATTTCAAGGACAGGTATTTGCCGTAAACAGTAATGCTCTCGGCCACTTGTGCGGCGAGTTCGCGCGTCGGTGTGAGCACCAGCGAGCGAATCGCGCGGCGCGTACCCGCCGCCTGCGGCGCGCTTAAGCGTTGCAACAGCGGCAAGGTAAAGCCCGCGGTTTTGCCGGTGCCGGTTTGCGCGCCTGCCAGCAGATCGCGGCCTTCCAATACAATCGGAATCGCTTCGCGTTGTACCGGAGTGGGTTCGCGGTAACCTTTTTCGGTGACGGCGCGCAGCAGTTCGGCCGACAAGCCCAGAGTGTTGAATGAATTCAATTCGGATACTCCACAAAAAAGAACCCCGCCAGAGGCGGGGTTCGAGTCACTGAATACGTTGTGACAAAAAGCGTTACGCCGGCACCACATTGACGGCGGAAGGACCCTTCGGACCCTGCTGCACATCAAAGTTTACTTTCTGACCTTCCGCGAGCGACTTGAAGCCGCTGCCTTGAATGGCTGAGTGGTGGACGAAAACGTCTTTGCCACCGTCATCCGGGGTGATGAAGCCAAAACCCTTGCTATCATTGAACCACTTTACTGTGCCCTTACTCATCGAAAATCACCTCAAATTGCTGTTAATGGACTTGTGACATGCAGTCGTCTTGGTGGGTAGATCTACGGGAGTAATGGCTGAAAACCAGTAAAGAACTTCCGAAATGATTACTTGTCAAGCAACTGCGGAAACAGAATATACACCCGCTTTCATATTGAGGCCAGCTTTATAGTGCTTTATTTTCCGGAAATGTGATTGAAGGACATATCGCGAATTTCTAATGTCTAAGTTCGCCGCGGATATATAACCAGCGCCCGTTTTGTTTTTCGAATTGACTGACCTCGTGCAAGCGATGCGCCTTGCCATTCACTTTATGGCGCGCGACAAATTCCACTACACCCTGCGTCGCATCGTTGTGCGCGCGAATTACATTCAATCCCAGCCATTTTATTTGCCCGCTTTGTTGCAGAGCTATGACCGGCGGCCGTGTCGACGGGTGCCAAGTGGCAAGCAGGTAGTCTGAATTTCCCAGCACGTAGGCACAGTAGCGTGAACGCATCAATTGCTCGGCGGTCTCGGGAAGTTCACCGTATTCAAGAAACCGTCCGCAACAGTATTGATAGCTTTCTGTGGAACCACATGGGCAAGCGCCGTTCATGGCGCAGGATTGGTGAACTGCAAATGCGCGGCTTCAATGTCGGCGAGCGCCTGTTTAGAGAGCACAGTATTCCACGCGGCGAGATTTTCGCGCAGTTGTTCCAGTGTGGTTGCGCCGATGATCGTGCTGGTCACGCAGTTCCGCCGGTACATGAAGGCGAGCGCCAATTGCGCGGGCGAGAGGCCATGTTGCTTCGCGATCTGCACATAGGCGGCGACCGCGGGCGCCACATTGGGTTTGGTGTAACGCTGACCGAATTCAGGAAACAGACGGATGCGTCCGGATGCTTTGGGATCGGCATGATATTTACCGCTCAAATGTCCAAACGCCAGCGGCGAATAGGCGAGTAATCCGACCTGCTCACGGTAGGCGATTTCAGCCAGGCTGTAATCGAACACGCGATTAATCAAGCTGTAGGAATTTTGGATCGAGACCACGCGCGGCAAGCCGTGCTCGTTCGCCAGACGTAAAAATTCCATCACTCCCCAGGGATGTTCATTAGACAAACCGATGTAACGCACCTTGCCTTCGCTGATCAGTTCGGCCAGTGCTTCGAGCTGGGTGCGGATCGGAGTGGTGGCATGCTCCTGCTCCGGATTAAACAGGTAACTGCCAAACATGGGTGTATTACGTTCCGGCCAATGCAATTGATACAGATCGACATAATCGGTGCCCAGGCGTTGCAGCGAGGCATCGATCGCCGCGCGGATATTGCTGCGATCAAATGCCTTGGCGCCGCCGCGGATCCAGGGCAGACCGCGCGACGGCCCTGCGATTTTGGTCGCCAGCACCACTTGGTCACGTGTCTGTTTGCGCAGCCAACTGCCGACAAATTGCTCGGTGCGTCCGTAAGTTTCGGCGCGGGTGGGCACCGGATACAGCTCGGCGGTATCGATGAAATTCACCCCTTGGCTGAAGGCATAGTCCAATTGCGCATGCGCTTGCGCTTCGGTGTTCTGTTGGCCGAACGTCATCGTGCCCAGACACACGGCGGAAACGTTCAGGTCGCTTTGTCCAAGGCGGCGATAGTCCATATTCAAACTCACTTTTTTCCTAGCTCGTCTTTCAAGCCGGCGAACGGATTGAATGTCGCGGCTTTGGGCGCCGCTTTCGGCGTGGTTACGCCAAAGTCCGCCCCCGCCCCGGTGATGAACTGCGAATATTTTTGATGTTCCCAGTCATGACAATATAAACACAGATTTTCCCAGTTACTGCCGTCGGGCGGATTGTTGTCGTGGTTGTGATCTTTATGATGCACGGTCAGCTCATGCAGATTGGCGCGCGTGAAATCGCGATTGCAGCGCGCGCATACTTGCGGGTGCATGCGCAACGACTGTTCGCGGTAGCCGCTCATGCGCGTGGTGGCATCCTTGTGCGCTTTGGCGACAATCTCGTCGAGTTTTTTAGTGTCGATCTTTCCGCCCGGCGGTTTGCGCGGTTTGTTAGCCATCGATATGTCTCTGGTGTTTAGTTGCCAAGAATGGATTGCCACAGAGGGTTGAGGATAAATCATAGACCCGCATTAGCAACAACATCGCAGGTTACTTCAGTCCATTTTCAAGCGCCCGCGCCAGCCGCGTAAAGATGTCGTGCCCGTGTGCAAGCAGGCTATCGCGCCACGCCGGGTCTGACGGATAAAAAGCTTCGCGCAGTTGTTCACGAATGCGTGCCGCGCGCAGTGCCTTCGTGCTGCCGTGGTGGTGCAGACGGTTTTCCGCGCGCAGCGCGCGGAGGATCCGCGTCGGCGTGGTGGTGCCGAAATCCACCACCGTGGTGTAAGTGTCGGCCGTGGCAAACACGCGTTCGATCAATTGGCTGAGCATGCCATGCGCCACATAGTTGGTTGCGCTGTCGGCATGGTCGCTCACCACATGCGCGGGATCAAACCAGCGTGTGAAGGCCGTGAACTTGGGTGAATTGGGTGCGTAATCCAGCAACATTTCGTAACTGCCGCGTGCGCCCAATCCAGTGTGCAAGTCGATGTGCACAACCGTGTGCGCCTCATGCAGCGCGGGATCGGCAAGAATTTCCGCGACGATACGCAGCGACTCCTGCGTAGTCTTGCCGCCATAGAACAGGCCGTGCGGAAATTCATACTGTCCCCCGGCAATCGCCTGCTGCAGTGTGGGCTTGCCATAACGCAGCCGGTACCACATGCCGCCCAGCATAAAATTATCAAGCACCGGTACGGGGGTGGCGGGGTTGAGCCAATGGTTCAAAGCGGCATAGCCCGGATTCGCTGGGCCGGGGAAATCCGTGAGCGCATTGCGGTTCAGATCCACATTATTTTCGTTCACGCGCCGTCCGTAGGTGAATCCATACGGGTTAATGGAGTGCAGTAGCAGCACGCCCACGCCCGGCGGCAAAGCGTTAGCGAATTGGGTGAGCCAGAGGTGTTGCAACGCACTGCCCGCATATCCTTCCACGCCATGCACGCCGCTGGTAAGTAATATCAGGGTGTGAGGCCGTTCGCTGCCGACGCGTGCGGCATCGATCACCAGCTCTTTATCTTGCGGGCCGCGCGCCGCAAGTGTGAACGCCGAGGTGCGTGCAGCGATGCGTGTTGCGGCGGCTAGGAATTCCGCACGAGCTTGGATGTAGGTATCGGCAAACATAGTGCTCAGAAAATTATCGCAACGGTTTTTTGGACGTGTGACACGGAGTATATTCTGTAATCTCCGTCTACCTCACCAAGGATATGTATGCATGGCTGAACCATCGATGAAAAATGTTCTGGGTGAACCGCTGGAATTTTGCTCGATCAAGCCAATGACCGGCTTCACGCGTAGCGGCTCCTGTGAAACCGGGCCCGAGGATACGGGCAATCACACCGTGTGCGTGCAAGTGACGAGCGAATTTCTGGAATTCAGCCGCAAAGCGGGTAACGACCTGAGCACCCCGCTGCCGGAATACGGATTTCCGGGATTGCGCCCGGGCGATCGCTGGTGCCTGTGCGCCCCGCGTTGGCAGGAAGCGCTGGATGCCGGCGCCGCGCCGCGCGTCATACTACGCGCCACCCATGAACGCGCGCTTGAAGCGGTTGAATTGAAAGACCTCAAAATGCGCGCTCTGGATTTAAGCTAAGTCAGGATGCAACTCAATCAAGCATTGTTTCGCCGCCAGGGGCAGGCACTTAATGGCGTGTTCACGCTTGAGTGCTGCGCTGCGGCTCTCCAGAGGCTCTCGATACACCAAGGTCACCGGTAAGCGGCCGCGCGTATATTTTGCGCCCTTGCCGCGGTTGTGTTTCAACAAGCGCGCATCCAGATCGGTGGCAATGCCGGTATACAAAGTGTGGTCCGCGCAACGCAGGATGTAGACATGCCAGGAGGTCATTGCGCGTTACACCAGGCTTGCAATAGCCCATCCGGATTACTGAGGACAGCTTGCGGCGTCGCTGTCCACCTTCCCCACCAGCATCAGGAAGTTTCCGAAGGGTCCCATGTTACCCATGGCTTCCATTTTAGGACCGCTGAATTTCAGACGGCTGAACATCATGGCTTTCATCGGGCCGTATTCACCGGCGCCCATTTCCTGCCAGCGTTTAGTATCCGCGTGCATTAAATAGTCAGCGCCCGAATCCAGTTCCTTGTGCTCGGCCATGCCGCCGTAAGCGCACCAGGCTTTTCCATCTTTATTTTCAATTCGCATCTCAACTTTAGGACTGCTTTCGCAGTCACTACGGTAGATCTGCATCAGTTTGTAACCACGGCCTTTGTCGTTTTTGAGCCAATCGGTGAGCTTGTCGGTCAGCACCGCATCCGCATTCCAGGCATCGCACGCAGATTTGGCCCATTCGGACGACATCAATATCGGGGCGGCGTCCGCACTTGCGACAAGCACGCCGAATAATAATGCTGCACTGAATACACGTCCTGTGAATATTTTCATTTCGCTCTTCCTCGCTGCGGTCAGGATGGGCATTAGTCTAATATCTAAAACTCGCGTCTAGGTCATGCGAATATTTAATCCATCACCAAACGAGATAAATGCCGCGCTACGACCCCAGGCGTTGAACTTGTAAAATGGCAATACCTGCAGATACTTTGCGGGGTGAGATGGCGCAGCTACCGTTCGTTGTTCTCCTGATCTTTGACCGCCTTACCCAGTTTGGCTTTGATATAACGGATGCCGTCCGCCATGTCGGTATGTAAGTTACTGTCGGCAAGTTCCAAAATCATTACCGCACGTTCCGCCAGCGTCGCCACATTACGATTGCCGCTTTCGCCATCCAGCAGCGCAATTTGCAATACATCATCGATGTTCATGACCAGATGTTTGATCGCATCATCGAGCTGTGTTTCGGCCGTATCGCCGGACACCATCAGATTTCCGCCGTCGGTTTTTGCGCGCATCAGGCGCCGCTCGGCGAGTTCCAGAAAATCATCCACGGTATCGATTGGATCGCGGCCGACGCACACCAGACACAGACTCACGGTAATTGGAATCGTGGTGTTTTGGTAAATGAATTCAGCCGTGGTAATGAGTTTACGCAGGCGGTCGCCCAAAACAGCGGCTTCCAGGCGCCCGGAGTTGACCATGGTTACGACAAAGCGCGAGGCCTGCATGCGCGCGATGGTATCTTCCGTGCGCGCGGTTTCTTTAAGCTGTTCCGCGACCCAGCACAGTAACTGTTCGGAAATATCGTCGCCGTAGTGGCGCAAAAGCTCATCGTACTGATCAACTTCCAGAAAAATCGACGACAGGTTTTGCGAGTGGCGTTTCGCATAGGCCAGGTCCTGCGCGATGCGTTCCAGAAAATAGCGCTGACTATTTAGGTGCGTGACCGGATCGATGGCCCCTTCCACGGCCAGCGCCGCGGATGTATCGATCAATTTGCGTGTGGTCTGGCCAAGATGCACATGGGTGCGCACCTTATCGAGAAAGACAGTTTTATAAACCGGTTTGTTGAAGAAGTCGGTAACACCAAGTTCCAGCGCGCGTACCCGTGCGGCTTTTTCTTCTGCGCTGGTGACCATGACGATCGGGATACGCCGCAGCCATTCTTCCGGATTTTGCCGGATACGTTCAATCAACCCATACCCGTCCAGAACCGGCATATTGGCATCGGTGATGACCACGCGAATGCGGTCGTCGCCGCGTAATACTTTCCAGCCTTGTTCGCCGTCTTCGGCTTCCACCACCTCGAACTCGCCCTCCAGCACCATGCGAATGGCAGCCCGTGCAAGCTTCGAATCGTCAATGATAAGCACGCGAGGTGTCGCGGGTGCGGCCGGCTTCTTTACCGCCCGAGCGGGAGTGGTGGTGCGCTTGGAAGCTTTTGGTTTGGTGTTGATTCGCATAGAGGACACAACTATAAGGGGATGCAACTATATCGGCAGCGATTATTTGGTATTGATAATAGAGTTGCATTTTGGCAACTGTAAATTCCGATACCACACCCTTAAAGCAATAGAGCCGATTTCGGGCAGGCTATTTCATTGTAGTCGACGGATCCGCATCGTGAATGCCGGGCGCGTTCTGCCTGGTGTTACCGCGAAAAGGTCCAGCGTTCTTCGGTGCCCATCAACCCGGTGCGCGTACAGTTGGTCTCGGCCGGTGCGAAATAAAGCATCCATACCTGCTGTTCAGTGGGTTCTTTCGTTGTGAAAACCTTAGGACTCAATAGCGCGACATTGATACCGGCAGCGGTATCGCGTGCAGAGGCATAACGCAAGACATCCACCTTTGCGGCGCGTGCCACATCGGCGAGTTCCTGGGTGGCGGTGTAGTCGGTGGGATGAGCCCAGAGGGCGCGATCTTTGGCCAGGGGTGGCAGCGTTAAATCCAGACAATGCGACGACGCATATTTTACCGAGAAGACGGTGACCAGGGCATCGGTATGCGGCAAGGGTGTTTCCGGCGAGGCGTCGAAGAAACGCACGCGGTAATGCGCGAACTCCGCCAATGAGGTGCGGATCTGTTCCGAGGCGTAATACACGCCTTCGCGCGAATGTACGCGGCGAAATCGTGACCCGTTTGGATAGGGTGGGAAATGGCGAAACGGGGTTTTGAGAAGATAATGTAAAGACTCGGCTTCAGGTGGGTAATGCGGTTTGCTTTCCTCGAGTATTTCTTCGAGCAATTCCTGTTCACCCAGGGTGTCGACGATTTTGCGCGTCGAAACGGTGTGCTGGTGCTCCACCGCACGCCACACGACACCGCTTTTTCTGCGTACCTCAGATGCGAGCGCGGTAGGCGTCAACATAGGTGACCGTATCGACCAGGCCCGTGACGCGCCGGATCAGCTCCGCCGGCGTGCCGTCCAGGTCTTTGTTGTGATTTCGCATCCACGCCTGCGTGGATTTCTCGTCACCCGCCATGATGGCATCGAGTCCGCGATACAAGCGAATGAACAGTGCGGCAAGTTCCCATTCTTTGGAGTCAGGAATGAAATGACACTCGCCCGAGCGTATGCGTGAAATATACGATTCACTTTTTCCTACGATCTCAGCGAGATGTGCTTGTCTTAAACCCAGAGCTTCTGCCGCTCTGAACAGGGCCTTACCCAGAACGATACTTTTTTGCTCCGCCGATGCAGCAACTGAAGTTTTCATCGGTACACCCTCGAACTTGATATTGCAAGTATAACCAATAATATTGCAATAGCAATAACGACTGCGGCGCAGATTTCTATAAATTCCGCGGGAAGGGTCTCGAAACAGGGGTGTTTTGACAGAATATTCCGCAGCGATATTGCCGGGTGTTGGCATCAGGGTAGGTGAAGCGGCGGACTTCATATTTACAGGAAATAAACCCGTCCGCCGCTCCAAATCATTGCCGGCGTGCGTTATTCCATCTTCGTCATCGAAGTTAATCCCACGGACTGAAGCGCCCATTGAGTGTCGGCTTTTTTGTAACGCACCTGGGCTTGCGCCCGGTACTTCCCGGATGCGCGTGGATCCTGCAATTCCAGGGTAATGAAGTAGGTGCGCAAGGGGCCGGTTTCGGTTGTGTTGGTAATGACCAGATCCTTGATTTGATCCACAGACTGGAATTTCCAGGTTTTTTCGCGGCCGCCCATGGTGTGCCCGATCAAGTCGGTTTTTAACTGCGCCACCTCGGCGGATGGCTCGGCCTGCCCATTGACGGCAATCACGGATATCACTAAAGCAAAGAAAAAGTTTTTCATAAACCACTCCTGCGAGTTAGGCGTTATTTCCCGATATACCTGCGGAGAAACGCATTAAATAGTATCTAAAAACGCCAGTAACGCTTCCTTGTCCTGGTCATTGAGGGCTGCGAATGCATCGCGTGCTTTCTTCGCTTCCGCCGCATGACGCTCGATAGCCTGTTGAACCGATTCGGCGCTACCGTCGTGCAGAAATTTTTCCCGGAACCGCAACCCCATCAGCATCTCGGTGCGAAATTCCGTAGGCGTGGCCCCGTCCAGACAAATGTCGGCAAGCTCCGGCCCCATATCGTGCAGCAGTAAATCGGAATACAACGCCACCTTTTTCCGGTCCAGGGCAGCAATCTCGCTGGGGCCCGTCGGCAGCTCGGGCACATGGCACCCGGCACATTTGATATCGGCAAATAGTTTTTTACCGCGCTCGACTTGTTCTTTAGCCGCGCGATCCGCGAGGACCTTCGGCGGTGGCGGAGCAAGTAAACGGATAAAGTCGGTGACCTGCTGAATATCCAGTGCTGCAACCTCGGGATCGGCGGCGGGATCCGTGTCGGGCGGGACCGGGCGGCCATTGAGAGTCTCTTCCGTTGGTGACAACGGCGTGGTTACGCCCATTTCGGCGGGAAATGCGCCGGCATTGAATTC
The DNA here is from genome assembly GCA_964532385.1 of uncultured Gammaproteobacteria bacterium. Taxonomy (GTDB): domain Bacteria; phylum Pseudomonadota; class Gammaproteobacteria; order SG8-11; family SG8-11; genus UBA6921. The sequence continues at coordinate 2,639 of CAZHHW010000087.1, read as the reverse complement.
AAACAAGGTGGCCACCCCGGCTTTACGCCCGAACTTTCCTACCCGCCCATCGATTGTGCGATTGGCGCGCCCGGAAATTCCGTCATGATTGCTGTCGTTGGGATCTTCATAGGCAAGTATGGATTTTTCGGCGATGGCATCGATCAAGCCGAAACCAAACAGTGGCGGCGAACTGCGCTGCGCCTGGCTGGTGGCGCGAGAAGGGACCTCCTCTTTTAAAATCCCTTTGGCCTTCAGTAAAGGGGTCGTGTCTTGCTGAACCACCGGCCCGCCGGTTTCAAACAGCGGATCGCAACTGTTGGGCGGAACAAAACGTGTTGCGTGCAACTCCACTTCGTTGCCCACACCGCCCACCACGGGATCTTCGTGACATTCGCCGCAGGAAACGCCATCAATATTGAACAATGGACCTAAGCCGTCGGATGCCGCAAAAACCCGCAGAAAAGCTGTTTTGCCTAAGGTAAATTGGCTGAATTGCGCCTCGGTGAGGCCCGGCAGCGGGTCGCCGATTTGAGTGACGGCAGGTGGTGTGTGGGTACAACTCAGGAAAGCCGTAGATGAAAGACACAGCAACGCGCCTGTGATGCTCCATTTCATATTACGCGAGAGCAGATAAGATCTGGTCATGATTAAAATCCTTTTTAGGTGAGTAAAGTCCCGCAACTTGACTTTAAGTCGCGGTCTTCGCGTGACAAATATCCGTATACAGATGATCAGATGAAAACAATTAAATGCGGAGGCTTCTGTACGCTTTCGTACATACACGGATTGCTTAAATGAATACACGGAAGTGACGCCGCTTTACGGGTAAGGCGCGCGATACCGGGAGAAAGTCCGGAAAGGATGGTGGCTATGGGTGGACTCGAACCACCGACCTCAGCATTATGAGTGCCGCGCTCTAACCAGCTGAGCTACATAGCCATGGAGAAAAACGAAGGGCGGAATTCTGGCGGTTGCAGGGCTGTTTCGTCAAGCAAAGGCTTGAGCCTTCTTGATAATCACGTCCCCACGTGCTTGTTCAGATATGGAGTGCAACGTCCCGATCGAAGCCCGCATTTATGGACCTGCGCGTGCGGAAAAAATACCGTAGCGATGCTATCCTACCGCGCCATGCACGCATACCGTATTCAAGATTTAAATCGTAGAGGTTGAGATGAAAGGACTCATGAGGGGAATCGTGTGGGTGGGTTTGATGTGCGCGAACGCGGGTGTTTTCGCGGACAGCGTTACGTTTAACGTCGGACCTCATGGGGATTACAGAACTATTCAGAAGGCAATAGACGCGGCAACTGCGAACGATATAGTCACGATCAATGTGGCGGCGGATGAATACGACGAAAACATCACGCTGCGCGCAGACATCACACTGACACTCACAGGTATGGAAACGGCGCGGACTTTTCTCAAGGCGCGCGACAGCTCCAAGCCGGTAATTACGAGCGCTGGAGTGAGGAACTGTCAGATCACGCGCTTTACCTTCATCGATTCCACTACCGGTATTCAGCTTAGCAATGGCAGTGCTGTGACTATTGCGGGCAATGTATTCAATCTGGGGACGGGCGGTACTGCCGTGAATGCGACGGACACAACGGATGCCAGCACGATTACTAATAACACCTTCTATGTGAACAGACTCGCAATTAGCCGTGCTGCAAACAGCACTACAATCCAGAACAATATTTTCGCCTCCAACACCACGGCGATTTCCAGTACAGATAAAACTGTAAGAATCGACCACAACCTGTTTACGCCGGAGAACGCCGCCGGCCAAATGGGGTCCGATACCACCATCCTGACTGCGGGTGATCCATTCTTTGTCAAACCGGCGGATCGTGATTTCCACCTCAAAGCGACTTCGCTGGCCATTAACAAAGGTACCGGAAGTGACACGGCCATCAATGAATCACCGCTCACTCCCGCCGACCTTGGCGCCTACGGCGGAGTGTATGCCGACCCAATACCCTTCCCGGTGCAAAATGTCGCGATCAGCGACTCTAGTGTCGCTGCGCCCCTCTTTGAAGTGACCGTATCGTGGGAGCCCAACGCGTCATACCTTACTGCCTCATACAATCTGCATTATTACTTCGAAGGTAAAACCGGCGCCCTCCCCTACAACGGCAGTGAAGCAAATTTGCCGTCCGGGTCCAATGTCGGCAACGTTGTAAGCGTAGCCATGTCAGGCACAATTCCTTCTGCCAGTGGTACGGTCGCATCCCCGGATTTCATTTCTGTAACACCGCAATCCCAGTCACTCAAGCTCGTCTGGAAGCCGGTGGATAATGCTACCAGCTATGAAGTCCACTATGGCATCAGTGCGGTTAGTGAACACACGGTACCCGTCGGAAATGTATCTTCGTATACTTTATCCGGACTCCAAAATGGTGTGACGTATCAGCTCGCGATTGCGGCAATCAAGCAGTCCATCCTGCACGTTGCGCTCAAGGTGCAGGATAAAACTCCAGGAGCACATCTGAGTGACTACTCCGCCGAAGCGAGTAAAGCCCTTGGCACTGCGGCAATGAGCAGTGACTCCATCACGCTGACCGGCATCCCCGAAGAAGTCGTCGCCTTCCCCGCGCTGCCCAACGAAGGCTGTTTCATCGCCACCGCCGCCTACGGCAGTTATTCCGCCGCGCAAG